>NZ_JBEAIJ010000004.1:0-223330 GCF_040065315.1 Klebsiella sp. CN_Kp100
GAGCACGACCTTGCCAAGGTCGGGGTCGCGAGTTCGAGTCTCGTTTCCCGCTCCAAATTTCTTCTTATACCTGATTTATCCACAGCGCAATCACGCGCCGGGGATGATTTTCGTCCTGTCCAGAAAATACTGTGAACAGACTTATCCACAGGTTAATCTTTTGCCTTAATCCCGAAAAATACTTCACTATGTAAATAGTATTTATCTATATTGTTGAAATATAATAAGAAAATTTCATTTCAAAGTGTTAACTCGATCGCTTGACGAACGTCTGCATGTTGAAACGCAATGTGTTTTTATTTTTATTCACACCCTGTGAATGAATCAGGCGTCGCGCGGTAACCCTTTTTCAACCACCCTGACCAGCCGTAGCTTTTTCGGTAGTTGCACCTCAATCACATTGGCATTTCTTTTTGCAATTTGCTGCGCAATCGCCCATTCGATATGTTCGTCGAGAAGTGGGTGCTCACCCCGGCGGCTTTCCAGCGCCTGCAGGTTCGCTTCATTCCAGGGCGCATTGCCCAACGCAACGGCGATATTACGCAGCCAGCGCAGATGACCAATACGGCGAATGGCCGATCCTTCCGTCACTTTTAAAAACCAGGGCTCGCTCCAGGCGAACAGTTCTACCAGCGCCGGGGCATGCAGCGCCTGACGCGGGCTGAAATCATCTTCATCGGTTAATTGCGCGAAGCGGTTCCACGGGCAAATCAGCTGGCAGTCATCACAGCCGTATATGCGGTTACCGATCAGCGGACGAAATTCTTCCGGAATAGCGCCTTCCAGTTCGATAGTCAGATAGGAGATACAGCGCCGGGCATCAACGGTATAGGGCTCGACGATGGCGCCGGTTGGGCAGATGGTCATGCAGGCAACGCAGCGTCCGCACTCTTCTTCAACGGGCTGGTCGACGGGAAGAGGGAGATCGATAAGCAATTCGCCGAGGAAAAAGAACGAGCCGGCATCGCGGCTAAGGATGAGTGAGTGCTTACCTGTCCATCCCAGCCCCGCTTTTTCGGCTAAAGGGCGTTCAAGAATCGGCGCGGAATCGACAAAAGGTCTAAAATTGAGCGAAGCACACTGCCCCTGAATCATCTCACCTAATTTTTTCAGGCGATTACGTAACAGCTTGTGATAGTCCCGTCCAAGGGCATAACGGCTAACGTAACCCAACGCGGGATCTTTCAGGGTTCGGGCGAAAGCGGCATTAGCGGGAAGATAGTTCATCCTGACGCTAATCACGCGGAGCGTACCGGGCTGGAGTTCATGAGGTCGCGCGCGCATCATGCCATGACGCGCCATCCACTCCATTTCGCCATGGTATTGTTTATCCAGCCACGCCTGCAGTTTAGGTTCGCTGGCGCTGAGATCGGTATCGGTAATACCGACCTGCTGGAACCCCAGCTCTGTGCCCCATTGTTTGATTTGCTGCGCTAACTGATTGAGATCGAGGGGCTGTGACATGATGGACCATACGATGACGAAAAACGCCGACAGTATACCACATATCATCTGGTCGGCGGATGCGCTACGGCGGGCGGAAAAAGAGGCGGCGGATGCCCTCGGGCTGACGTTATACGAGCTGATGCGTCGTGCGGGCGAAGCGGCTTTTGAACGGGCTTACGAGCACTATCCTGAAAACCGGTGCTGGCTGATTCTCTGCGGTCACGGCAATAACGGCGGCGACGGCTACGTGGTGGCTCGCCTGGCGCAGTCGCGAGGTATTCAGGTCACGCTGGTGGCGCTGGATAGCGAGAAGCCGCTGCCGGAAGAGGCCAGTACCGCGCGTGAAGAGTGGCTCAACGCCGGCGGTACGATTCATGCCGCCGACATCGCCTGGCCAGAAGATATCACGCTAATTATTGACGGCCTGCTCGGGACCGGATTGCAGAGCGCTCCACGGGAAAACGTTGCGGAGCTTATCGCGCGCGTTAATGCCCATCCGGCGCCGGTTGTGGCGCTGGATATCCCCTCAGGTCTGAATGCGCAGACGGGGACCACGCCGGGTGCGGTTATCCAGGCCGCTCATACCATCACCTTTATCGCGCTTAAGCCCGGATTGCTGACCGGCAAGGCTCGCGATGTCGTTGGCCGCTTGCATCACCACGCCCTGGGGCTTGAGGGTTGGCTGGCAGGCCAGACGACGGCGCTCAGTCGCTTCGATGCCTCGAAGCTTGCCGACTGGCTACCGCCCAGACGCCCAACGTCGCACAAAGGCGACCACGGGAAGCTGGTCATTATCGGCGGCGAACCGGGTACGGCGGGAGCCATCCGCATGAGCGGCGAGGCGGCTCTGCGCGCGGGCGCCGGGCTGGTGCGAGTCCTGACTCACCGGGACAACATTGCGCCCATTCTGACCGCCAGGCCTGAACTGATGGTCCATGAGCTGACCTCCCGCTCGCTCGAAGAGAGTCTGCAATGGGCGGATGTCGTCGCGATTGGGCCGGGTCTGGGGCAGGGCGAGTGGGGTAAAAATGCGCTGCGCCAGGTGGAGAATTTTCGCAAACCGATGGTCTGGGATGCGGATGCGCTGAACCTGCTGGCAATCAATCCCGATAAACGTCACAATCGCGTGCTGACGCCGCATCCCGGCGAAGCCGCTCGTCTGCTGAACGTGAGTGCGGCAGAAATTGAAAGCGATCGCTTACATTCTGCACAACGTCTGGTAAAACGTTATGGCGGCGTCGTTGTGCTGAAAGGCGCAGGTACGATCGTGGCGAGTGACGCTGGCGAGACGGGTATTATCGATGCCGGCAACGCCGGAATGGCCAGCGGCGGAATGGGCGATGTCCTGACCGGCATAATTGCTGCGTTGTTAGGCCAGCAGCTGACGCCGTATGATGCCGCCTGTGCCGGATGCGTTGCTCATGGCGAAGCCGCCGATCGTCTGGCGGCCAGATACGGCACCCGCGGCATGCTGGCGACCGATCTTTTTTCCACGCTCAGGCGTGTTGTTAACCCGGATGTGATTGACGTAGACCATGATTAATCGAGTGATTCCTTTACCCGACGAGCAGGCAACTCTCAGCCTTGGCAACCGCGTAGCGCAGGCATGCACTGGCGCGACGGTCATCTATTTGTACGGCGATTTAGGGGCGGGTAAGACGACCTTTAGCCGCGGTTTCCTTCAGGCTCTCGGTCACCGCGGCAACGTTAAAAGCCCGACCTATACCCTTGTCGAGCCTTATAGTCTCGATAAGTTGATGGTCTATCACTTCGATCTCTATCGCCTGGCGGACCCTGAAGAGCTCGAGTTTATGGGGATCCGCGATTATTTTACCGACGACGCCATCTGCCTGGTGGAATGGCCGCAGCAGGGTACAGGCGTACTGCCGGAACCGGATGTTGAAATTCACCTTGAATATCAGGCTCAAGGGCGTGAGGCGCGCGTAACTGCGGTCTCCTCATTGGGTGAGTCTTTATTGGCGCGTTTGGCTAATTAGCCTGAAGGACGACGGGATGATGTATCGCTTAACCAGTTGGCTGACCGCCGCACTGATGCTGTTCAGCATTCAGGCCACTGCGGCAAGTTTATCCGATATCCAGGTCTCAAATGGCGATCGGCAGGCCCGTATTACCATAAGTTTTATCGGCGACCCTGAATATTCGTTTAGCCCGCAGGGCAAACGCACCGTCGCGCTGGATATCAAACAGAGCGGCGTACTCCAGGGCTTGCCGCTGCAGTTTAGCGGCAATAATCTGGTAAAAAGCATTCGTTCCGGAGCGCCGCAGGATACCCAGTCGCTGCGTCTGTTGGTGGATTTAACCGCCGACGGCAAAACGCGCGCGGTGAAACAGCAGAACGGTTCTAACTATACCGTGGTGTTTACGATTAATGCCGATGAACCGCCTCCGCCTCCGCCACCGCGTGTCGTGGTGAAACAGGCAGAACGGCCCGTGGCGCAGCCCGTGCGTCCGAGCGAGCCGGCGCGCAACCCGTTTAAAGCCGATAACGACCGCCTGACTGCGGTGACCAGTACGACCAGCGTAACGCGTCCTGCGGCACGTACCGTTTCTAGCGACGATAAAGTGATTATCGCCATTGATGCCGGTCACGGTGGCCAGGATCCCGGAGCGATTGGTCCGAACGGCACTAAAGAGAAGAATGTGACCATCGCGATTGCGCGTAAGCTCCGCGCGCTGCTGAATGCCGATCCTCAGTTCAAACCCGTGCTGACGCGCGACGGCGATTATTTCATTTCAGTTATGGGGCGTTCTGACGTCGCGCGTAAGCAAAACGCCAATTTCCTTGTCTCGATTCACGCCGACGCTGCACCGAATCGCGATGCTACCGGAGCATCGGTTTGGGTGCTTTCCAACCGTCGCGCGAACAGCGAAATGGCCGGCTGGCTCGAGCAACATGAGAAACAATCCGAACTGCTGGGCGGTGCAGGCGATGTGTTGGCCAACAGCCAGTCGGACCCTTACCTGAGCCAGGCGGTGCTGGATTTACAGTTCGGCCATTCCCAGCGCGTCGGGTATGATGTGGCGACTAACGTGCTGAGCCAGCTGCAGCGGATCGGCGATTTACATAAGCGTCGTCCTGAACATGCCAGCCTCGGTGTACTGCGCTCGCCGGATATCCCGTCAATCCTGGTGGAAACGGGGTTTATCAGTAATAACGGCGAAGAGCGGCTGCTGGGCAGCGATGCTTATCAACAGCAAGTCGCAGAGGCCATTTATAACGGTCTGCGTAACTACTTTATGCAACATCCTCTACAATCCGCGCCGCGCGGGGCAGCCGCGCAGACTGCCAGCGCAGGTTCGTCAGATGGGACGCTGTTAAATTAAGGAGACGGCCATGCCGATTCAGGTTCTACCGCCGCAGCTCGCCAACCAGATTGCCGCAGGTGAAGTGGTGGAACGACCGGCGTCGGTGGTTAAAGAGCTGGTGGAAAATAGCCTCGATGCCGGGGCGACGCGCATCGATATTGATATTGAGCGCGGCGGCGCGAAGTTAATCCGCATCCGCGATAACGGCTGCGGCATTAAAAAAGACGAGCTGGCGCTGGCGCTGGCTCGCCACGCGACCAGTAAAATTGCTTCGCTTGATGATCTTGAAGCGATAATTAGCCTCGGTTTTCGCGGCGAAGCCCTGGCCAGTATCAGCTCAGTCGCTCGCCTGACGTTGACCTCGCGTACCGAGGATCAGCAGGAGGCCTGGCAGGCCTATGCCGAAGGACGCGATCAGGCAGTAACCGTGAAGCCGGCGGCCCACCCGGTGGGTACGACGCTGGAAGTACTGGATCTGTTTTATAACACCCCCGCCCGGCGCAAGTTTATGCGCACTGAGAAAACCGAGTTTGGCCATATCGACGAGATCGTACGGCGCATCGCGCTGGCGCGCTTTGACGTGACCATTAACCTCAGCCACAACGGAAAGGCCGTGCGCCAGTACCGGGCGGTATCGCAGGATGGCCAGCGCGAACGGCGTCTGGGCGCAATCTGCGGTTTGCCGTTTCTCGAACATGCTCTGGCTATCGAGTGGCAGCACGGCGACCTGACCCTCAGCGGCTGGGTGGCCGATCCTCTGCATACCAATCCGACGCTGGCGGAGATTCAGTATTGCTATGTCAACGGACGGATGATGCGCGATCGCCTGATTAATCACGCGATCCGTCAGGCCTGCGAAGACAAATTGGGCGCCGATCAGCAGCCCGCTTTTGTGCTGTACCTGAAGATAGATCCGCATCAGGTGGATGTGAACGTGCACCCGGCCAAGCATGAGGTGCGTTTTCATCAGTCGCGCCTGGTGCACGATTTTATCTATCAAGGCGTGCTAAGCGTTCTGCAGCAGCAGCTGAACGCTCCTCTGGCAGAAGAGGGCGCAGAACCCGCGTCGCGTCAGGTACCTGAAAACCGCATTGCGGCAGGCGGCAATCATTTTGCCCAGCCCGCCGTCGCGCGTGAAACCGCCGCTCCCCGTTATCGTGACGAGCCCGTCGCGCCGCGCTTTAATACCAGCACCGGCGGCTCGCGAGAATCCGCTGCCACGGGGTCATCTGGCGGAGCCGGCTGGCCGCATGCGCAGCCAGGTTATCAAAAACAGCAGGGGGCGCTCTATCGCCAACTGCTGGATACTCCGGCCGCGGAGCGAAAACCAAAATCTCCTGCGCCGGTAGCGGAAGGCCTGGCAGGCCATAGCCAAAGTTTTGGCCGCGTGCTGACGATCGTCGATAACGACTGTGCGCTGCTGGAGCGCGACGGTAAGCTTGCGCTGCTGGCCCTGCCGGTTGCCGAGCGCTGGCTACGCCAGGCGCAGCTAACGCCGGGCGCGGAGGCGGTCTGTGCCCAGCCGCTGCTTATCCCGCTGCGGATAAAAGTGTCCGGGGCGGAAAAGGACGCGCTTGAGCAGGTGCAGTCGGCGCTGGCAGAAGTCGGTATTGAACTACAGTCCGATGCGCACTACGTGACGATCCGCGCAGTGCCTTTACCCTTAAGACAACAAAATTTACAAATCTTGATTCCTGAACTGATAGGCTACCTGGCGCAGCAAAAAACATGCGACGCCGACAATATTGCTCAGTGGATAGCGCGTAATCTGGCGAGCGAACATGCGCAGTGGAATATGGCGCAGGCGATTGCCGTCCTGGCGGATATCGAGCGTTTATGTCCGCAGCTGGTTAAAGCGCCGCCGGGTGGCCTGTTACAACCTGTTGATTTACATTCGGCGATGAATGCCCTGAAAGATGAGTGATGTAACCGAGGCAAGCCTGCCTAAGGCAATATTTTTAATGGGCCCGACGGCCTCTGGTAAAACCGCATTGGCTATCGCCCTGCGTAAAGTTTTGCCAGTAGAGTTGATTAGCGTTGATTCAGCCCTAATCTATCGAGGGATGGATATCGGTACGGCCAAGCCCGATGCCGCAGAGCTGAGCGCTGCGCCGCATCGCCTGCTGGATATTCTGGACCCGGCCGAGGCTTATTCCGCGGCGGATTTCCGTCGCGATGCGCTGGCAGAGATGGCTGATATCGTTGCGGCCGGGCGTATTCCGCTACTGGTTGGCGGAACAATGTTGTATTTCAAAGCGTTGCTGGAAGGATTGTCGCCTTTGCCTTCGGCAGATCCGCAGGTCAGAGCGCGGATTGAGCAACAGGCCGCAGAGCAGGGATGGAACGCGTTACACCAGCAGCTACAGGAAATAGATCCCGTTGCCGCAGCGCGTATTCATCCAAATGATCCGCAAAGACTTTCCCGAGCACTGGAAGTTTTTTTCATTTCGGGTAAAACTTTAACGGAGCTGACGCAAACGTCAGGTGATGCTCTGCCGTATAAGGTGCACCAGTTCGCCATCGCCCCGGCGAGCCGTGAACTGCTCCATCAGCGCATAGAACAGCGTTTTCATCAGATGTTGGCTTCAGGTTTTGAAGCAGAAGTGCGGGCGCTTTTTGCCCGGGGAGATTTGCATACGGATATGCCTTCCATTCGTTGTGTCGGATATCGCCAGATGTGGTCTTACCTTAATGGCGAGATCCCGTATGATGAAATGGTTTATCGAGGTGTTTGCGCCACGAGACAGTTAGCTAAACGTCAGGTTACCTGGCTGCGCGGTTGGGAAGGTATTCACTGGTTAGACAGTGAACAACCTGAACAAGCGTTCAACAAAGTATTACAGGTTGTTGGTGCTAGCCTGGACTGAACGTGTACAATTGAACGGTATCGTGCGTAATTTTTAAGAATCGTAAGGTTCTGAGTACAAAACAAGCATACATATAAGGAAAAGAGAGAATGGCTAAGGGGCAATCTTTACAAGATCCGTTCCTGAACGCTTTGCGTCGGGAACGTGTTCCGGTTTCTATTTATTTGGTGAATGGTATTAAGCTGCAAGGGCAAATTGAGTCTTTCGATCAGTTCGTGATCCTGTTGAAAAACACGGTCAGCCAGATGGTCTATAAGCACGCAATTTCTACCGTTGTCCCGTCTCGCCCGGTGTCACACCACAGCAACAATGCTGGCGGCGGTACTAACAACTATCACCACGGTGGTGGTGCGCAGGGTTCTTCTGCACCGCAGCAAGACAGCGAAGACGCCGAATAAGGCAGATGCTGTTTTTCCACGTCGGGGAGCCAGGTTTTCTGCGTTCCCCGCTGGTATTTTATAAGGGGTTTACGCTTGTTTGACCGTTATGATGCCGGTGAGCAGGCGGTACTGGTACACATCTATTTTTCGCAAGACAAAGATATGGAAGATCTCCAGGAGTTTGAAACTCTGGCCTCTTCCGCCGGTGTCGAAGCAATGCAGGTGATTACCGGTAGCCGTAAAGCACCGCACCCGAAGTATTTTGTTGGTGAAGGTAAAGCTGTCGAAATTGCGGAAGCCGTAAAAGCGACCGGTGCATCGGTCGTGCTATTCGATCATGCCCTGAGTCCGGCGCAGGAACGAAATCTCGAACGCTTATGCGAATGTCGGGTTATCGATCGCACCGGCCTGATTTTAGATATTTTTGCCCAACGAGCGCGTACCCACGAAGGGAAACTGCAGGTTGAGCTGGCGCAGCTGCGCCACATGGCGACTCGCCTCGTTCGCGGCTGGACCCACCTTGAAAGACAGAAAGGCGGGATTGGTTTGCGCGGCCCGGGTGAAACCCAGCTCGAAACTGACCGCCGATTGCTGCGTAACCGTATTATGCAGATCCTGTCGCGACTGGAAAAAGTTGAAAAACAGCGCGAGCAAGGACGGCGGTCACGGGCCAAAGCCGATATACCCACCGTGTCGTTGGTCGGTTATACCAACGCCGGTAAATCCACGCTGTTCAATCAGATAACTGAAGCTGAGGTCTATGCAGCGAACCAGCTGTTCGCCACTCTGGATCCGACGCTGCGCCGCATCGATGTCCCTGATGTTGGTGAAACCGTGCTGGCGGATACCGTAGGTTTCATTCGTCATCTGCCGCACGATCTGGTGGCCGCGTTTAAAGCGACTCTCCAGGAGACGCGCCAGGCGACGCTGCTGCTGCATGTCATTGATGCGGCGGATGTTCGCGTGCAAGAAAATATTGACGCAGTAAATACGGTACTCGCGGAAATCGAGGCCGATGAGATCCCGGCGCTGCTGGTCATGAATAAAATCGACATGCTGGATGATTTTGAGCCGCGTATCGATCGGGATGAAGAAAACAAACCGATTCGGGTCTGGCTTTCCGCCCAGACCGGGGTTGGCGTACCGCTGCTTTTTCAGGCTTTGACGGAACGGCTCTCTGGTGAAGTGGCTCAGCATACGCTGCGCCTGCCGCCGCAGGAAGGCCGGTTGAGAAGCCGATTCTATCAGCTTCAGGCGATAGAGAAAGAGTGGATGGAGGATGACGGTAGCGTTGGTCTGCAGGTGCGCATGCCGATCGTTGACTGGCGTCGCCTCTGTAAACAAGAGCCAGCGCTGGTTGAATACGTGATTTGACCTTGCAGCTTGCCTGAAGATATTAACCCCTGTGGGGATATCAAAAACAAATATGGAGCATATACATGGCGTGGAATCAGCCCGGTAATAACGGACAGGACCGCGACCCGTGGGGAAGCAGCAATAACCAAGGCGGCAACTCTGGGGGAAATGGCAACAAAGGTGGTCGCGAGCAGGGACCTCCCGATCTGGATGATATCTTCCGTAAGCTAAGTAAAAAACTTGGCGGCCTGGGCGGCGGGAAAGGTGGACTGGGCGGCGGTAGCGGCTCACAGGGACCACGCGGGCCTATGGGCGGACGTATCGTCGGCATCGTTGCCGCCGCTGCGGTTATTATCTGGGCAGCCAGCGGTTTCTATACCATTAAAGAAGCTGAACGTGGCGTCGTCACTCGCTTTGGTAAATTTAGCCATCTGGTTGAGCCTGGCCTTAACTGGAAACCCACCTTCATTGATAACGTTCAGGCGGTTAACGTTGAATCGGTGCGCGAACTGGCGGCCTCCGGCGTCATGCTGACGTCAGACGAAAACGTCGTGCGCGTTGAGATGAACGTACAGTACCGCGTGACCGACCCGGAACGCTATCTGTTTAGCGTGACCAGCGCTGACGACAGCCTGCGTCAGGCAACCGACAGCGCGCTGCGTGGCGTTATTGGTAAATACACGATGGACCGTATCCTGACCGAAGGGCGTACCGTCATTCGTAGCGATACCCAGCGTGAGCTGGAAGAGACGATTCGTCCGTATAACATGGGTATCACCCTGCTGGACGTCAACTTCCAGACGGCGCGTCCGCCGGAGGAAGTGAAAGCCGCATTTGATGATGCGATTGCCGCACGTGAAAACGAACAGCAGTACATTCGTGAAGCGGAAGCTTACACCAACGAAGTTCAGCCACGGGCTAATGGTCAGGCGCAGCGTATCCTTGAAGAGGCTCGCGCGTACAAGACCCAGACCGTTCTTGAAGCGCAGGGTGAAGTGGCTCGCTTTGCAAAAATTCTGCCTGAGTATAAAGCGGCTCCGGAAATCACCCGCGAGCGTCTGTATATCGAAACCATGGAAAAAGTGCTGAGCCATACTCGTAAAGTGCTGGTTAACGATAAGGGGAGCAACCTGATGGTTCTGCCTCTGGATCAGATGCTGAAAGGCGCTGGCGCGCCAGCGGCAAAGAGTGATAGCAGTGGCGCAAGCGATCTGCTGCGTCTGCCGCCTGCATCCAGCTCAAGCAGCGCCAGTAACGCTTCTACCTCTACGGGAGGCACCATTATGGACCAACGCCGCGCCAACGCGCAGCGTAACGACTACCAGCGTCAGGGGGAATAACGATGCGTAAATCTGTTATCGCGATAATTGTCATCGTGCTGGTGGTGCTCTATATGTCCATCTTTGTTGTCAAAGAGGGCGAGCGCGGTATCACGCTGCGTTTTGGTAAAGTTCTGCGCGACGATGAAAACAAACCGCTGGTGTATGCGCCTGGCCTTCACTTCAAGATTCCATTTATTGAATCCGTGAAGATGCTCGATGCGCGTATTCAGACGATGGACAATCAGGCCGACCGCTTTGTTACCAAAGAGAAAAAGGACCTGATCGTTGACTCTTATATCAAGTGGCGCATCAGCGACTTTAGCCGTTACTACCTGGCTACCGGCGGTGGTGACGTCTCCCAGGCCGAAGTACTGTTGAAGCGTAAATTCTCCGACCGTCTGCGTTCTGAAATTGGTCGTCTGGATGTGAAAGACATCGTGACCGACTCCCGCGGTCGTTTGACCCTGGAAGTGCGCGATGCCCTGAACTCAGGCTCTGCGGGCACAGAAGATGAAGTCAGTACGCCGGCTGCCGATGATGCAATTGCCAAAGCGGCGGAGCGAGTTGAAGCAGAAACGAACGGTAAGGTTCAGGTGATCAACCCGAACAGTATGGCGGCGCTGGGTATTGAAGTCGTCGACGTTCGTATTAAGCAGATCAACCTGCCTGCTGAAGTGTCTGAAGCGATCTACAACCGTATGCGCGCTGAGCGTGAAGCGGTAGCTCGTCGCCATCGCTCACAGGGTCAGGAAGAAGCTGAAAAACTGCGCGCGACTGCGGACTATGAAGTCACCAAAACGCTGGCGGAAGCCGAGCGCCAGGGGCGTATCCTGCGCGGTGAAGGCGATGCGGAATCCGCAAAACTGTTTGCTGATGCATTCAGTCAGGATCCAGGATTCTACGCCTTTATCCGTAGCCTGCGTGCGTACGAGAACAGCTTCAAGAGCAATCAGGACGTGATGGTTCTCAGTCCGGACAGTGATTTCTTCCGCTATATGAAATCTCCAGCGGCAGCGACTCGCTGATAAGCAATGAGTATGCAAAAAGGCGTCCATCGGGGCGCCTTTTTTACATGATGAAAGCGATTAATTACCGCGGTGTTTTTTATTCAATGAACCCACGGATGCTACGTTTTGCGAGAATGCTTCATTTATAAAACCAGCGCTTAATTCATTATCTTCGTTTCTGGGGTTAGTACGCTAATCGATCATTGAAATTAAGAAAAAACAAGTTGTTATGTATTTCATTTCATAAAGCCGGTTCATAACATTGATGAAATAGCGGAGAATGTGAAGTGAGTGCAACTCAACGCGAGTGAGCGACTGGTGCTGTACTGGCTGCATTTAAATAAAGGTGAATAATGAACTCAATAATCTGGTTGGCACTGGCGCTGGTTTTAGTACTTGAAGGGCTTGGACCGCTGCTTTATCCCCGCGCATGGCGCCGTATGGTCGCCACGATGAGCCAGCTACCGGATAATTTATTACGCCGCTTTGGCGGGGGACTTGTGGTTGCCGGCATCGTCATCTACTACATGTTGAGGAAAACGATTGGCTGAGCGCAAAGTAGACTAATTTACCGTCTTTTGAGTGCAAAAAGTGCTGTAACTCTGAAAAAGCGATGGTAGAATCCATTTTTAAGCAAACGGTGATTTTGAAAAATGGGTAACAACGTCGTCGTACTGGGCACCCAATGGGGTGACGAAGGTAAAGGGAAGATCGTCGATCTCCTGACTGAACGGGCTAAATATGTTGTGCGCTATCAGGGCGGTCACAACGCCGGCCATACTCTCGTAATCAACGGTGAAAAAACCGTCCTCCATCTCATTCCATCAGGAATTCTTCGTGAGAATGTCACCAGCATCATCGGTAACGGTGTGGTGCTGTCTCCGGCTGCGCTGATGAAAGAGATGAAAGGTCTGGAAGACCGTGGTATCCCTGTTCGCGAGCGTCTGCTGCTTTCTGAAGCTTGTCCGCTTATCCTCGAATATCATGTTGCGCTGGATGTTGCGCGTGAGAAAGCGCGCGGCGCGAAAGCTATCGGTACGACCGGTCGCGGTATCGGCCCGGCTTACGAAGATAAAGTGGCTCGCCGCGGTCTGCGCGTTGGCGATCTGTTTGATAAAGCTACCTTCGCTGACAAACTGAAAGAGGTGATGGAATATCACAACTTCCAGCTGGTGAATTTCTATAAAGCTGAAGCGGTTGATTACCAGAAAGTTCTGGATGACGTGATGGCGATTGCCGACATCCTGACCTCCATGGTGGTTGATGTTTCCGATCTGCTTGACCAGGCGCGTAAGCGTGGCGATTTCGTCATGTTTGAAGGCGCGCAGGGTACGCTGCTTGATATCGACCACGGTACCTATCCGTACGTAACGTCTTCCAACACCACCGCAGGTGGCGTGGCGACCGGCTCCGGTTTGGGCCCGCGTTATGTTGATTACGTTCTGGGTATTATCAAAGCTTACTCTACTCGCGTAGGCGCAGGCCCGTTCCCGACTGAGCTGTTTGATGAAACCGGCGAGTTCCTGTGTAAACAGGGTAACGAGTTTGGCGCCACCACCGGCCGTCGTCGTCGTACCGGTTGGCTGGATGCCGTTGCGGTACGCCGCGCGGTGCAGATTAACTCCCTGTCTGGTTTCTGCCTGACTAAGCTTGACGTCCTGGACGGCCTGAAAGAAGTTAAAATCTGCGTTGCCTACCGTATGCCGGATGGCCGTGAAGTGACCACCACTCCGCTGGCTGCCGACAACTGGGAAGGTATTGAGCCGGTTTATGAAACAATGCCGGGCTGGTCTGAAACCACCTTCGGTGTGAAAGAGCGCAGCGGTCTGCCGCAGGCAGCGCTGAACTACATCGCCCGCATTGAAGAGCTGACCGGCGTACCGGTTGATATTATCTCTACCGGTCCTGACCGTACCGAGACGATGATTCTGCGCGATCCTTTCGACGCATAATTATCTCCAGGGGCGCCGTTCAGGCGCCTCTTGTTTTTGCTGTTCGCCCGCCCCATTTAAATAAATTAGCGGCCTGAGCGCTGGCTGGTTTATCATCAATAGTAATTACGTCTACCGACGCACTCTGTTTTTCTTTTCCCTGAGGTTGATTGTGCAGTTAACGAGTTTCACTGATTACGGACTACGCGCGCTGATTTATATGGCGTCGCTGCCGGATGGAAGAATGACCAGTATCTCCGAAGTGACGGAGGTTTACGGCGTTTCCCGTAATCATATGGTTAAGATAATCAATCAGCTGAGCCGCGTGGGTTATGTGACGGCGGTTCGGGGAAAGAACGGCGGAATTCGTCTGGGGAAACCGGCAAATATGATTCGCGTGGGTGATGTGGTTCGCGATCTGGAGCCGCTCTCTTTAGTCAACTGCAGCAGTGAATTTTGCCATATTACGCCCGCCTGTCGTCTGAAACAGGCGCTTGCTGAAGCCGCGCAAAGTTTTCTCAAGGAACTGGATAACTACACGCTGGCCGATTTGGTTGAAAAGAATCAACCGCTTTATAAATTATTACTGGTGGAGTGACGTAAACTTCACTGGAGATGACAACGGAGGAACCGACATGTCACAAGATCCTTTCCTGGACCGCGAATCTGAAAAATACGCTAATCCAATCCCGAGCCGGGAATTTATCCTCGATCATTTAGCAAAACGTGAAAAACCGGCCAGCCGAGATGAGCTGGCAATTGAGCTGAATATTGAAGGCGAAGAACAACAAGAAGCATTGCGCCGCAGACTGCGCGCAATGGAACGCGATGGTCAACTGGTCTTTACGCGTCGCCAGTGCTATGCGCTGCCGGAACGTCTCGATCTGCTGAAGGGGACCGTTATTGGCCACCGCGACGGTTATGGCTTCCTGCGCGTTGAAGGCCGTAAAGATGACCTTTATTTGTCGTCCGAGCAGATGAAAACCTGCATTCACGGCGATCAGGTACTGGCGCAGCCGTTAGGCGCCGACCGTAAAGGCCGCCGGGAAGCGCGTATCGTCCGCGTGCTGGTGCCCAAAACCAGCCAGATCGTGGGCCGCTACTTTACCGAAGCGGGCGTAGGCTTCGTTGTGCCTGATGACAGCCGCTTGAGCTTCGATATCCTGATTCCCCCCGAAGAGATCATGGGCGCGAGGATGGGCTTTGTAGTGGTGGTTGAGCTGACCCAGCGTCCAACCCGGCGCACCAAAGCGGTCGGCAAAATTGTTGAGGTCCTCGGCGACAACATGGGTACCGGCATGGCGGTCGATATGGCCCTGCGCACCCATGAAATCCCCTACGTCTGGCCGCCAGCAGTAGAAAAACAGGTTGCTGGCCTGAAAGAGCAGGTACCGGAAGAAGCGAAAGCCGGTCGCGTGGATTTGCGTAATCTGCCGCTGGTTACTATTGATGGCGAAGATGCCCGTGACTTTGATGATGCCGTGTACTGCGAGAAGAAACGCGGCGGCGGCTGGCGTCTGTGGGTGGCGATTGCCGATGTGAGCTACTATGTGCGTCCTGGTACGCCGCTGGATGGCGAGGCGCGCAGCCGCGGCACCTCGGTCTACTTCCCGTCGCAGGTCGTTCCCATGCTGCCTGAAGTACTCTCTAACGGCCTGTGCTCGCTGAATCCTCAGGTCGACAGACTCTGTATGGTTTGTGAAATGACGATTTCGGCTAAGGGTCGTCTCACCGGCTTCAAATTCTACGAAGCGGTGATGAGCTCTCATGCCCGTCTGACTTATACCAAAGTCTGGCATATGCTGCAGGGCGATCGGGATCTGCGTGAGCAGTACGCGCCGCTGGTCAAGCACATTGAAGAGCTACACAACCTCTACAAAGTGCTGGACGGCGCGCGTGAAGAGCGTGGCGGTATCTCATTTGAGAGTGAAGAAGCTAAATTCATCTTTAATGCTGAACGTCGTATTGAACGTATTGAGCAGACTCAGCGTAACGACGCGCACAAGCTGATTGAAGAGTGCATGATCCTGGCGAACATTTCCGCGGCGCGCTTCGTTGAGAAGGCCGAGGAGCCGGCGCTGTTCCGTATCCATGACAAACCAAGCACCGAAGCGATTACCGCATTCCGTTCGGTTCTTGCAGAGCTGGGGCTTGAGCTGCCTGGCGGCAACAAGCCGGAGCCGCGCGACTATGCGCAATTACTGCAGTCTATCGCCGACCGCCCTGACGCTGAGATGCTGCAAACTATGCTGCTGCGCTCGATGAAACAGGCAGTATACGATCCGGAAAACCGCGGCCACTTTGGTCTGGCGCTGCAATCTTACGCTCACTTTACTTCGCCGATTCGCCGCTATCCTGACCTGTCGCTGCATCGCGCGATCAAGTATTTACTGGCGAAAGAGCAAGGGCATAAAGGTAATAGCACTGAGACCGGCGGCTGGCACTACAGCATGGATGAGATGCTGCAGCTGGGGGCGCACTGTTCGATGACCGAGCGCCGTGCTGATGAAGCGACGCGCGATGTTTCGGACTGGTTGAAGTGTGATTTCATGTTGGATCAGGTCGGTAACGTCTTTAAGGGCGTGATTGCCAGCGTGACCGGCTTTGGTTTCTTCGTACGTCTTGATGAACTATTTATCGATGGTCTGGTGCACGTCTCTTCCCTTGATAACGATTACTACCGTTTCGACCAGGTAGGACAGCGTCTGATCGGTGAATCCGGCGGTCAAACCTATCGTCTGGGCGATCGCGTTGAAGTACGCGTTGAAGCGGTGAATATGGATGAGCGTAAAATTGATTTCTCGCTTATCTCCAGCGAGCGCGCCCCGCGCAACGTCGGTAAGACCGAGCGTGAAAAGGCGAAGAAAGGGGCGGCAGGTAAAGCTTCCGGACGTCGCCGCCAGGCTGGTAAGCAGGTAAACTTCGAGCCGGATAGCGCATTCCGTAAACCGAAAGGTCAATCCCAGCCGAAGGCCGCTCAGCCAAAAGGCGAGAAGAAAGCGAAGAAGCCGTCGGCGAAAACCCAAAAGATAGCTGCTGCGACCAAAGCCAGGCGCGCGGCGAAAAAGAAAATAGCTGAGTAATGAGATTTCCTTTACCCTGGCTTCTTGCGTTATTCCGCAGTGGTCGGGGTGAAGGGAACTGATAACAGAACCTAAAACGAGTAGATAAATGAGTGAAATGATTTACGGCATCCACGCGGTGCAGGCACTGCTGGAGCGCGCACCTGAGCGTTTTCAGGAAGTCTTTATTCTGAAAGGCCGTGAGGATAAGCGCCTTATGCCGCTGATCCATGCTCTGGAAGCACAGGGCGTAGTGATTCAGGTCGCCAGCCGCCAGTTTCTCGATGAGAAAAGCGAAGGCGCCGTTCATCAGGGAATTATTGCCCGCGTGAAGCCCGGACGTCAGTATCAGGAGAACGATCTGCCGGATCTGATCGCTTCTCTCGATCAGCCATTCTTTTTGATCCTCGACGGCGTGACCGATCCGCACAACCTCGGCGCCTGTTTGCGTAGCGCTGATGCCGCAGGCGTACATGCGGTGATTGTGCCCAAAGATCGCTCCGCGCAGCTGAATGCCACGGCGAAAAAAGTCGCCTGCGGCGCGGCGGAGAACGTTCCGCTCATTCGCGTCACCAACCTGGCACGCACCATGCGTCTGCTGCAGGAAGAGAACGTCTGGATCGTCGGTACCGCGGGTGAAGCCGACCATACGCTGTTCCAGAGCAAGATGACCGGTTCGCTGGCGCTGGTGATGGGCGCGGAAGGTGAAGGCATGCGACGCCTGACCCGCGAGCACTGCGACGAATTGATCAGCATTCCGATGGCCGGCAGCGTCTCGTCGCTGAACGTATCGGTCGCCACCGGGATTTGCCTGTTTGAAGCGGTGCGTCAGCGCAGCTAATCTCTTTTTCCTGTATAAGCCATTCTCCGGGATGGCTTATCTTCGTCTTGCCTGTTCATCTTCTCGTTCCGTCTGACGGGCGATTTCCAGACCTCTTTCCACATAGTTCAATAGCTGGCTTAAGGATAACGCCTCTCCTGGTTCATCTCCCGTTTGCTCGATGAATTTAAGCTGCGCGCCCCGATTTTTTAATATCTTGATGAGATTGAGAAAATTTCAAACGGGATTCTGCTTTTCAAGGATATCGTCGCAAATTTTGCTTTCATCAAATGAGGTAACGTATCCCGAAGCGTTCAGGTTCTGCTTGATGGCGTTAATCGCCAGATGGGGTAGATGCCGACGGATAAGCGGAATATAGGTCAGTGCGTTTTCCCGATCTTCAATAATTAAATGAATCATGAAATTCCCTTTCAGATTGTGAGAGAACTTTATAACAGAGTTCTCTGACGGAAAGTGCGCCGTTGTCCATACTTATCGGCAGAGCCATTGAAGGAGGGAAACATCATGCACTGGCAAACTCATACTGTATTTAATCAACCCGCGCCGCTGTGTAACAGCAACTTATTCCTGTCCGATACCGCCCTGCGTGAAGCCGTTGTCCGCGAAGGCGCGGGCTGGGATGGCGATCTGCTGGCGAGTATTGGCCAACAGCTGGGGACGGCAGAATCGCTGGAGCTGGGGCGTCTGGCTAACGGTAATCCGCCGGAACTATTGCGCTATGATGCGACGGGATCGCGGCTTGACGATGTTCGTTTCCATCCCGCCTGGCATCTGCTGATGCAAGGATTATGCGCTAACCGGGTACATAACCTTGCCTGGCAGGATGACGCTCGCGAAGGCGCCTTCGTTGCCCGCGCTGCCCGCTTTATGCTGCATGCGCAGGTCGAGGCGGGAACTCTGTGCCCCGTCACGATGACCTTTGCCGCTATTCCATTGCTGCAGCGCTCCTTACCCGGGGCTTTTAGCGACTGGCTATCGCTGCTCCTAAGCGATCGCTACGATCCGCATCTGGTGCCGGGTAATCAGAAGCGAGGGCTGCTTATCGGAATGGGGATGACGGAAAAGCAGGGGGGATCCGATGTCCTGAGCAACACGACGCGTGCGGAAAAAACCGCCGAAGGCTTTTATCATCTTATCGGTCATAAATGGTTTTTCTCGGTACCGCAGAGCGATGCTCATCTGGTGCTGGCGCAGGCGCCGGCGGGACTCTCTTGCTTTTTTGTCCCGCGCCTGCTGCCGGACGGTCAGCGTAACGGCGTACGCCTGGAAAGGCTGAAAGATAAATTAGGTAACCGCGCGAACGCCAGTGGCGAGGTTGAGTTTTACAATGCTTGCGGCTGGCCGATCGGGGAAGAGGGCGATGGCATCCGTCAGATTCTTAAGATGGGGGGCCTGACCCGCTTTGACTGCGCGCTGGGCAGCCATGCGCTGATGCGCCGGGCTTATTCAGTCGCCCTGTATCATGCTCTGCAGCGCCAGACATTTGGCAAAAATCTGGTCGATCAACCGATGATGCGTCAGGTTCTGGGGCAAATGGCGCTGCGGCTGGAAGGGCAAACCGCCTTTCTGTTCCGCCTGGCGCGTGCCTGGGACAGACGCGGTGATGCGCAGGAAGCGCTGTGGGCAAGGCTTTTCACGCCCGCGGCAAAATTTGCGGTCTGCAAATCCGGGATCGCCTTCGTCGCTGAAGCGATGGAGGTGCTGGGGGGATCGGGCTATTGCGAAGAGAGTGAACTACCGCGTTTGTACCGCGAAATGCCGGTAAACAGTATCTGGGAAGGTTCCGCTAATATTATGTGCCTGGACGTGATGCGTGTACTGATGAAGCAGCCGGCGGCGCTTGAACTACTGGCGGCGGAGTGCGCGGAAGTGAAAGGGCAAAACCGTCATTTCGATCGCGCATGGCGGCAGTTGCAGCAATGGTTGCGGCGACCTGTGGAAGCGCAGGGGCGGGAAATTACCCGGCTGGTCTATAGGCTGGGCGCTGGCGCGCAGGTATTACGCGTTGCTTCACCGCCGTTGGCGGAAGCCTGGTGCCGTATGATGCTCGACACGCGCGGCGGCATGCGTCTGGACGAGCAGACGCTGGACGACTTGCTGCTACGGGCAATGGGGCGTGGACGTCAGGCGCCTTAGGCATAGAGAATGGCCTGTACCCGCCAGTTATCCGGCTGCTGCTCTTCGTACATCTGGACGATGCGATACCAGGACGCACCCTGCTCATCGGCCTGCAAGGCGATAGCATGCTCAACGTCCTGCTGGCTGCCGGAAATATTGTTAACGCAAATCAGGCCAATTTCGTTCAGGCCAGTCACGCAGTCAGCGCTGGCAAACTCCGCTGACTGCGCGGAAGTATTGGCCGTGACGGTGGTCAACATCAGGCTGGGTAGGGAAAAATTTCGTTTCATCGTCAGCTCCATTTCACATAGTCCTGAGGGCAGTCCGTTGCTAACGTTCTGCCAGGTTACAGCTGGCCGAACGTTATTATGCACAGGAGAACGTGAATGGGCGCAAAGCAGTGTAAAGCTCGCTTAAGGATTGACCGCTATTTACGGTACAAAATCGCCTGCGAATACCACTGGCCGGGAACCATGGTGTCATCAATCATAATGATGACGTAGTAATCCGCCTTAGCTGCTTCAGCTTTGACTTTTAGCGCAGCCTCGACATCCATCGGCGAGCCGTACTTTAAGACACTCACCGTGCCCATCTTCTGCAAGCCCATCGTCTGATTACGTTGGATCTCTTGCGGATGGTCGGTTGCTGGCGGCGGCGCTTCTGGCGTCCCTTGTAGCGCACTACAGCCGCTTAAAGCGATAGCCAATAGCCAGGGTATAAACCTACGCATAGCCATATCTCGTTTCCTGATAGTCATAGTGTAGTGGTAGCCTGAATCTCATTTCTGGGGAATGTTCCCAAATTGTTATCCGGTACGCGATTTTCGAATGAAAATATCGTGAAAGCGTAATCTGGTTCTCAAGATTATGAATCATGTGCGAACAAGAGACTCGAGTAATAACATAGCACCACACCACTATAGAGAAAGGAGACGGTAAATGATTGCACTAGAAATGCGTAACCTTGCGGGTGGTGAAGTTCTCCATGCGTGCCCGCACGGCGCTGCGGATTCACCGCTGCCTTGCATCGTCTTTTATCATGGATTTACCTCTTCTAAGCTAGTCTACAGCTACTTTGCCGTTGCTCTGGCAGAGGCCGGGTTTCGGGTCATTATGCCCGATGCGGCCGAACACGGTGCGCGCTATCAGGGAGATGAACAAGGGCGGATGCAGCGCTTCTGGCCGATCCTGATGCAAAATTTTGCTGAATTTCCGGCATTACAGGAGGCGATTCGTGCTCAGGGATGGCTTGCTGACGACAGGCTGGCGGTTGCCGGAGCATCGATGGGCGGAATGACGGCGCTGGGGATAATGACCCATCATCCAGAGCTGAAAAGCGTTGCCTGCCTGATGGGGTCTGGCTATTTCAGTACGCTCTCGCAGAGGCTTTTCCCTTCGCCTTCATTTGATGCAACGCAGCTGGCGGATTGGGACGTCAGCCAGCAGCTGGCGACGCTTGCCAGTCGGCCGCTGCTGCTCTGGCACGGCGATGAAGATGATGTGGTGCCTCCGGAAGAGACCTTCCGTCTGCAGCAGGCGCTGCGGCAACATGAGATGACCGATAAGTTAACCTGCCTCTGGCAGAAGGGCGTCCGTCACCGCATTACGCCAGAGGCGTTAGCAGCGACGGTGGCGTTTTTTCAACGCCATCTTTAAACGCGAATCACCTGAACGCCCTGATCCTCAAGCTGCTTGAGGATCGCTTCATCCGCCTGTTTTCCGGTAATCACCAGGTCGATTTGCCCGGCCTGGCTAAACAGCATTCCGGCGCGTTCGCCAACTTTACTGCTGTCGACCAGTACCGCGAGTTTACCGACGACGTTAAGCATTTTTTGCTCCGCCATCGCTGTCAGCATATCGGTTTTATATAGCCCTTCGGCGGTGAGACCTTTGCCGCTGGTAAACATCCAGTGCCCGGCGTACAGGCTGTTTTCGCTGCCCTGCGGGCTCAGGGTGATGGAGTGGCTGCGGTTATACTGTCCGCCCATAATGATGACGCTGTCGTGTTCCTGATCGATCAGGTAATTGGCCAGCGGCAAATAGTTCGTGATGATCTGTACCGGTTTTCCGCACAGCTCTTGCCCAAGCAGGAAGGCGGTAGAGCCGCAGTTGATAACAATACTTTCGCCGGGGTTGACCAGTTGCGAAGCCGCACGTGCAATCCGCACTTTCTCGTCGTGGTTTTGCGCCTGGTGAATATTCATTGGTGACCAGCGCGGGCGCTGCTCGCTGATGGCTTCCGCGCCGTTGCGGACTTTTTTTAGTTTGCCGCTGTCGTCGAGTTTATTGATATCGCGCCGTGCCGTCGCCGGAGAAATTCCCAGTCGGGAAATCACCTGCTCCACGGTGACAAATCCCGTTTGTGCCAGCAAATCCAGTAAAATTTGATGTCTTTGCGCTTCCGTCATGAGCAAATCCGATTAAAAGTGATAAGCAAAGATGATATTTGAAATCAGGTGAAAATACTAATGCTGACGGGGATAATTTCCGGCGGGGGCTCCCGCCGGAGATGCCTTAGAGGAAGGACTTAAAGGGGAGGTCCGGTTCCATGGTGAAGCAATCGTCGAATCCGCGAGGATAGTGGTATTCGAAGTTGTCTTTATCCAGCGGCCAGGTGAACTTCCCGCCGACCTGCCAGATAAATGGCTTAAAGCCATACTTCAGGCGGTCTTTTTTCATTTCCCACAGAACGCGGATCTCCTGCGGATCGGCCTGGAAATTTGACCAGATATCGTGATGGAAAGGTATCACCACTTTGGTATTCAGCGACTCGGCCATGCGCAGGATATCGGCGCTGGTCATTTTGTCGGTAATGCCGCGCGGGTTCTCGCCATAGGAGCCCAGAGCCACGTCGATTTGGTGCTCATTCCCGTGCTTCGCGTAGTAGTTAGAGTAGTGAGAATCGCCGCTGTGGTACAGGTTGCCGCCCGGCGTTTTAAACAAGTAGTTCACCGCGCGCTGATCCATCCCATCCGGCAGCACGCCCGCGGCTTTTTGTTCTGCGGGTAAGGTGATCAGGGCGGTACGGTCAAAGGCGTCGAGCGCGTGGATTTCAATATCTTTGATTTTAACCACATCGCCCGGTTTCATCACTATGCAGCGTTCTTTCGGAACGCCCCAGCCCATCCACAGATCGACGCAGGTTTGCGGGCCGATAAACGGTACGTCTTCGGCGCAGTTCTGCATGACTGCGGCGGCTACGTTCACATCAATATGATCGTTATGATCGTGGGTAGACAGCACGGCGTCGATCTGGCGAATGGCGAACGGATCGAGGACAAACGGAGTGGTCCGCAGGTTTGGCTGGAGCTTCTTCACACCCGCCATGCGCTGCATCTGGTGGCCCGTTTTCATCAGCGGGTTGCCGTGGCTTTGCTTGCCGGTGCCGCACCAGAAGTCGACGCAGATATTGGCTCCGCCTTCGGATTTTAGCCAGATGCCCGTACAACCCAACCACCACATGGCAAAGGTGCCCAGCGCCACCTGCTCTTGCTCAATCTCTTCGTTCAGCCAGCTGCCCCATTCCGGAAAAGTGTTCAGGATCCATGATTCGCGGGTGATGGTTTGCACTTTACTCATTTATTTTCCCCTCACATATTATCAAAAGTAATCACATTGTGATTTGTTTTGAAGAATACTGGCATCGTTTGTTCAGGATTGCAATCCTGAATTTTGCCTGTTCTGGAGGCAATCCTAAGGGGTAAACGGAGGTTAAGACATATTTTATGATATAGGTGGAATTATATTTTATTGATTTTAATGTGTTATTTTTTATTTTATGAAAATGAGAATTAATACGATAGCGGATTGTGTGATTATTTGCGGCTTGCGTCACATTTAATCAAATATAATCTTGTTGTGATTATTTTTGATTATTAGAGTGATCCCAACAACAAACCCTGAGCGTAGCGTGCGTTCAGAGCGTCCACCTTCTGGAGTGTGTTATGGAGATTCTCTACCACATCTTTACCGTGTTCTTTAACCAGGTAATGACTAACGCCCCGCTACTGCTGGGGATTGTGACCTGCCTGGGCTATATCCTGCTGCGTAAAAGCGCCAGCGTTATTGTTAAAGGGACGATTAAAACTATTATCGGTTTTATGCTGTTGCAGGCCGGCTCCGGCATTCTGACCAGCACCTTTAAGCCGGTAGTGGCAAAAATGTCTGAGGTTTATGGCATTAACGGAGCTATCTCCGATACCTACGCATCAATGATGGCCACGATCGAACGCATGGGAGACGCCTACAGCTGGGTGGGCTATGCCGTGCTGTTAGCTCTGGCGTTGAATATTTGTTACGTCCTGCTGCGGCGTATTACCGGTATTCGCACCATCATGCTGACCGGGCACATCATGTTCCAGCAGGCTGGGTTGATTGCCGTCTCTTTTTACATCTTCGGCTACCCGATGTGGACGACCATCATCTGTACGGCGGTGCTGGTATCGCTCTATTGGGGCATTACCTCGAACATGATGTACAAGCCGACCCAGGAAGTGACTGACGGCTGCGGCTTCTCCATCGGTCACCAGCAGCAGTTCGCTTCATGGATTGCTTACAAGGTCGCTCCGTATCTGGGTAAAAAGGAGGAGAGCGTTGAAGATCTTAAGCTGCCGGGCTGGCTGAACATCTTTCACGACAACATCGTCTCCACGGCCATTGTGATGACTATTTTCTTCGGCGCGATCCTGCTTTCCTTCGGCATCGATACCGTACAGGCGATGGCGGGCAATACCCACTGGACGGTCTATATCCTGCAAACGGGCTTCTCGTTCGCCGTGGCTATTTTCATTATCACCCAGGGCGTACGCATGTTCGTCGCCGAGCTCTCCGAGGCGTTTAACGGCATCTCACAGCGCCTGATTCCCGGGGCCGTACTGGCCATTGACTGTGCGGCGATCTATAGCTTTGCGCCAAACGCCGTCGTCTGGGGCTTTATGTGGGGCACCATCGGCCAGCTGATCGCCGTCGGTATTCTGGTGGGCGTCGGCTCTTCCATTCTGATTATTCCGGGCTTTATCCCGATGTTCTTCTCGAACGCCACCATCGGCGTCTTTGCTAACCACTTTGGCGGCTGGCGCGCGGCGCTCAAGATTTGCCTGGTGATGGGAATGATTGAAATCTTTGGCTGCGTCTGGGCGGTGAAGCTGACCGGCATGAGCGCCTGGATGGGCATGGCGGACTGGTCAATTCTGGCGCCGCCGATGATGCAGGGCTTCGCCTCCATCGGTATCGCGTTTATGGCCGTCATCATCATTATTGCACTGGCTTATATGTTCTTCGCAGGGCGCACGCTGCGTGCTGAAGAGGACGCGGAAAAACAACTGGCAGATGCTTCTGCTCAATAAGGAGTTTTGACTATGACCGTACGTATTCTGGCTGTATGTGGCAACGGGCAAGGAAGTTCCATGATCATGAAGATGAAGGTGGACCAGTTTTTGACCCAGTCAAATATCGATCACACGGTGAACAGCTGCGCGGTGGGGGAATATAAAAGCGAACTAAACGGCGCGGACATTATCATCGCCTCCACCCATATCGCCGGTGAGATTAGCGTCTCCGGCAATAAATACGTGGTTGGGGTACGCAACATGCTCTCGCCAGCGGATTTTGGCCCAAAACTGCTGGAAGTGATCAAAGCGCACTTTCCGCAGGATGTGAAGTAAGGACGCCAAATGAAATTACGTGATTCGCTGGTGGAGAATAACTCCATCCTTTTACAGGCTGATGCCAGCACCTGGCAGGAAGCCGTCAAGCTGAGCGTTGATTTGCTGGTGAAAGCCGATGTGGTAGAGCCGCGCTACTACCAGGCCATTCTGGATGGCGTAGCTCAGCACGGCCCTTATTTTGTGATAGCTCCCGGCCTGGCGATGCCGCACGGTCGCCCGGAAGAGGGAGTCAAGAAAACTGGCTTTGCGCTGGTCACGCTGAAAACGCCGCTGGTTTTCAATCATGAGGATAACGACCCGGTCGACATCCTGATCACCATGGCGGCCGTGGATGCCAATACCCATCAGGAAGTGGGTATCATGCAGATCGTCAATCTGTTTGAAGACGAAGCCAATTTTGACCGTTTACGCGCCTGCCGCACCGCGCAGCAAGTGCTGGATTTAATTGATAACGCCACAGCGGCGGCCGTTTAAAAGGAAGAGAAAATGTCATTACCTATGTTGCAGGTTGCGCTCGATAACCAATCTATGTCTTCCGCGTATGAAACGACGCGCCTGATAGCCGATGAAGTGGATATTATTGAAGTCGGTACCATCCTTTGCGTGGCTGAAGGCGTTCGTGCCGTTCGCGACCTGAAGGCGCTCTATCCCAACAAAATCGTGCTGGCGGACGCTAAAATCGCCGATGCCGGTAAAATCCTCTCCCGCATGTGCTTTGAAGCCAACGCCGACTGGGTAACCGTGATCTGCTGTGCGGACATCAACACCACCAAAGGCGCGCTGGACGTGGCGAAAGAGTTCAACGGCGACGTTCAGATTGAACTGACCGGCTACTGGACCTGGGAGCAGGCGCAGGAGTGGCGCGAAGCGGGTATCCAGCAGGTAGTCTATCACCGTAGCCGCGACGCCCAGGCGGCCGGGGTGGCATGGGGCGAGGCGGATATTAACGCTATCAAACGCCTGTCCGATATGGGCTTTAAAGTCACCGTCACCGGCGGCCTGGCGCTGGAGGATTTGCCGCTGTTCCAGGGAATTCCGATCCACGTCTTTATCGCCGGGCGCAGCATTCGCGACGCCGCTTCGCCGGTGGAAGCCGCCCGGCAGTTCAAACGTTCTATCGCCCAACTGTGGGGCTAAGGAGCGGCTATGCTGTCGAAACATATTCCGCTCGGCATCTATGAAAAAGCGCTCCCCGCCGGGGAGTGCTGGCTGGAACGCCTGCAGCTGGCTAAGGCGCTCGGTTTTGATTTCGTCGAAATGTCGGTCGATGAAACTGACGCCCGCCTGGCCCGACTCGACTGGAGCCGGGAGCAGCGCTTCGCGCTGGTTAACGCGATTGCCGAAACCGGGGTGCGCGTGCCCTCTATGTGCCTGAGCGCCCATCGGCGCTTCCCGCTCGGTAGCGAAGACGACGCGGTTCGGGCGCAGGGCCTGGAGATTATGCGCAAAGCGATTCAACTGGCTCAGGATGTCGGCATTCGCGTTATTCAACTGGCGGGCTACGATGTTTACTACCAGGAAGCCAACAACGAGACGCGCCGCCGCTTCCGTGACGGGCTGAAAGAGAGCGTCGAAATGGCAAGCCGCGCGCAGGTGACGCTGGCGATGGAAATCATGGACTATCCGTTGATGAACTCGATCAGTAAGGCGCTGGGCTACGCCCACTATCTGAATAATCCGTGGTTCCAGCTCTATCCTGATATCGGCAACCTTTCCGCCTGGGATAACGACGTGCAGATGGAGCTGCAGGCCGGGATGGGGCATATCGTGGCGGTGCATATAAAAGATACGAAACCCGGCGTATTTAAAAACGTGCCGTTCGGCGAAGGCGTCGTCGATTTTGAACGTTGTTTCGAAACGCTCAAGCAGACGGGCTACTGCGGCCCGTATCTAATTGAAATGTGGAGCGAAACGACCGACGATCCGGCCGCCGAGGTCGCGAAAGCACGCGATTGGGTGAAGGCGAGGATGGCCAGCGCCGGTCTGGTGGAGGCAGCATAATGCAAACGCTAAAACGGCAGGTATTTGAAGCCAATATGGATTTACCGCGCTACGGCCTGGTCACTTTTACCTGGGGTAACGTCAGCGCTATCGACCGCGAACGCAGGCTGGTGGCGATTAAGCCCAGCGGCGTCGCCTACGAGGTCATGAAAGCGGACGATATGGTGGTCGTGGATCTGGAGGGGAGAGTGGTAGACGGGCGGTATCGTCCCTCTTCCGATACCGCCACGCATCTGGCGCTGTATCGCCGCTACCCGAGTCTGGGGGGCGTGGTACATACTCATTCGACGCACGCAACGGCCTGGGCGCAGGCGGGTCTGGCCATTCCCGCGTTGGGAACGACCCATGCGGACTACTTCTTTGGCGATATCCCCTGCACCCGGGCGTTAAGCGCGCAGGAAGTGGCGGAGGCTTATGAGCTGAATACCGGCCACGTGATTATCGAAACGCTGGGCGACGTTGAGCCGCTGCATACGCCGGGCGTCGTGGTCTATCAGCACGGGCCTTTTGCCTGGGGCAAAGATGCGCACGATGCGGTGCACAATGCGGTGGTGATGGAAGAAGTGGCGCGGATGGCGTGGATAGCCCGCGCGATCAACCCGCAGCTGAAGCCCATCGATAGCTGGCTGATGAACAAACACTTCATGCGCAAGCACGGGCCAAACGCCTACTACGGGCAAAAGTGAAATACGTGCTCCGGAGCATTTCATCTTTATGATGAATCAACCGGTCTGCTCCGGAGCCTTTTTTATCGTTGTTGATAAGCCGACGGCATACAGCGCATACCTATCAACGTCACGACGCAAATTATCGCGCCAGCATAAAACGTCGAGGCGGCGCCCAACATTTCCCACAGCACGCCTGCACCGGCGCTGGCCAGCAGTAGCGCGATTCCGCTCATCAGGTTGAACATTCCGAACGCAGTGCCGCGCAGTTCAGGCGGGGCGGTATGCGCCACCATTGCCGCCAGTAGACCCTGCGTCATGCCCATATGAATACCCCACAGCGCGACGCCGGCTAAAAGCGTGCTCCAGTGGCTACTCAGCGCCAGCACGATATCGGCGGCAATCAGTACCAGCAGGCCCCACTGCAGCATTTTGCTGTGGCTCATCCTGTCCGATAATTTCCCGAAAGGATAGGCAGTCAGGCTGTAGACCAGGTTCATGGCGACCATTACTAGCGGTATGGCGAACAGCGGGATCGCCATTTGCTGGGCGCGTAGCACCAGAAAGGCTTCGCTGAAGCGGGCGAGGGTGAAAATCGAGCCAATAGCCACCACCCACCAGTAAGCGGCGGAAAGCTTCTTGAGATTCTCGCGGCGCAGGGGATTGGTACGTTTCTGGACGACCGATGTGTTGGGTTCTTTTAACCCAAAGCCCAACAGAGCGATTGAGAGGACGGCGGGAATCGCCGCGACCCAGAAAATCGACTGGAAATCGTTATCCCAGAGAAACATCAGCGCGACGGCAAGTAGCGGGCCCAGAAACGCGCCGATGGTGTCCAGCGCCTGGCGCAGCCCGTAGGCGGCCCCGCGAATTTCCGGGGGAGTGACGTCGGCAACCAGCGCATCCCGCGGCGCACCGCGTATTCCTTTGCCGATGCGGTCGATCATTCGAGCGCTAAACACCATGCCGGAGGTAGGGGCGATAGCAAAAAGAGGCTTACTCAGCGCTCCCAGACCATAGCCGAGCAGCGCCAGCCCTTTACGTTTGCCGACATAATCGCTGATGACGCCGGAAAACACCTTCAGCATCAGCGCGGTGGCTTCCGCCACGCCTTCGATAATGCCGATAATAATCACGCTGGCTCCCAATGTGGTGGCCATAAATAAAGGGAGCAGGCTGTGGATCATTTCTGAGGAAACATCCATCAGCAAGCTAACGCCGCCCAGCACCCAAACCCCTTTTGGGATACGGCTGAGCGTGGCAAAACGCGGAACCATGAATCACTCCGGAGAATCATGCAGGTAAAGAGAGATTAAATCAGGTTACGCGCAGGCTGATAAGTCACGAGGAAAAATAATTCTCAATTGCATTAAGCAACGCTCTCTTCCGCGACGCGGCGGACGCCTTACTCAGTCAGGAAACGCCAGTCAAACATCAGGTTCTGTGTTTTGTGTCGAATTGAGCAACGTCAGCGGGCCGGGCAGGAGCATCGCTGACTTCCTCTGTTATTGGATGAAGTCAGCGCTCCGGAGGCGTTAGCGGTAAATGACGGCGCTGGCGTGAATTTGTCCATCGCTTCCCGGTTCATGAATAAGGATTGGCTGGAAGTATTTCGCTCCCTGAACATCGCTCTGCTGGCTAAGCGCCTGGTCAGCTTCCTGCTCGGTGGCGATGTTATGGTTGATATAGATAACGCCGAGGCTCTGCACATCATCCATATTGCGGGCCTGGCGGGCATCGATTTTAATAGCAGCCAGCGCGTTGGCGCATAACAAAAGCGCTGCCATCATGGTTATGAGGATGTATTTCATCATCTACGCTCCTTATGACAGTCCTGACGTTCACCCGCTTCCCTGGGGTATGGATTGCTTCTGATCTAATTGTAATCGCTGCCTCTCTGGCGCATCGCGACCATTTCTGATGCAGTTGTTCAAAAAATTGTCGCTTCCGCTGTTGATTAATTTTAAATCACCGGCTTAGGGTCACTTTGCGCTTAGTGCGAATTATTTGCACAATTCACTTGTCTTAAACCCCGCTCGCCCGTATTATGACGCGTCAATTTTTCAGCCGCCCTTTAACACGTTCCTTGCCTCCATGGGCCGCGGCTGACCCAGACAGGAGGCTGAATAATCCGTAAGGAGCAATTCGATGCGTCATTACGAAATCGTTTTTATGGTCCATCCTGACCAGAGCGAACAGGTTCCGGGCATGATCGAACGTTACACTGGTGCAATCACTGCAGCAGAAGGTACGATCCACCGTCTGGAAGACTGGGGCCGCCGTCAGCTGGCTTATCCGATCAACAAACTGCACAAAGCTCACTACGTTCTGCTGAACGTTGAAGCGCCGCAGGAAGCGATCGATGAGCTGGAAACTAACTTCCGCTTCAACGACGCCGTTATCCGCAGCATGGTAATGCGTACTAAGCACGCTGTTACCGAAGCATCTCCGATGGTTAAAGCGAAAGACGAGCGCCGTGAGCGTCGCGAAGATTTCGCTAACGAAACCGCAGATGATTCTGAAGCTGGGGATTCTGAAGAGTAATCCTGATGACCAATCGTCTGGAGCTGTCCGGCATTGTTTGCAGGACTCCACTTCGTAAGGTCAGCCCGTCAGGAATTCCACACTGCCAGTTCGTGCTTGAGCATCGTTCAGTGCAGGAGGAAGCCGGTTTTCACCGGCAGGCGTGGTGCCAGATGCCCGTGATAATCAGCGGACACCAGAACCAGGCCATTACTCACAGTATAACGGTCGGTAGCGCAGTAATCGTTCGAGGGTTCATCTCTTGCCACAAGGCAAAGAACGGCTTGAGCAAAATGGTTCTGCATGCCGAGCAGATTGAATTGATAGATTCTGGAGACTAGCCATATGGCACGTTATTTCCGTCGTCGCAAGTTCTGCCGTTTCACCGCGGAAGGCGTTCAAGAGATCGACTATAAAGATATCGCTACGCTGAAAAACTACATCACCGAAAGCGGTAAGATTGTCCCGAGCCGTATCACCGGTACCCGTGCAAAATATCAGCGTCAGCTGGCTCGCGCTATCAAACGCGCTCGCTACCTGTCCCTGCTGCCGTACACTGATCGTCATCAGTAATCGGTCACGGTCCATTAATACGACTTTGAGAGGATAAGGTAATGCAAGTTATTCTGCTTGATAAAGTAGCAAACCTGGGTAGCCTGGGTGATCAGGTTAACGTTAAAGCGGGCTATGCTCGTAACTTCCTGGTACCACAGGGTAAAGCTGTTCCTGCTACCAAGAAAAACGTTGAATTCTTCGAAGCACGCCGTGCTGAACTGGAAGCCAAACTGGCAGAAGTTCTGAGCGCTGCTAACGCACGTGCTGAAGCAATCAACGCACTGGGCACCGTTACCATCGCGTCTAAATCTGGCGACGAAGGTAAACTGTTCGGTTCCATCGGTACTCGCGACATCGCTGACGCTGTAACTGCAGCTGGCGTTGCCGTTGCTAAGAGCGAAGTTCGTCTGCCGAACGGCGTTCTGCGCACCACCGGTGAGCACGAAGTGGACTTCCAGGTTCACAGCGAAGTCTTCGCTAAACTGGTTGTTAACGTTGTAGCTGAGTAATTTATTACTCAACTCACGTCGAGACGCCGGCCCTGTGCCGGCGTTTTGCTTTTCTGTATTTGCTTAATCTTTTCCTGGTATGGTGGCTATTCTTAGCAACTTTCTGGATAATAAAATAAAACACTATTTTATTTCTGGTAAAGTGAATGGACGCACCCTCAATATTTTCCCGCAAGAATGTGGCTTATGCCTGCGCAACCCTCTGCTGCCTGCTGTGGGGAAGCTCCTATCCGGCGATTAAAAGCGGCTATGAACTGTTTCAGATTGCCACTGATGATGTGCCGTCAAAAATCGTTTTTGCTGGCTATCGCTTCCTGTTTGCCGGAACCCTGCTGCTGCTCTTCGCGCTGGTGCAACGTAAGCCGATTGCCCGCTTAAATCCGCGTCAGTGCGGGCAGCTGGCGATACTGGGCGTTACGCAAACGTCTATCCAGTACGTTTTCTTCTACGTGGGCCTGGCGTTTACCACCGGCGTGAAGGGCTCGATTATGAACGCTACCGGAACCTTCTTCAGCGTCCTGTTGGCGCACTTCATCTATCAGAATGACAAGCTGAGCTATAACAAGGCCATCGGCTGCATTCTCGGTTTTGCCGGCGTCATGCTGGTGAACTTTAATCATTCATTGAGCGATTTTAGCTTTGTCTGGCAAGGAGATGGTTTTGTGGTGCTGGCGGCTTTTATTCTGTCGGCGGCGACGCTATATGGTAAACGCATTTCACAAACGGTTGACCCAACGGTGATGACCGGCTGGCAGCTGGCGTTTGGCGGTCTGGTGCTGGTTGGCGGCGGTTACCTGACCGGCGGAACCCTCGAGGTTCACAGCTCCGCAGCGGTGCTGGTTCTGGCTTATTTGACGCTGCTCTCCTCCATCGCTTTTGCTTTGTGGAGCGTGCTGCTGAAGCATAACCGCGTGAGCATGATTGCGCCGTTCAACTTTGTCATCCCGGTAGCCGGAACCGTGCTGTCGGCCATCTTCCTTGGCGAGAATATTTTTGAACCGAAATATGCGGTTGCGCTGGTGCTGGTGTGCGCCGGGATCTGGTGGGTAAATAAGCCGGGGGCAACATCCGGAAAATCTTCACAGCAGGCCGGGTAAGCTACCCGGCCGGAACGCTTAACGGACGCGAATAAAGCTACCGTTCGACTGGCGGGTAAACAGCACCTGCTGCCCGCCGCCGGTATCGATAGTCAGCCCGGTGACCACGCCGCTGGCATTCTGGCGGATCTGTACCGTCTGCCCGGTTTGCAGCGAGCTTAGCGGCTTACCGGCACCTTCAACCTGGGCCATGGCGTAAACGTCGGTCGGCGGCAGGTTGTGGTCGCGGAACAGCTGCGCGAGGGTTTTGCCGGATTCAATACGGTAGGTCCGCCACTGCTGCTCAATGCCGGGAGTCGACTGCGGCTCCTGATAAGGCTGGGAAGCGGTCTGCTGCTGCGGTTGATCCGGCTGCTCATCCTGAATGGGCTCCGGCGCGACCGGCGCCACCTGATCGGCATCGTTGACCGGCGGCGTGTTGGTGATGGGCGGCAGTGGGACGGCCTGATTACCTGAAGACTGCGGCTGCGACTGAGATTGCAGGTCGAGATTCGCCTCGCGGCTGGACTGAACTGAACTGCCGTTATCCTCTGAAGGGAGCAGAACGCCGATAACCACCAGCAGCGCTCCGGCAATAATACCGCGGCGGTGCATCGGCGGTAGCGGATCCATGAGGCGAAAATGATCCGGGGCATGCCAGATCTTCTCCAGGGTAGATTTCAGTTCAAAGCGCCCGGGCATGGCTTTCCTCCTGCTCCGCATATTTTTATCCTGCTGTCTCTAGAGTATAGATGGCTAACTTTCTGAAGGACGAGACAAAGATATGTTTCGTGAGGTTAACCTTATCTCTCTATTGTTTCTGTTTCCGTCAGATTTGTCATCATCCTGCCGACAAAGTTTTACCCGTCGTGCTGTGGCTGATATGCTGCCCACCTCTTTATACCCGTCATACTTCAGGTTGCAGATGCGTTGGCTGCAGCTCGAATTATTTAGGGTATATGTTCCGGCTTTTCTGCTTATGCTGCGTGAAGCCGTGGAATATGAAATTCTCACCCAAAAAAGGAACAAAGATGGCAACCCCTACTTTTGACACGATTGAAGCACAGGCAAGTTACGGTATCGGCTTGCAGGTTGGACAACAGCTGAGCGAATCTGGCCTGCAGGGGCTGCTGCCGGAAGCGCTGGTCGCGGGTATTGCTGACGCGCTGGAAGGTAAACAGCCGCAGGTGCCGGTGGAAGCCGTTCACCGCGCGCTGCGTGAAATTCACGAACGCGCTGACGCCGTGCGTCGCGAGCGTTTCCAGGAAATGGCCGCGGATGGCGAGAAATACCTGGAAGAAAACCGCGAGCGCGAAGGCGTGAACAGCACCGAATCTGGCCTGCAGTTCCGCGTACTGACTCAGGGTGAAGGCCCGATCCCGGCGCGTACTGACCGCGTTCGCGTTCACTACACCGGCAAACTGATCGATGGCACCGTCTTCGATAGCTCCGTTGCGCGCGGCGAACCGGCTGAGTTCCCGGTGACCGGCGTGATCGGCGGCTGGATTGAAGCGCTGACCCTGATGCCGGTAGGCTCTAAATGGGAACTGACGATTCCGCACAACCTGGCCTACGGCGAGCGCGGCGCGGGCGCATCCATTCCTCCGTTCAGTACCCTGGTTTTTGAAGTTGAACTGCTGGACATTATTTAAATAGCTGGTGCTTCCTCTTCCGTATGGGGGAGGGAGCCGCTTTAAATAGTGTAAAACCCTTAAGTTGAGCATTTGCTGGAGCTTTATATTGCATATCTGCTGAATGGGTGTATTTTTGTGAGCTGTTTCGCGTAACCGGAGTGATATAACACTCACTTTAAACATAAAATTAACATTATCTCTAAATCATAGTATTCATCCCTCCGATTCTTACCTAATATCGATAAACCCTCGTTCCGGGGTTAATACGAATGAAGGGCCAATAGAGCCCGAACAACACAGACAGGTACAACAGGAAAAATCACATGGTAGATCAGGTAAAAGTCGTTGCCGACGAACAGGCGCCGACTGAACAATCGCTGCGGCGAAATCTCACTAACCGGCATATTCAGCTTATTGCTATCGGTGGTGCGATAGGCACCGGGCTGTTTATGGGGTCAGGCAAAACCATCAGCCTTGCCGGGCCGTCAATTATTTTTGTTTATATGATCATCGGTTTCATGCTGTTTTTCGTCATGCGCGCCATGGGTGAATTACTGCTGTCGAATCTCGAATACAAGTCATTCAGCGATTTTGCCGCCGACCTGCTGGGCCCCTGGGCAGGTTATTTCACCGGCTGGACCTACTGGTTCTGCTGGGTGGTGACCGGGATGGCGGACGTGGTGGCGATCACCGCCTACGCGCAGTTCTGGTTCCCGGGACTCTCCGACTGGGTCGCCTCGCTGGCGGTCATCCTGCTGCTGCTGGGTCTTAACCTCGCCACCGTGAAGATGTTCGGTGAGATGGAGTTCTGGTTTGCGATGATCAAAATTGTCGCTATCGTGGCGCTGATCGTGGTCGGCCTGGTGATGGTGCTGATGCACTTCCAGTCACCGACCGGCGTGGAAGCCTCTTTCGCCCATCTGTGGAATGACGGCGGCTGGTTCCCGAAAGGCATCAGCGGATTCTTTGCCGGCTTCCAGATCGCCGTCTTCGCCTTCGTGGGTATCGAACTGGTGGGAACCACGGCGGCGGAAACGAAAGATCCTGAGAAATCCCTGCCGCGGGCGATTAACTCGATTCCCATTCGTATCATTATGTTCTACGTCTTTGCGCTGATCGTCATTATGTCGGTGACTCCGTGGAGCTCAGTCGTGCCGTCAAAGAGCCCGTTCGTTGAGCTGTTTGTGCTGGTCGGGCTGCCGGCGGCGGCGAGCCTGATCAACTTCGTGGTGCTGACCTCGGCGGCTTCTTCCGCTAACAGCGGCGTATTCTCTACCAGCCGTATGCTGTTTGGTCTGGCGCAGGACGGGCAGGCGCCGAAAATGTTCGCCAAGCTGTCGAAACGCGCGGTACCGGCGAAAGGCCTGACCTTCTCCTGTATGTGTCTGCTGGGCGGCGTGGTCATGCTGATGGTCAATCCAAGCGTCATTGCGGCGTTTACCATGATTACCACGGTGTCGGCGATCCTGTTTATGTTCGTCTGGACAATTATCCTGTGCTCGTATCTGGCCTATCGCAGGAAACGTCCGCAGCTGCATGAGCAGTCCAAATATAAGATGCCGCTGGGCAAACTGATGTGCTGGGTGTGCATGGCATTCTTCGTCTTTGTGCTGGTGCTGCTGACGCTGGAAGCCGATACCCGCGAAGCGCTGATGGTGACCCCGCTGTGGTTTGTACTGCTCGGCGCGGGCTGGCTTTTTGCCGGCAAGAAGCGTCTGGCGAAATAAAAAATCCTCGGGAGAGATGTTTAACGTTGCTTGCAACGGCCCGAAGGGGGCAGGGCGCCCGTCATAAAAAAGGCCACCCGGGGTGGCCAATAAGACTGACAATGTCGAGGGCGCCTGCGGGCGCCTTTTTTATTACTTGCTATTTACCTGCGAGGGCACGCGGGAACAGCACGTTATTTTCGAGACTGATGTGCTCCATCAGGTCATCAATCAGTTCGTTGATGCCGTTGTACATCGCTTTCCAGGTGGTGCAGGCTTCCGCCGGCGGCGTCACGTTCTGCGTGATGTGCTTAATCACCTCCAGCAGCTCGCCTGCTTCATCATGCTCGCTTTCCATCACGCTGATAGGGCCGCCGGCCTGCGTTCCCATACCCTGTTTGATCATCGGGAACAGAATCTGCTCCTCTTTCATCATATGGCTGGAAAGCTCCTGGTGCAGCATGGTCAGATACTTGGTTAAGCCTTTCGGAACGTTGGGCTTGTCGGCGTGAACGCGCTCGACTTTAGTGGCCTGTAAAATTAGCTCCGGCAGCTGCTCGCGATGCCTGTCGTGATAGCGAACGATAATGTGATCGATAATTTCCGCATAGGGCGCAACCCGCCAGTCGCGCTCTACCGGCTCTTCCGCCAGTTTCGCCAGCTCGGCTTCAATCACCGCGACGTCCAGCTCTTTGCGAGATGCCGCGCGATCCAGCGTCTGTTTGCCGCCGCAGCAGTAGTCCATATCGTACTTACGGAACAGCGCGGAGGCGCGCGGAATCGTCAGCGCCAGCTCGCCTAAAGGTTGGTCACGGAAAGCCATAGCAGTTACCTCGTCATCAAGAATATAAGTTGTATTTTAAATGCATCTTATGTTCCAGGGAATACCCCTTTAGGGTACCAGGCTATTTTTTCTCGCTGACCAGTTTCTGCAGCACGGGTTTTTCCGGACGAGCACGCACGGCAGACACCACGCCGATCACCAGCAGTAGAATACCGCTTAGGGTCAGAAGCGGGGGCAGGCTCTGGCGCAGAATAAAGGTATACAGCAGTCCGGCAAGGGTTTCGAAGACGATCAGCGGCCCGAGGATCACCGTTGGCAGACGCTGGCTGGCAACGTTCCAGCACCACGCCCCAACCCATGAACAGAATATAGCGATCGCCAGCATCAGGGTGACGAACACCGCCGGGCGCGGGCCGAAGGGGAGCGGGAAGTCCGGGTGCTGTCCATGCAGCCACCCGCAGGCGATAAGGTATCCGACCAGCGATACCGGCAGGGTCACCAGCGCCTGCGCGGTAGCCCACATCATCGGCGGTTTATCCGGGTTTTCCCGCAGCCAACGGGCGTTGCGCAGCGCGTACCAGGCCCAGCACACCACCGAGATCAACGCCAGCAAGATACCGGAGCCGTAGCGCCACGGGCTGAAATCGGGTAAGCCCTGATGCAGTTCAGCGATATTGACGCATGCCAGGCCGAAGGCAATACAGACCAGCGCCGGGAACAGTCGCCGCCACGGCAGCTTTCCATCGCGCTGGCTATAGAGCAGGTTGGCGAAAACCGGCAGCACGACCGGCAGAGTGCCGATAATCATGGTTGACACCGGCGCGCCGGTACGCTGAATCGCGCTGGCCAGGCAGACGTAATAGATTAAGTTGCCCATCAGGGTCAGTCCCAGCGCCGTCCACCAGTCTTTCCTGGCGAGCTGGCGCAGCCGCGCGCGGCCCAGCCAGGCCAGCGGCAGGGCGATCAGCCCCAGCGCCAGATAGCGCCCCATCGACTGTAAAACAGCCGGGTATTCCGGCACCAGTAAAGGGCCCACGAATATCAATCCCCACATCAGCCCTGCCAGCAGGGCGTACAGCACACCACTAATCATCATGCTTTCCATTACTCTTTTTGTTGGCGACAGTGTAGGAGAGGCTTTAGCGGGAATATTGTATGAGGTTGCGCATTAGCGCGGGAGAACCTGCTTTTGATAACGTACCGGGGTAATGCCGTAACGGCGGGTAAACGCGCGGGTCAGGTGCGACTGGTCGGTCAGTCCGGCGGCGAGAGCGACGTCGGCAGCGGGCATACCGTGGGTGAGAAACGCTTTGGCGCGCCACAGGCGAATGGCCATTAACATCTGGTGCGGCGTAACGTGGAAGTGCGCTTTGAACTGGCGCTGGAAATGGTACGGGCTCAGCGCCGCCACCTGCGCCAGCTCATCGAGGGTCACCGTACGCATATAGTTATCATGCAGATAGTCTCGTACCCGCTCGAAGCGGTGGCGAGCTTCGGGCAGCGCAGCGGCGTGGTGAGCGAATGGCCGGAAGGTATCGATTAAATCCAGCAGCAGACCCTGCTGCGCGAGCGGATCGTCAGTATGCCACAGGCCGTAGATGAGATTGCCGATTTGCCGGGAGCGAAGCGGGTCCTGACGCACCACTTCGCTGAACCACCAGTGGCGCACGCCGGTCACCTTTTCCAGCGTATCCGGGTCGAGATAAATCATCCGATAGCGCCAGCCGTCGGCAGTCTCCGCCTCGCCGGTATGCAGTTCATCGGGATTCATGGTGACGATAGAGTTAACCGTAGCTACATGCTGGCTGCCGCGATAGCGAAAACGCTCGGCGCCGAGCTCTATCGCGCCGATACCAAAGGCTTCATGGGTGTGCGGTTCAAAGGCGTAGCGGGAGATGTGGGCATGATACAGCTCAACGCCGGGCAGCTGCGCCAGATGGCGAAAGCGCGCGCTGTCTCTTTCATCATTAAACTGTTCCGGTACGCCTTGCATGCGATAACTCCCGACGGACATCCGTACATTATTGAGGATGGCCCGCCGGGATGCTACAAAAATTAACCACTATGTAACAGTTACAGAATGCCTTTGACGCTCTCTGCCAGCGTCGTGGTTGGGCGACCGATGAGCTTACTCAGGGTGCGGCTATCGTCGAACAGCCCGCCTTTGGAGGCGCCGGTATCAGAATTCGCCAGCATATCAGCCAGGCCTGCGGGCAGGCCGACGCCCTTCAGCGCGGCGGCGAAGTCGTCTTCGCTGAGGTTTTGATACACCACGTTTTTACCGCTTTGTTTGCTCAGCTCAGCGGCGAGTTCGCTCAAAGTCCACGCCTCATCGCCCGCCAGTTCATACACTTTTCCGGCATGGCCCTCTTCGGCGATAACGCGAGCGGCAGCGGCGGCGTAATCCGCGCGGGTAGCAGAGGCGATTTTGCCGTTACCGGCAGCGCCGATAAACACGCCGTGCTCAATCGCCGGCGGCGCGCTGGCGAGATAGTTTTCGGTGTACCAGCCGTTGCGCAGCAGGGCATATGCAATGCCGGAGTCGGCGAGCATCTGCTCGGTGGCGATATGTTCATCCGCCAGCCCCAACGGGGAGGTATCGGCGTGCAGCAGGCTGGTATAGGCGATAAATTTCACGCCGGCAGCTTTCGCTGCATTAATCACGTTGCGGTGCTGGACGGCGCGCTGGCCGACCTCGCTGGAAGAGATCAGCAACAGTTTGTCCACGCCCTGTAGGGCGGCGGTCAGGGCCGCTTCATCGCTGTAGTCGGCCTGACGAACCCCTATGCCCCTTTGGCTCAGCGATTCGGCTTTTGCCGGGTTGCGCACGATAGCCACAACCTGGCCCGCGGGGACGGTTTTTAACAGGTTTTCCAGGACGTGTTGGCCAAGCTGGCCGGTTGCGCCGGTAATTGCGATCATGGGTCTTCTCCTTCGTGTTCATTGGCAGTTATGGTAAGCTAACACCTTAACTAACTTTTAGTAAGTACGTACAAAAAGGTAAGTATGAATATGGCGAATCTGACGCTGAGCGAGCAGCTACGTAACGGCAACCTGTTTGCCGAACAGTGCCCCTCGCGGGAAGTGCTCAAACACGTGACCAGCCGCTGGGGCGTACTGATTTTGGTGTCCCTGCGCGATGGCACCCATCGGTTTAGCGATCTGCGGCGTAAGATCGGCGGCGTCAGCGAAAAGATGCTGGCCCAGTCGCTCCAGGCGCTGGAACAGGACGGCTTTCTTAACCGCATGTCGTATCCGGTGGTGCCGCCGCACGTTGAATATAGTCTGACTCCGCTCGGTGAGCAGGTGAGCGAGAAGGTGGCGGCGCTGGCGGACTGGATTGAGCTGAACCTGCCCGCGGTTCTGGCGAACCACGAACAGGTAGCCTGAGGTTGATGTCAGTGTAGCCCCGGTAAGCGCAGCACAACCGGGGAACCGGCAATTATTTACTCAAATCCAGCTGATAAATAGCAAAGCCGATATCGTCGGTAGCCACCTGGCGCATCGGGTATTGCGCTTTCTCTTTGATAAATGCCGCGGCCTTGTCGCCCGGTGAGGTTTCAAAGCGAATATCCAGCGGTACTGTGCTGTGGATCGGCGCCAGGCGCCAGTTGTTATCCGCCGCCGGATGGATCTCGCCGTTTTTCTTCGACTCCGCGCCAATCCACGCCGCCAGTACCGAGCGGTTTTCATCCGGTGAGGCGAACGCGATATGATCCTCGCCGGTGCCCTGGAATTTACCGCCGTAAGCGCGATAGTTGTTGGTCGCGACGAGGAAAGTGGCGTTCGGATCGATTGGCTTGCCGTTAAAGGTCAGATGCTTAATTCGCTCGGCCTGCGGATTCACGCTGTTGCATTCGCCGTCGTAGCGCGCCGGCTGGGTGATATCGATCTGGTAGTTCACGCCGTCAATCACGTCGAAGTTGTAGGTGCGGAAGCCGTCCCAGTTAATCAGCGACTGCGGCTTGCTGCTGGCGGGATCAATTTGATTGAACTGTCCGGCGGAGCACTCCAGCCACTCTTTAACCTCTTTACCGCTGACTTTCATCACCACCAGGGTGTTGGGATACAGGTAGAGGTCGGCGGCGTTGCGGAAGGTGAGCTGCCCTTTTTCCACTTCAACAAAGCTGGCCGGGTCATTTTTACGTCCGCCGACTTTAAACGGCGCGGCGGCGGAGAGTACCGGCAGCTTCGCCAGATCCGGGTCGCCCTGAATATAGTGCTCAACGTAGGCCTTCTGGGCCATATTGACCACCTGTACGGTTGGGTCGTCCTGCACCAGCGCCAGGTAGCTGTACATATTATCCGAGGATTTACCAATCGGTTTGCCGACAAACTCGCGGGTGGCGTCATGGTCGGCTTTTAATACCGCCACCATGTTGCTGTCTTCTGCCGCCAGCGATTTCTTCGCCACCGAGTCGTAGATCGGCCGCGCTTCGGCTTTCGCTGCGCTGACCTGCCATTTGCCGCTGTCGTTGTTCAGGACCAGATCGACCACCCCAAGGTGATCGCCCCACATGCCCGGCATCACTGCCGGTACGCCGTTCAGCGTACCTTTCGCGATATCCGCGCCTTTGATACCGGCAAAATCTTTGCTCGGGAAGACGGCGTGAGCGTGGCCGAACATAATGGCATCGACCCCAGGCACCTGGCTTAAATAGTAAACGGAGTTCTCCGCCATGGCCTGATACGGGTCGGCGGAGAGGCCGGAGTGGGCAATGACCACCACCACGTCCGCGCCTTTTTCGCGCATTTCCGGGACAAACTTGCGTGCGGTTGCGGTAATGTCGTTAACGGTCACCTTACCGCTAAGATTGGCTTTATCCCAGGTCATTATCTGCGGTGGTACGAAGCCGATATAGCCAATGCGCAGCGTCTGCGTTTTGCCGTCGCTATCCTTCACCTGGGTATCCTGAATCAGATAAGGCGTAAACATCGGTTTGCCGGTTTTGACGTCGATAATATTGGCGTTCACGTAGGGGAACTTCGCCCCTGCCAGCGCTTTATGCAGGAAGTCGAGCCCGTAGTTAAACTCGTGGTTGCCGAGGTTGCCCACGACATAATCAAGGGTATTCATCGCCTTGTAGACCGGGTGAACATCGCCCTCTTTCAGACCCTTTGCGGCCATATAGTCACCCAGCGGGCTGCCCTGAATAACATCGCCGTTATCGACCAGTACGCTATTGCTGACTTCCTGACGCGCTTTCTCAATCAAGGTTGCGGTACGCACCAGGCCAAATTTTTCCGTGGCGGCATCTTTGTAATAGTCAAAGTCCATCATATTACTGTGCAGATCGGTGGTTTCCATGATCCGCAAATCGACCGTTGCCGCATTTACGCTGGCGGCGATCAGCGTGGCCAGCAGCGTTGCGCTAAACTTAATCATCAGTGGCGTCCTTTTTATATGAGCAGTGGCACAGAAGAAAATGTATTTACATTCTGTTGCTTACAGAAATGTGAATCATGCCAGAAAAGCGGTGAAGGAAACCGCCATCGTTATCACAGATAGCGGAACTCACAATGATGCGATATAAATAAAACAACGAGTTAACGCCACTGTAACCAGACGAGGTGGAGAATGTTAGAACAAGTATGTCAGCTTGCACGGAATGCGGGCGATGCCATCATGGAAGTTTACGATGGAAAACAGCCGATGGACGTTACCAGCAAGAAGGACGATTCTCCGGTCACGGCCGCGGATATTGCGGCGCACAAGGTGATTATCAGCGGCCTGCTGGCCCTGACGCCCGATATTCCGGTTCTGTCGGAAGAGGATCCGCCGGCCTGGGAGGTGCGCCAGCACTGGCAGCGCTACTGGCTGGTGGACCCGCTGGACGGCACCAAAGAGTTTATCAAGCGCAACGGCGAGTTTACCGTCAATATCGCCTTGATTGAAAACGGTAAACCGACCCTGGGCGTGGTCTACGCGCCGGTGATGAAGGTGATGTACAGCGCGGAAAAGGGCAAAGCATGGAAAGAGGAGTGCGGCGTTCGCAAGCAGATTCAGGTCCGCGATGCGCGCCCGCCGCTGGTGGTGATTAGCCGTTCACACGGCAATGACCCGGAGCTGCAGGAGTATCTTGAGCAGCTTGGTGAACACCAGACCACCTCAATTGGTTCGTCGCTGAAGTTCTGTCTGGTCGCTGAAGGGCAGGCCCAGCTTTACCCGCGCTTCGGGCCGACAAGTACCTGGGACACCGCGGCCGGTCATGCGGTCGCCAGCGCCGCCGGGGCGCACGTTCACGACTGGCAGGGGCGTACTCTTGATTACACGCCGCGTGAATCGTTCCTCAACCCCGGCTTCCGGGTCTCTATTTATTAAGCAACTTGTGCAGCAGGCCCACTACCTGCTGCACCTCCTGCTGGCTGAGCGCGCCGTCTTTAGCCCACTGCACGCGACCCTCTTTGTCCAGCACCACGATGGCTGAACTCTCTTCTTCGAGCTGCCACGCTTTGCGCACCGCGCCGTTGCTGTCGACGATGAACTGTGACCAGGGGTAGAGCTGCTTATTGTTCTCGATACTGCTGCGGACAAACATTCCCGAGCCTGGGATAGCGTCATCGGTATTGACGATAGTCGTCGTTTGGTAGCGGTTGTGCGGCAGCTTCGCGCTTTTAATGGCTTCAATTAAGGTCGCGTTTTTTTCTTTTGCCGACGAGCGACCGGCAATGTGCATCACGACGCGCACTTTTCCCGCCAGCTGCGCGCTATTCCAGCTTTTATAGCTAAATTTATCGTTATCCAGCACCAGTTCTCCCCGATCCGCTACGCCGACCGGCGCAACGCGCTGACCGTCGACAAAGTTATGCGCCGAGGCCAACAGTGGGAACAGGAGACATGAAACGGCCAGTAATCTACGTAGGGTCATGGTGTTTCCTTTTATTATCTTTGCAGGTGATCCAACCACTTGGTCTGCTTTAATCATAAGTGCGATTTATCGGCATTACCCGCAATGATGGTGCCAGTTTGCGTGTTGACGCACAATTCCGTCTAAAATCGGCGACTTATACTACCTTCATCGGATGCCTGAAACGAAAACTCTGAATTATTGTCATCATAAGGTAAATAAACTTATACAAACTGGGTATCACTCAGATTCTGGACTATAGTTTCAGGGCATTAAAATTTGCGATTCCGGTACGTGGGCTAACTGTGGCACCACAGGAGCGTAACCCTGGCAGGAGACAACAATGAAAATTTTCCAACGCTACAACCCGCTACAAGTAGCGAAGTACGTGAAGATCCTGTTCCGTGGACGTTTGTATATCAAGGACGTTGGCGCTTTTGAGTTTGATAAGGGCAAAATCCTTATCCCGAAGGTTAAGGACAAGCTGCATTTGTCAGTGATGTCCGAAGTCAACCGCCAGGTCAGCCGTCTACAAACAGAGATGGCATAACCTGAAAAGTGGTATGACTACACGGTAAAAAGGCGGCTCCCCCAGGGAGCCGTTGATGTTTCTGGACCCGGCATCAGCCCCAGATTGGTCGGCATACGCAGACTTGAGTGTATATCGATGGGCAATGCGTAATCTGACGAGATTGCGATCTTTATTGGCCGGGCAAGGCGTTAGCCGCCGCCCGGCAACAGGGGGGAAGAACAGCGTTCGCGAGAAAGCGTTACGCTGACTCTTTATCACTGTTCGCCGCGTCCGGCAGCTTGGGCACCAGCACCGTCGGCTTATTGTCGATGCGGGTCACCAGCAGCTGATCGATGCGGTAGTTGTCGATATCCACCACCTCGAATTTATAGCCGGAGAACTTCACCGCGTCGGTCCGCTTGGGAATTTTACGCAGCATAAACATCATAAAGCCGCCAATAGTCTCGTAATTTCCGGACTGTGGGAAATCATCGATATCCAGCACCCGCATCACGTCGTCGATCGGCGTGCCGCCGTCAATCAGCCAGGAGTTCTCATCGCGTGCGACGATCTGCTCTTCCAGCCCCTGGCCGACCAGATCGCCCATCAGGGTGGTCATCACGTCGTTAAGGGTGATAATCCCGACGACCAGCGCATACTCGTTCATGATCACGGCGAAGTCTTCACCGGCGGTTTTAAAGCTTTCCAGCGCTTCAGACAGCGTCAGGGTATCCGGGACAATCAGCGTATTGCGAATCTGCACGCCACCGGTCAGCACCAGGCTTTGGTTCGCCAGCACGCGGTTCAGCAGGTCTTTGGAGTCAACGTAGCCGATGATGTGGTCGATATCTTCGTTACACACCAGGAACTTAGAGTGCGGATGCTCTGCAACCTTATTCTTCAGGCTCTGTTCATCTTCATGGAGATCGAACCAGATGACGTTTTCACGCGAAGTCATGGACGAAGGCACGGTGCGCGACTCCAGCTCAAACACGTTCTCAATCAGCTCATGCTCCTGCTTACGCAGCACCCCGGCCAGCGCGCCGGCTTCCACTACGGCGTAAATATCATCGGAGGTAATGTCGTCTTTACGCACCATCGGAATTTTGAACAGGCGGAAGATGTTGTTGGCCATGCCGTTGAACAACCACACCAGCGGGCGGAAGAGAAACAGGCAGAAGCGCATCGGGTTGATGATGCGTAAAGCGACGGCTTCAGGCGCAATCATACCGATGCGTTTCGGGGTCAGGTCAGCAAACAGAATGAACAGGCTGGTGACCAGGGTAAAGGAGATAATAAAGCTCAGCTGCTCGGAGAGCTCGGGGGACATATAGCGACTAAAGAGGCCGTGAAACGCCGGCGAAAATGCAGCATCGCCGACGATACCGCCGAGAATCGCTACCGCGTTGAGGCCGATTTGCACCACGGTAAAGAACATACCGGGGTTTTCCTGCATCTTCAGCACGCGTTGAGCGTTGACGTTGCCGTCATCGGCCAGCAGCTTGAGTTTGATTTTACGTGATGCGGCCAGCGAGATTTCCGATATCGAAAAGAACGCACTGACGGCTATCAGACAAAGTATTACTAAAATACTGTTTAACATATCTTATCTGACCGTTGAGATCAGATCCTCGGAAGGGAAGTGGATAACGCTAAGTGGAATTCACAAAAAGCCGGTCCGAAGGCTCTGGACCGGCGATAACACGGCGTAGTATAGCGTAAGGTACTGTAAAGCCGCCAGAGCGTAAATTATTCAATCCGGCAGCCTGCTATTACGGGTCAACGGCATCAGGGCTGCGGCGGTAAACAAACCCCAATCCCGCCGATACCGCAGTATCCGTAGGGGTTTTTATGCAGATACTGCTGATGATCGTCTTCCGCATAATAGAACGGCTTTGCCGTGGCGATCTCGGTGGTGATAGCGCGCGGGTCGTTGGCTTCCTTCATTGCCGCCTGGAAACGCGCGAGGCTGGCTTTCGCGGCTTCGCTCTGTTCCGGCGTCAGCGGATAAATAGCGGAACGATACTGCGTGCCGCGGTCGTTACCCTGCTGCATGCCCTGCGCCGGGTCGTGATTTTCCCAGAAGACCTGAAGCAGCTGCTCATAGCTGATAACCTGCGGATCGTAGACCACGCGCACGGCCTCAGCATGGCCCGTCTCGCCGCTGCAAACTTCACGATAGGTGGGGTTTGGCGTGTAGCCGCCGGTGTAACCTGCGGCGGTGCTATAAACGCCGGGCAGTTGCCAGAACAGGCGTTCGACGCCCCAGAAACAGCCCATGGCGAACAGAGCGACTTCCATTCCGGCGGGGACGTTGGTCATCGAATGGCCATTGACGGCGTGGAGCGTAGCCACCGGCATCGGCGTATTGCGTCCCGGCAGCGCGTCCGCTTGGGCGACAAGATGCGTTTTATCAAATAGACTCACGGTGGGCCTCTCTAACAGAAAATGTGGTTAAGGTTGTAACCAAGCGTGACTTTTAACACAATAACCACGCTTAATACGTCTAGATTTAAACATAAGAATTATTTGGGTTAACGTCTATTTTTCAACCCTTAGTTGTTAGGGTTTTGTTAAGCCGTGGAGCGGCACTTTCGTTTCCTTCGGGGGGAAACAAGGATATTCAGGAGAAAACGTGCTACAAATCCGCCAGTTATGTATCACCAGCCTTTTGCTGGTCAGCGGGGTCGCCAGCGCAGCGAACGTGCGTTTGCAGGTTGAGGGGTTATCCGGGGAACTGGAAAAAAACGTCCGCGCCCAACTCTCTACGATCCAGAGCGATGAAGTTACGCCGGACCGGCGCTTTCGCGCGCGCGTGGATGATGCTATCCGCGAAGGTCTGAAAGCGCTCGGCTACTATGAGCCCACCATCGATTTTGATTTACGTCCGCCGCCGGCGAAGGGGCGCCAGGTACTGATCGCCAAAGTCACGCCTGGCGAACCGGTGCGCATTGGTGGTACGGAAGTCATTTTACGCGGCGGAGCCCGAACCGATCGCGACTATCTGGATTTGTTAAACACGCGACCGGCCATCGGTACCATCCTCAATCACGGTGATTATGACAGCTTTAAAAGCTCTCTGACCCGGGTCGCGCTGCGTAAGGGCTACTTCGATAGCGAGTTTAATAAAAGCCAGCTTGGGGTTTCTCTTGACCGTCATCAGGCCTTCTGGGATATCGACTACAACAGCGGCGAGCGCTACCGCTTTGGCCCGGTGACCTTTGAGGGCTCGCAAATTCGCGACGAATATCTGCAAAATCTGGTGCCGTTTAAGCAGGGCGACTATTACACCTCGCAGGATCTCGCCGAACTCAACCGCCGCCTGGCGGCGACCGGCTGGTTCAGTTCCGTCGTCGTGGCGCCGCAGTTTGAGAAGTCCCGCCAGACGAAAGTGTTGCCTTTGCAGGGCGTGGTTTCTCCGCGCAAAGAGAATACTGTTGAGACCGGGGTCGGCTACTCAACCGACGTCGGGCCGCGCGTCAAAGGGACCTGGAGAAAGCCGTGGATGAACTCCTACGGCCACAGCCTGACCTCCAGCCTCAGCCTGTCCGCTCCTGAACAGCAGCTTGATTTCAGCTACAAGGTACCGCTGCTAAAAAGCCCGCTTGAACAGTACTACCTGATGCAGGGCGGCTTTAAGCGTACCGATCTCAATGATACCCAGGCGGATTCTACCACCCTGGCCGTGTCGCGCTATTGGGAGATGTCGAGCGGCTGGCAGCGCGCGCTGAACCTGCGCTGGAGTCTCGACCACTTTACCCAGGCCAACGTCACCAATACCACGATGCTGATCTATCCCGGCGTGTCGGTGAACCGGACCCGTTCTCGCGGCGGCCTGATGCCGACCTGGGGCGATTCACAGCGCTATTCGGTGGACTACTCCAACACCATGTGGGGCTCGGATATTAACTTTATCGTGATGCAGGCGCAGGACGTCTGGATCCGCACCCTTTATGACCGCCACCGCTTCGTGGTACGCGGCAACCTTGGCTGGATTGAGGCCGATAACTTCAGCAAAGTCCCGCCGGATCTGCGTTTCTTCGCCGGTGGCGACCGCAGCATTCGCGGTTATAAATACAAATCTATCTCGCCAAAAGATGATGACGGCAAGCTGATGGGGGCTTCGAAGCTGGCCACCGGCTCGCTGGAGTATCAGTACAACGTGAGCGGCAAATGGTGGGGCGCGGTGTTCGTCGATAGCGGCGAAGCGGTGAGCGATATCCGCGAAAGCAACTTTAAAACCGGCGCTGGCCTCGGCGTACGCTGGCAGTCCCCGGTCGGTCCAATCAAGCTGGATATCGCCAGACCGATCGGTGACAAAGAAGAACACGGTTTACAGTTTTATATCGGCCTGGGGCCTGAATTATGAGTTTATGGAAGAAGATAAGCCTCGGCGTACTGATTTTTCTGGTGCTGCTGCTGGGGACGGTAGGATTCCTGGTGGGGACGACGACTGGCCTGCATCTGGTTATCAAAGCCGCCGATCGCTGGGTCCCTGGGCTGGAAATTGGCAAAGCCACCGGCGGCTGGCGCGATCTGACGCTGGAGAACGTGCGCTTTGAGCAGCCGGGCGTGGCGGTCACCGCCGGGCAGTTCCACCTTGGCGTTAAGCTACGCTGCCTGTGGGACAGTAGCCTGTGCGTCAACGATATTTCTCTGCGCGATATCTATGTGGCGATCGATACCAGCAAAATGCCGCCAGCGGCGCCGATTGAAGAAGAAGATAGCGGGCCGCTGAATCTCTCCACGCCTTACCCCATCACCCTGAGTCGGGTGGCGCTGCATAACGTCAACGTGAAAATTGACGATACGGCCGTTTCGCTGCGCGATTTTTCCACGGGGCTTAACTGGCAAGAGAAAAACCTGACCCTGACGCCAACCTCGCTGCAGGGGCTGCTTATCGCGCTGCCGAAGGTGGCGAAAGTGGCCCAGGAGCAGGTCGTTGAGCCGAAAATTGACAATCCGCAGCCGGAAGAAAAGCCGCTCGGCGAGACGATGAAAGACCTGTTCTCGAAGCCGGTGCTGCCGGAAATGACCGATGTCCATCTGCCGTTGAATCTCAATATTCAGGAGTTTCGCGGCGAGCAGCTGCGTCTGACCGGCGATACCGATATGACCATTTACTCGCTGCTGCTCAAAGTCAGCAGCATTGATGGGCAGATGAAGCTGGACGCGCTGGACGTGGATTCTGACCAGGGCAAAGTGACGGCTTCCGGTAATGCACAACTGCAGGATAACTGGCCGGTCGATATCACCCTCAACGGTACGCTGAATGTTGACCCGCTCAAGGGCGAGAAAGTGCAGCTCAAAGTGGGCGGCGAAGTGCGTAAAAAGCTCACGCTCGGCGTGGATCTGAACGGCCCTGTCGCCATGACGCTGCGCGCCGAAACGCAGCTGGCGGAGGCTGGCCTGCCGCTGGATATGGAGGTGAAAAGCAAGCAGCTTTACTGGCCATTTACCGGCGAGAAAGCGTATCAGGCTGACGACCTACTGCTGAAATTTAACGGCAAGATGACCGACTACACGCTGGCCTTCAGCACCGCGGTGAAAGGGCAGTCGCTGCCGCCAGCGAAAATTAGCCTGAACGCGAAGGGCAACGAGCAGCAGGTGAATCTCGACAAGCTCACCGTCGCCGCCCTCGAAGGAAAAACCGAGTTGAAAGCGCTGCTCGACTGGCAGCAGGCGATCAGCTGGCGCGGCGAACTGACGCTTAACGGTATCAACACCGCTAAAGAGGTACCGGACTGGCCGTCGAAGCTCAACGGACTGATTAAGACCCAGGGCAGCCTGTACGGCGGCAGCTGGCAGATGTCGGTACCGGAGCTGAAAATCACCGGTAACGTGAAGCAAAACAAAGTCGACGTGAGCGGTTCGCTGCAGGGCAACAGCTATATGCAGTGGAAAATCCCCGGCCTGCATCTGGCTCTGGGCCCCAACAGCGCCGACGTGAAAGGCGAGCTGGGAGTTAAAGATCTTAACCTCGACGCCACCATTGACGCGCCTCATCTCGATAACGCCCTGCCGGGCCTGGGCGGGACGGCGAAGGGATTAGTAAAAGTTCGCGGCACCGTCGATGCGCCGCAGCTGCTGGCGGATATCACCGCCCGGGCGCTGCGCTGGCAGGAGCTATCGGTGGCTCAGGTGAACGTGAAGGGCGATGTGAAATCCACCGACCAGATTGGCGGTCATCTTGACGTACGCGTGGACCGCATTAGCCAGCCGGGCGTGAATATCAGCCTGGTGCAGCTCAATGCGAAGGGCAACGAGAAACAGCACGACCTGCAGCTGCGGGTGCAGGGCGATCCGGTTTCCGGACAGCTGTCGCTGGCAGGCAGTTTTGACCGCAAAGAGGAGCGCTGGAAAGGCACGCTGAGCAATACCCGCTTCCAGACGCCGGTAGGGCCGGTGGCGCTGACGCGCAACATCGCGCTGGATTACCGTAACCTCGAGCAGAAAATCAGCATTGGACCGCACTGCTGGACTAACCCGAATGCCGAACTGTGCGTACCGCAGACCATTGACGCCGGCGCGAGCGGGCGCGCGGTAGTGAATCTCAACCGTTTCGACCTGGCGATGCTGAAGCCGTTTATGCCTGAAGAGACGCAGGCCAGCGGCGTGTTTAGCGGCAATGCCGACGTGAGCTGGGACACCACCAAAGAGGGGCTACCGCAGGGCAAGGTCACCCTGAGCGGACGTAACGTGAAGGTGACCCAGACGGTCAACGACGCGCCGCTGCCGGTGGCGTTCGATACCCTGAATCTTACGGCCGATCTGCACAACAATCGCGCCCAGCTGGGCTGGCTGATTCGCCTGACCAACAATGGTCAACTGGATGGGCAGGTGCAGGTCACCGATCCGCAGGGCCGACGTAATCTGGGCGGGAACGTGAATATCAGCAACTTCTCGCTGGCGATGATCAACCCTATATTCTCGCGCGGTGAAAAGGCGGAAGGGCGGCTCAATGCGCGTCTGACGCTGGGCGGCAACTTACAGAGCCCGCAGCTGTACGGGCAGATGCAGCTGAATGGCGTGGATATTGACGGCAACTTTATGCCGTTCGATATGCAGCCGAGCCAGCTGGCGATGAATTTCACCGGTACCCGCTCGACCCTACAAGGGACGGTGAATACCAGCCAGGGCCATATTGCGCTCAGCGGTAACGCCGACTGGACGCAGATTGACAACTGGCGCGCGCAGATTGCCGCGAAGGGCAGCCGGGTGCGGATAACCGTGCCGCCGATGGTGCGCCTGGATGTTTCGCCAGATGTCGTCTTTACCGCCACGCCAAGCCTGTTTAACCTGGATGGTAGCGTTGACGTGCCCTGGGCAAGAATCGTCGTCAATGAAGTGCCGGAAAGCGCCGTTGGGGTCTCTTCTGACGAAGTCATGCTGGATAAAAATCTGCAGCCGATTAAGCAGCAGAGCGCCGGTATTCCGATTAACAGCAACCTGACGATTCATGTAGGCAACAACGTTCGCCTCGACGCCTTTGGTCTGAAAGCGCGTCTGACCGGCGATTTGAAAGTGGCTCAGGATAAACAGGGGCTAGGCCTCAACGGGCAGATTAATATCCCGGAAGGCCGCTTCCATGCCTACGGCCAGGATCTGATCGTGCGTAAAGGCGAACTGCTGTTCTCCGGACCGCCGGATCAGCCGCTGCTGAACATCGAAGCCATTCGTAATCCGGATGCCACGGAAGACGACGTGATCGCCGGCGTTCGCGTGACCGGTTCGGCCGATCAGCCGAAAGCGGAAATTTTCTCCGATCCGGCCATGTCGCAGCAGGAAGCGCTCTCTTACCTGCTGCGCGGGCAGGGTTTGGGCAGCGGACAGAGCGATAGTGCGGCAATGACCTCCATGCTTATTGGTATGGGGGTTGCACAAAGTGGTCAGGTTGTGGGTAAAATCGGCGAGACGTTTGGCGTAAGTAATCTGGCGCTGGATACCGAAGGGGTGGGCGACTCCTCCCAGGTGGTGGTCAGCGGCTACGTGCTGCCGGGTCTGCAGGTAAAATATGGGGTAGGGATCTTTGACTCCCTGGCGACGTTGACGTTACGTTATCGCCTGATGCCTAAGCTATATATGGAAGCCGTGTCTGGCGTAGACCAGGCTCTCGATTTGCTCTATCAGTTTGAGTTTTAGCAATGCGAATATTTGTTTACGGCAGTTTACGACGCAAACAAGGCAACAGCCACTGGATGACCAACGCTCAGTGGCTGGGCGATCATAGTGTCAATGATTATCAACTGTACAGCCTGGGCCACTATCCAGGCGCGGTGCCCGGAGATGGCACGGTACATGGTGAGGTCTATCGTATTGACGCATCGACGCTGGCTGAATTGGATGCGCTGCGTACTAAAGGCGGCGAGTATGCTCGTCACCTGATCCAGACGCCCTACGGTAGCGCCTGGATGTATGTCTATCAGCGCCCCGTTGAGGGCTTCACGCTGATAGAAAGCGGCAACTGGTTGGACAAAGACCAGTATTAATAACGATAACGCCACCTTCGGGTGGCGTTGTTTTTTATGGGGGGGATGTTGTCGGCCCGCTAAGGCATCAGCCGCCGCTCAGCAATAGAGCAATGCCCAAAAAAAACACCGCCGGAGGCGGTGTTTTTGCGAACCTGAGTGCGGCAGAATTACTTCTTAGCGCGCTCGAAGGAAGCCACGATTTCGGCTTTCGCCGCTTCAGCGTTGTCCCAGCCGTCAACTTTAACCCATTTGCCTGCTTCGAGGTCTTTATAGTGCTCGAAGAAGTGGGTGATCTGCGCTTTCAGCAGTTCCGGCAGGTCGTTCACATCTTTGATGTGATCGTATTCTTTGCTCAGCTTGGTGTGCGGTACCGCAACCAGTTTCGCATCTTCACCGGATTCGTCGGTCATTTTCAGTACGCCAACCGGACGGCAGCGGATAACGGAACCCGGCTGCAGCGGGTACGGCGTCGGGACCAGAACGTCAACCGGGTCGCCGTCCAGGGACAGGGTGTGGTTGATGTAGCCGTAGTTGCACGGATAGAACATCGCCGTGGACATGAAACGGTCAACGAACAGTGCACCGCTCTCTTTGTCGACTTCGTATTTGATAGGATCTGCGTTCGCCGGGATCTCGATCACGACGTAGATGTCTTCCGGCAGATCTTTGCCCGCAGGTACGTTGAGTAAGCTCATGTCTGTTTCCTTTAAAATGTATGGCAAACAAGTGCCCGGTATTATAGCCAACTCACATCGAATGTCTTCGCTTCTTTTTCCCCAGAACGGGTGGGTGGAGTCCGAATTTTTCGGCGTAATACAGCCTGAAAATCCATAAACATAGCCGCATACTGAATAAAATTATGTAACCGTTTTCATTGCATATGCTTGATATCTCAAAGCGCGCAAAATTTCGTCATAAACGGCGAAGCTCGCGCGGGTCGCGAAGCCTCACCGGCTCTCCGCTGAAGAGTAACGCACCGATTAACATCTAATTAACTTTTTTGAAGTGTGATGTAACGCATTCAGTTACATCTCCGATTGTCTATAGTTTGTCCGCTGGTGAGGCTTTATCCAACAATAACCCTACGAGGATCCTCTTATGTGGAAGCGCTTACTTCTTGTCACCGCAGTTTCCGCAGCTATGTCGTCTATGGCCATGGCTGCCCCTCTGACCGTGGGTTTTTCACAGGTCGGCTCTGAATCCGGCTGGCGTGCGGCAGAAACCAACGTCGCGAAGGAGGAAGCCGCGAAGCGCGGTATCACTCTGAAGATTGCCGATGCGCAGCAAAAACAGGAAAACCAGATTAAAGCCGTCCGCTCTTTCATCGCTCAGGGCGTCGATGCCATCTTCATCGCTCCGGTGGTGGCGACCGGCTGGGAACCGGTACTGAAAGAAGCGAAAGAGGCCAAAATCCCGGTATTCCTGCTCGACCGCTCCATTGATGTTAAAGATAAAGACCTCTACATGACTACCGTGACCGCCAACAACGTGCTGGAAGGCCAGCTGATCGGCGAGTGGCTGGTGAAAACCGTCGATGGCAAACCGTGTAACGTTGTTGAGCTGCAGGGGACCGTAGGCGCCAGCGTGGCGATTGACCGTAAGAAAGGCTTCGCCGAAGCCATTTCTAAAGCCCCTAATATCAAAATTATCCGTTCCCAGTCCGGCGACTTTACCCGCAGTAAGGGAAAAGAAGTGATGGAAAGCTTTATCAAAGCGGAGAACAACGGCAAGAACATCTGCATGGTTTACGCCCATAACGACGACATGGTGATTGGCGCTATTCAGGCGATTAAAGAAGCCGGGCTGAAGCCGGGCAAAGATATCCTCACCGGCTCTATCGACGGCGTGCCGGATATCTATAAAGCGATGATGGCCGGTGAAGCTAACGCCAGCGTCGAGCTGACGCCGAATATGGCCGGCCCGGCGTTCGATGCGCTGGAGAAATACAAAAAAGACGGCACCCTGCCTGAAAAAGTCACTATCACTCAATCGACGCTCTACCTGCCGGATACGGCGAAAGAAGAGTTAGAGAAGAAGAAAAATATGGGCTACTGAGTCGTAGCTAAAAACAGGCCACGTTCCCGGTGGCGCTACGCTGACCGGGCCACAGTTTTACCGCCGTCTGCGGAGCGGGTAGCCCGGACAGGCGCGCAGCGCCGCCTCCGGGATTTCCCCGGTCGCTATAGCACGGCTGATTTCCCTCTCCTCCCCTCGGGGAGAGGGCAAAGGTGAGGGGGGAGCATGAACGGCGAATCGCATCAGGAAATCCTTCGTACGGAAGGGCTCAGCAAGTTTTTCCCCGGCGTGAAAGCGCTGGATAACGTTAATTTCAGCCTGCGCCGGGGCGAAATCATGGCTCTGCTAGGCGAAAACGGCGCGGGTAAATCTACTCTGATTAAAGCGCTGACCGGCGTCTATCACGCCGACCGCGGGACAATCTGGCTGGAAGGCCAGGCGATTTCGCCGAAAAACACCGCCCATGCTCAACAGCTGGGGATTGGTACCGTCTATCAGGAAGTGAACCTGCTGCCTAACATGTCGGTGGCGGACAATCTGTTTATCGGCCGTGAGCCCCGGCGTTTTGGCCTGCTGCGGCGTAAAGAGATGGAAAAGCGCGCCACCGCGCTGATGGCATCCTACGGTTTTTCCCTTGATGTACGCGAGCCGCTGAACCGCTTTTCAGTGGCGATGCAGCAGATTGTCGCCATCTGCCGGGCGATCGACCTGTCAGCAAAAGTATTAATTCTTGATGAACCGACCGCCAGCCTGGATACCCAGGAGGTGGAGATGCTCTTCACCTTGATGCGCCAGCTGCGCGATAGCGGGGTCAGCCTGATTTTCGTCACCCATTTCCTCGACCAGGTTTACGCCGTCAGCGATCGTATCACCGTGCTGCGCAACGGCGGTTTTGTCGGCTGCCGGGAAACCCGCGAGCTGCCGCAAATTGAGCTGGTGAAGATGATGCTGGGCCGCGAGCTGGAGCATAACGCCCTGCAGCGCGCGGGCCGCACCCTGCTCAGCGATAAGCCGGTGGCCGCCTTCGAAGATTTTGGCAAAAAAGGCACCATTGCACCGTTTAGTCTGCAGGTCCGTCCCGGTGAAATCGTCGGCCTGGCGGGTCTGTTAGGTTCGGGGCGCACGGAAACGGCGGAGGTTATCTTCGGCATTAAACCCGCCGACAGCGGCAAAGCGTGGATCAAAGGCAAGCCGCAAACCCTGCGCTCGCCGCATCAGGCATCCTGCCTCGGGATCGGCTTCTGCCCGGAGGACCGCAAAACCGACGGCATTATCGCCGCCGCCTCGGTGCGGGAAAATATTGTTCTCGCGCTACAGGCGCAGCGCGGCTGGCTGCGGCCGATTGGGCGGCGCGAACAAAATGAGATTGCCGAACGTTTTATTCGTCAGCTGGGTATTCGTACCCCCAGCGCCGAACAGCCGATCGAATTTCTCTCCGGCGGTAATCAGCAAAAGGTACTGCTCTCCCGCTGGCTGCTGACGAAACCGCAGTTCCTGATCCTCGATGAACCCACCCGCGGTATTGACGTGGGTGCCCACGCCGAGATCATCCGCCTGATCGAAACCCTGTGCGCCGATGGTCTGGCGCTGCTGGTTATTTCTTCAGAGCTGGAAGAGCTGGTGGGTTACGCCGATCGGGTGATTATCATGCGCGATCGCCAGCAGGTGGCGGAGCTGGCTCTGAGCGAGCTCTCCGTGCCGGCGATCATGAACGCTATTGCGGCATAAGGAGTAACCGATGATGCCTCAATCTGTTCCGAAAACCGGCCAGCCGAAACGGCGCGTTAACTGGCCCAAAGGGATGCCGCAGATCGTTGCGCTGCTGCTGGTGCTGGTGGTTGACAGCCTGGTCGCCCCGCATTTCTACCAGATCGTGCTCCAGGAGGGGCGACTGTTCGGCAGCCCGATTGATATTTTGAACCGGGCCGCGCCAGTGGCGCTGCTGGCGATCGGCATGACGCTGGTTATCGCCACCGGCGGGATTGACCTCTCCGTCGGGGCGGTGATGGCGATTGCCGGCGCAACGGCGGCGTCGATGACCGTGGCGGGACACAGCCTGCCGGTTGTGCTGCTGGCTTCGCTGGGAGCCGGCGCGCTGGCGGGCCTGTGGAACGGTATCCTTGTGGCGGTGCTGAAGATCCAGCCGTTTGTCGCCACGCTGATCCTGATGGTCGCCGGACGCGGCGTGGCGCAGCTGATCACCTCCGGGCAGATCGTCACTTTTGACTCCCCGCCGCTGGCCTGGTTGGGCAGCGGATCGCTGCTGCTGTTCCCGACGCCGGTGATAATCGCCATCGTTACGCTGGTGCTGTTCTGGCTGTTTACCCGCAAAACCGCGCTGGGGATGTTTATCGAAGCGGTGGGGATTAACATTCGTGCGGCGAAAAACGCCGGGGTAAATACCCGCATCGTCGTGATGCTGGCCTACGTGCTGAGCGGAGTATGCGCGGCCATCGCCGGCATTATCGTCGCGGCGGATATTCGCGGCGCGGATGCCAATAACGCCGGGCTATGGCTGGAGCTGGATGCCATTCTGGCGGTCGTTATCGGCGGCGGCTCGCTGATGGGCGGGCGCTTTAATCTGCTGCTCTCGGTTGTCGGGGCGCTGATTATCCAGGGCATGAATACTGGGATCCTGCTGTCCGGTTTCCCGCCGGAGCTTAATCAGGTAGTCAAAGCGGTGGTGGTGCTGTGCGTACTGATCGTCCAGTCGCCGCGCTTTATCAGCATACTGAAGGGGATGCGCGGCCATGATAAAACGTAATTTACCGTTAATGATTACCCTCGCGGTCTTCGTACTGGGATACCTTTACTGCCTGACGCAGTTTCCCGGCTTTGCCTCGACGCGGGTGATCTGCAATATCCTGACCGACAATGCTTTTCTCGGGATCATCGCCGTCGGCATGACGTTCGTGATCCTCTCCGGCGGGATCGATCTGTCGGTGGGGTCGGTGATCGCCTTCACCGGGGTATTCCTCGCCAAAGCGATCGGTTTCTGGGGGATCTCGCCGCTGGTGGCATTTCCGCTAGTGCTGGTGATGGGCTGCGCTTTTGGCGCCTTTATGGGGCTGCTCATCGATGCGTTGAAGATCCCGGCGTTTATCATCACGCTTGCCGGGATGTTTTTTCTGCGCGGCGTCAGCTATCTGGTTTCGGAGGAGTCGATTCCCATCAATCATCCGGTGTATGAAGCGCTTTCCGGACTGGCATGGACCATCCCCGGCGGCGGTCGTCTGAGCGCCATGGGGCTGTTGATGCTGCTGGTGGTGATCGGTGGCATTTTTATGGCCCACCGTACCCGCTTTGGCAATCAGGTTTACGCCATTGGCGGCAACGCGACGTCGGCCAATCTGATGGGGATCTCCACGCGGAGTACGACGATTCGCATCTATATGCTCTCTACCGGTCTGGCGACGCTGGCGGGGATCGTCTTCTCTATTTATACCCAGGCGGGTTATGCGCTGGCAGGGGTTGGCGTCGAGCTGGACGCCATTGCTTCGGTGGTGATCGGCGGCACGCTGTTAAGCGGTGGCGTGGGCACGGTTCTCGGCACCCTGTTTGGCGTGGCCATTCAGGGGCTGATTCAAACCTATATCAACTTTGACGGTACGCTTAGTTCATGGTGGACCAAGATCGCCATCGGTATTCTGCTGTTCATCTTTATCGCGCTGCAGCGCGGCCTGACGGTGCTGTGGGAGAATCGGCAGAGTTCGCCGGTGACAAGGGTAAATGTGCGTGCGACTGCTGAGTAGTATTCTGGTTTTTCGCTCAACTTATGTACGTACTCGCCACGTTCATCCATGATAGGTGCCTGATACAACAGGCACCCTGAAAAGGGATATTTTGAGCAAAGGAACGCTATTAATGGATATGGTTGAAGGTGAAGGATTATCAGGCAAGTGCGCCAGCTGTGGGCAAAAGGTATTGCCTCCGGCGCGTTATTGTAAAATCTGTAAGGATAAAAAATATACCGGTATCGGCGGCTGGCTTTATCTGCCGGCTTTAACCCTGACGCTCAGCTCGCTTTTACAGATCGTCGGGATATGTAATACGGTGACGGTTTTTCTGGATGTTGAAGAGGAGTTTAGAGCGTTTGCGCTGTTTGAAGCGGCTGGGGCACTATTTCTTTGGTTATTGGTAGTTTATACGACGATGTTGTTTTTCAGGAAGAAACGTCAGTTGCCAAATTATTATACCGTCTGGGTTCTGTTCACCACGATTCTCTACGCCATCGACTGCTGGATTGCTGCGCATTTTTATGGTTTAGGGCTGGAGGTTGAAGATATAAAAATTTTGGCCTCATGCGCGCTGCAGATAATCATCTGGATACCTTATTTCCACCTGTCGAAACGCGTCAAACTCACCTTCGTGAACTAAAGCAAATAGACGCCGGAATTATCCGGCGTCTGAATATTACGCGTCCGGGAACTCTTTAATAAAGTTCTCGACGTCTTCGACCATATGGTTATTGCCGACGAAGAAAGAGCGGCGCTGGTGCAGGCTTTCCGGGATAATATCCAGAATGCGCTCTTTACCGTCGCTGGCCTTGCCGCCCGCCTGTTCAGCGAGGAACGCCATCGGGTTGCACTCGTACAGCAGACGCAGTTTACCGTCCGGGTGGCTGGCGGTGCTCGGGTAGAGGTAAATGCCGCCTTTGAGCAGGTTGCGGTGGAAATCCGCTACCAGCGAGCCGATATAGCGCGAGGTATACGGGCGCTGGGTCTCTTTATCTTCTTCCTGGCAGTACTTGATGTACTTCTTCACGCCCATCGGGAACTTGATGTAGTTACCTTCGTTAATCGAGTAGGTATTCCCCTTTTCCGGGAAGCGCATGCGTTCCTGGCACAGGCAGAACACGCCAAGGGACGGGTCGTAGGTAAAGGCGTGGACGCCGCAGCCGGTGGTATAAACCAGCATCGTCGAGGAACCGTAAACCACATAGCCGGCGGCGACCTGGCGGTTACCCGGCTGCAGGAAGTCTTCTTCGGTGACGGGAGTACCCACCGGCGTGACGCGGCGATAGATAGAGAAAATCGTCCCGACGGAGACGTTAACGTCGATGTTAGAGGAGCCATCCAGAGGGTCCATCAGCACCACGTATTTGGCGTGTTCACAGCCTTCAAAGACGACGATTTCATCTTCTTCTTCAGAGGCGATCCCGGCAACAATATCGCGTGCTCGCAGTGCGGCTTTCAGCTTTTCATTGGCAAACAGGTCGAGTTTTTGCTGCACCTCGCCCTGAACGTTTTCAGCACCGCTGGCACCCAGGATATCGACCAGACCGGCCTTGTTGATATCGCGGTGGATGATCTTGGCGCCTAACTTTATCGCCGACAACAAAGCAGTCAGCTCGCCCGTTGCGTGAGAGAACTCGTGCTGCTTTTCGACAATAAATTCACCTAACGTTTTCATAACCCGTTCCCTGCATGTTTATGTGAAGTAAAACGAACAAAACAATCTTAACAAAGAATAAAAAAAGTTCGCACAGGTGAATCGCGCCAGCAAAATACGGATTCCCCTGAAATGCATTTCTTTCAGCCCCAACATCCCGGTAAACTGTGCTTCAGATAAGAGAAGGAAATGACGAATGCGCATTCATATTTTAGGAATCTGTGGCACGTTTATGGGGGGGCTGGCGATGCTGGCGCGTTCCCTCGGTCATGAGGTAACGGGGTCGGATGCAAACGTCTATCCGCCAATGAGTACCCTGCTGGAAACCCAGGGAATTGAGTTAATTCAAGGATATGATGCCAGCCAGCTGGATCCTCAGCCGGATCTGGTGATCATCGGTAACGCGATGACGCGCGGCAACCCGTGCGTGGAAGCGGTGCTGGAAAATAACATCCCGTATATGTCCGGGCCGCAGTGGCTGCACGACTTTGTCCTGCGCGATCGCTGGGTGCTGGCGGTTGCCGGGACGCATGGTAAAACCACCACTGCCGGAATGGCGACCTGGATCCTTGAAGCCTGCGGCTACAAGCCGGGCTTTGTCATCGGCGGCGTACCGGGCAACTTTGAGGTGTCCGCGCGCCTTGGCGACAGCCCGTTCTTCGTGATTGAAGCCGATGAATACGACTGCGCTTTCTTCGATAAGCGCTCTAAGTTCGTTCACTACTGCCCGCGTACGTTGATTCTCAATAACCTTGAGTTCGACCATGCGGACATTTTTGACGACCTGAAGGCCATCCAGAAACAGTTCCATCATCTGGTGCGCATTGTGCCGGGCAAGGGCAAAATCATTCTGCCTGAGAACGACATCAACCTGAAACAGACGATGGCGATGGGCTGCTGGAGCGAGCAGGAACTGGTCGGCGAACAGGGCCACTGGCAAGCGAAAAAGCTGACCACCGATGCTTCCTCATGGGAAGTGTGGCTGGACGGCGAGAAAGTGGGCGAGGTGAAGTGGGCGCTGGTCGGCGAACATAATATGCATAACGGCCTGATGGCCATTGCCGCCGCCCGTCATGTCGGCGTGCTGCCTGCCGATGCGGCCAATGCGCTGGGTAGCTTTATCAACGCCCGCCGCCGTCTGGAACTACGCGGCGAAGCCAACGGCGTCACCGTATACGACGATTTTGCCCACCACCCGACGGCGATTCTGGCGACTCTGCAGGCGCTACGCGGCAAAGTTGGCGGTACCGCGCGAATTCTTGCCGTGCTTGAACCCCGTTCCAACACCATGAAAATGGGCATTTGCAAAGATGACCTGGCGCCGTCTCTCGGTCGTGCCGACGAGGTCTTTCTGCTGCAGCCGCAGCATATTCCGTGGCAGGTAGCTGAAGTAGCTGACGCCTGCGTACAGCCCGCGCACTGGAGCGCCGATGTCGATACGCTGGTGGATATGATTGTGAAGACCGCGCATCCTGGCGACCACATTCTGGTCATGAGCAACGGTGGTTTTGGCGGCATTCATCAGAAGCTGCTCGATAAGCTGGCGAAAAAAGCCGAGGCGGCCGAATAGGCCATTCTCCGCGTTGATCCGCCCTCCGCGTGAGGGCGGATAGTTACGGATGGTTCATGTTGATTTCACAAAGAGTGACCTCTACCGATTCCGCTTATTTTCCCGCGCTGGACGCCCTGTACGGCAGGGCCTTCCCGTGGCACGAACAGCGTGAAGCCGAGGCTAAACAGCAGGCGCTTGATAATCCCCATTATGTACTGGAAGCCTGGTTCGATGATGGTCTGTTTATCGGCCTGAGCGGCTGCTGGCGGTTTGCTGACTATAGTTACATTGAACATCTGGCCATCGACGATACGTTACGATCGCGTGGCTACGGCAAGCGGCTGTTAGCTGAAATACTTCAGCGTGCGCCGCTGACCATTCTCGAAATCGATCCGCTGACCAGCGAGATTGCCCATAAGCGTCTGCGTTTTTATGAAACCATGGGGTTTTGCGCGAATCCCTGGGCGCATCGCCATCCGACCTATCATCAGGGTATTGCCGATCATGAATTGATCGTGTTGAGCTACCCGCAGCCGATTGATGAGGCGCGGTATCAGCGCTTTGCGCGGGATTTGCGTTTGGTGGTCATGGCTCAGGCTGGTGCGATCGAGGTATTGTCGCCCGGACAAGGTGCGCCAGGCGCCGCCTCCGGGAAAATCCCCGGTTGCGGCTGATGCCTGAGCTGGGCTAAAGGTCCGCGTGTTTTGAGTTTTTGTCGTCCGGACAAGGCGCGTCAAGCGCCGCCTCCGGGAAGCCGTGCGTAATACGGCCTCCGCTTTTCTTCCGGTTCGCGCTGCGCTTAGCCGGACGACAAGTTCACCGCCGTCTGCGTGTTTTGTCGCCCGGAACATGCTTAACGCGTTAAATTACTCTTTCGCGATAGGCGTTTCGTTTTCCGCCACTTTGCTATCGCCCTGAATAGCCGCGATTTTCTTCTCCACCTCGGCAACCTGCTCGCTGCTGTGCAGCAGCGTATAGGTCAGATCAAACTGGGCGCTTTCCCCGGGCTGAAGCTGCTTAACGCGTTTTTGCTCCCGCTCGATAGTGACCGGATAGGCGTAGCTGGTGCCTGGCTCAATACCGGTGACGTAACCCTGTTTCTCGGTATCGGTATTTTTCCACAGGGTCAGCACCGGTAGCTGGCGGGTATCAAACTGAATAGATGCCCCTTTATCGCCGGCTTTGTTGACCACTGCGGCCAGCGTTTGATGATTTTCATCCGCCAGAGGCTGCATATTAAACACCATTTCATCGAAATCTTTCGTTGGTCCGGCGTAGGTTTGCCAGCTTTTTAAGCCCGCTTTGGCGTAGTCGTTGAATGGACTGATGCTGGCGATCGGGGCCAGGAAGCGGGCGCCTTCTTCGAGGATCGGCTTGCCAAAGTTGCTGTGATAGATAATTTGATAGTCATGCGGATAGTCGGCTTGGTTGGTCAGGACATCGTGCAGGCTAAAGCTATTGCTGCCTGGCACGTAGCGCAGTTCGGTCATGGTCTGCAAATCTGCTTTCTTGAAGGTGCTCTCCTTCACCAGTCCACGAACGCGAATTTCATATGGCGCGGTATCCGCCACTTCAACTTCTACCTGGGAAGCCGGCGTGTTGCCGACTTTGCCGTGCAGGGTGTAAATCTGCCCATCGGCGGTCACCGGGTGGCCTGTCCATTCGTAGCCGCAGCGTACCATCATTTCATTGAAACCCTCCAGCCATCCCAGTCCGTTACGGCTTTCGAGGTTAATAAAAGCGGGATTAACCACTTCTTTGACCGGCGAATCCCAGCCCATTCGCGATCCAAAGCCTTCGATTTTTAGCAGGTTCATGCCGCGGGTTGGGCTAAGCGCGATGGTCAGGCCGTCTTTACTATGGATCACAAGGATTTTACTGCCTTCTTGTTTACCGCCGTGAAGGACTTTTTGCTCAATGCTGAAGTTATGCTCTTTTATCTTCAGCTGATCGCTGGTTATTTGCCAGTTTCCTTTATCTATGCCGCTTTCAGCGCTTGTCAGCACCCACGTTTTTGCCATTACCGGCGTAGAAATAAGCGCGGCAATGGCCGTCAAAGCTAATGTCTTTTTCATTTTTCATCCCTTTTGCTGAATCGATTGTGTCACTGATGCAGGGAATTTAGTTGCAAGTGGATTATGAAAATGTGAAGTGTCTCACCTGGTGAGAAAACAGGCGTTTTTATATTTTTAAATGAGATATAAATCTCTTTTCGTCAGTGATATTGAATTTCGTTGCTGAAATTATGTGATTACTATCGTCTTTTGCTTTAACGATTCAGCTTGGGTTCATTGCAGAAATACCGAGGCGGGATAAAAGGGATGGCTGCAGGGAGTCGCTATTCCCTGCAGCCTTAGGCAACGTGGCTTTACCGTTCACAACATCGCAGCGCTGAGGCTATCAAGCGCCGTAGAATGCCAGGGTGTACAACCCTTTAACGTCCTGAACTGACGGATAGTTAGGATTGGTTAACGTACAGGGATCGTCGACGGCATGGCGACTCATTCGGTCGAGCACATTAACAAAGGTCACTTCATTGATTTCCACTTCGTCACACTGGCTCAGCGTTTTCGGGACGCCCAGCCGTTGATTCAGCGCATTGATCGCGGCAATTAAATTATCCATACCTAATGCGGCTTCCAGCTGACGATATTTTTTGGTGAACTTCGCATTATATTGAATGATATACGGCAACATAATCGCATTCGCCAGACCGTGAGTAATGCCAAATTCGCCGCCAATTTTATGCGCCATCGAATGGACTAATCCTAGTGACGCATTGGTGAAGGCGATTCCCGCCAGCGCGGAAGCATTATGCATATGCATGCGGGCATTTAAATCATCGGGTGAGCGCCAGGCGGTTTCCAGATGCTTAAATACCAGCCGAATGGCCTCTACCGCATAAGGGTCGGTAAACGAGTTGGCTGCAGTGGAGACGTAGGCTTCAATCGCATGGGTCAAAACGTCCATGCCGGTGTGAACCGTCACGTGAGGCGGCATTTTTGCCGGAATAGTGGGGTCGAGAATGGCGATATCCGGCACCAGATCGGCGGCAACAATCGGGTATTTGATATGATTTGCCGTATCGGTGATCACCGAGAAGGCGGTGATTTCGGACGCGCTGCCGCTGGTGGAGGGGATCGCCACAAACCGTGCTTTGCTGCGCAGCGGCGGCATGGCACCGACGGGAATAATATCCTCAAACTTCAGCTGCGGATGTTCATAGAAACACCACATAACTTTAGCGGCATCCAGCGCGGAACCGCCGCCAATGGCCACTATCCAGTCAGGTTCAAAGGCCAGCATCGCTTTGGCTCCGCGCCAGACGGTTTTAATGGACGGATTGGGTTCAACATTATCGATAATAATGCACTCTATACCCGCTTTATTGAGTTCGCTGACGGCTTTATCCAGAAAGCCAAAACGCTTCATTGAACTGCCGCCGGTGACTAATGCGGCTTTTTTTCCGCTCAGGGTGGAAAGATGCTCTAAAGCATTTTCGCCATAAATAATACTGCGAGGAATTGAGAAGGCCTGGGTCATAGGAAACTCCATTTAATATTAAGGATTTTTTTAGTGTGCAGTCGTTATTAACGATTCAGCGACACGTGCAGAATAAAAAAATCGAATTAATGCTCCAGATACTGCCGAAGCAATATCTGGAGGGAGCTGACCGTCATATTTCAAGCTGCTTGTACGTTGCCCGCATTTGTTGACCTCAGCCATTTACGCCAGTAAATGACTGAGGATTCGCTGGGTTGCTACCTGTCCCGCAACTCGTTATATGTTGGGTTTAAATGGCTATTAAATCGTACCGTCCCAGGAGTCGACTTTTTCGCGTTTTGCTTCTTCTTCATCAAACCAGCGCGAAGTCACGCATTTGGACTCTGTATAGAAACGAACGCCATCTTTGCCCAGGCAGTGCAGGTCGCCGAAGAACGACTGTTTATGACCTGAGAAGGGGAATACGCCGACCGGCACCGGGATGCCGACGTTAATACCGACCATACCGCCGTGGGTGCGTTTCTGGAACTCGCGGGCGTAGTAGCCGCTTTGGGTGAAAATAACCGAGCCGTTGGCAAACGGGTTATTGTTCATTAATTTCAGACCTTCTTCGAAGGTTTTTACCCGCTTAAAGCACAGGACCGGCCCGAAAATTTCCTGCGTCCCGACGCTCATCTCCTCGGTCACGCCATCGAGTATAGTCGGCCCGACATAGAAGCCTTTTTCCTGGCCCGGCACCTTAATATCGCGACCATCGAGCACCAGCTTCGCACCCTCTTCGATGCCTTTATTAATCCAGTTGATGACGGATTGTTTATGGTCTTTAGAAATCACCGGACCCATGTCGGTATCGCGCAGATAGCCGGGGCCGATTTTCAGCTGTTTGGCTTTTTCGACGACGGCGGCAATCAGCTTGTCGGCAATCTCTTCCTGCACCACGACGACCGGCAGCGCCATACAGCGTTCGCCCGCGCAGCCGAACGCGGCGTTGATAATGCCGGCGGCGGTACGGTTAACTGGCGCATCGGCCAGCACCAGGGCATGGTTTTTTGCTTCGCACAGCGCCTGGACGCGTTTGCCGTGGGCGGCGGCTTTGGAGTATACGTGCAGGCCGACGGACGTCGAGCCGACGAATGAGACGCCGTTAACGTCCGGATGAGTCAGCAGAATATCGGCTTCGTTACGTGAACAGGTCACGATGTTAATCACGCCATCCGGTACGCCCGCTTCCTGATAGAGTTTGGTGATTTCCATACAGGTCATCGGCGTCATACTGGCCGCTTTAATCACCATAGTGTTACCGGATGCGACGCATAGCGGCGCCATCCATCCCATCGGAATCATCGCCGGGAAGTTAAACGGCACAATGCCGGCGAACACGCCAATCGGCTCACGGTAAAGGTTGGTGTCGATCCCGGCTGACGCGTCCATCAGATTTTCACCCGCCAGCAGAGTCGGGATAGAGCAGGCAAGCTCGGTGCCCTCTTTCGCTTTTAATACATCGCCCTGAGCATCTCCCCAGGCTTTACCGTTTTCTTTCGCCACCAGCTCGGTTAAGCGATCCTGATGCTGGATTAATAATTCACGAACGCGAAACATAATTTGCGAGCGTTTAATCGCCGGAGTATCTGACCACGCCGGAAAGGCTTTGCGCGCCGCGGCAACGGCATCCAGCACTTCTTGCTCGGTGCAGCAGGGGGCCTGAGCCATGACTTCCCCGGTACTTGGGTTATAGACGTCCATATAGCGTTCGGTCTGCGAAACGCGCCATTGACCATCAACGAAATATTTCAGTCTTGGTACAGTAGTCATATTTTTCTCCATGATAATATCTGTCGACTTTCTCTCATAATCAGCCTCTGAGCGGCGGTAAATCACTTACCGCCGGGTCAGCCACTTTCTTGAATATTGAATAAGCGCTTATTTCCGGACAACGGCCTCCGCTTTTTGCGATTTTCCGGCTGCGGTCGGTGATTTTTCAGCGTATTGATTGCCGTAGAAGCTGTCTGTCAGCAGCTGTTTCAATTCAGAAATCAGCGGATAGCGCGGGTTGGCGCCGGTGCACTGGTCATCGAACGCATCTTCCGCCAGCTTATCGACGTGGGCGAGGAAATCGGCCTCCTGCACCCCCGCCTCGCGGATGGATTTTGGTATGCCCAGTTCAGCTTTGAGTGCTTCCAGCCAGCCAAGGAGTTTTTCGATTTTCGCTGCGGTGCGGTCACCCGGTGCAGTCAGACCCAGGTGGTCGGCGATTTCCGCATAGCGACGACGGGCCTGCGGGCGGTCATACTGGCTGAATGCCGTCTGTTTGGTCGGGTTGTCGTTGGCGTTATAGCGAATGACGTTGCAAATCATCAGCGCGTTCGCCAGGCCGTGAGGGATGTGGAACTGTGAACCCAGCTTGTGCGCCATCGAGTGGCATACCCCGAGGAAGGCGTTGGCAAAGGCAATACCGGCGATAGTCGCCGCGCTGTGCACGCGCTCACGCGCTGCCGGGTTCCTGGAACCTTCATGGTAAGACGCCGGCAGGTTATCTTTCAGCAGCTTCAGCGCCTGCAGCGCCTGGCCGTCAGAGAACTCGGAGGCCAGTACGGAAACGTAAGCTTCCAGCGCATGGGTCACCGCATCCAGACCACCGAACGCGCACAGGGACTTCGGCATTTCCATGACCAGGTTGGCATCAACAATCGCCATATCCGGGGTCAGGGCATAGTCAGCCAGCGGGTACTTCTGCCCGGTGGCGTCATCGGTAACAACGGCGAACGGCGTCACTTCCGAGCCGGTACCAGACGTGGTGGTGATCGCCACCATTTTGGCTTTAACCCCCATTTTCGGGAACTTGTAGATACGTTTACGGATATCCATAAAGCGCAGCGCCAGCTCTTCGAAGTGGGTTTCCGGATGTTCGTACATGACCCACATGATTTTCGCCGCGTCCATCGGGGAGCCGCCGCCCAGGGCGATAATCACGTCCGGTTTGAAAGCGTTCGCCAGCTCAGCGCCTTTACGGACGATGGTCAGAGTCGGGTCCGCTTCCACTTCAAAGAAAACTTCTGTTTCAAGGCCAGCCGCTTTCAGTACGGAAGTGATCTGATCCGCGTAGCCGTTGTTAAACAGGAAGCGGTCGGTGACGATCAGCGCGCGTTTGTGACCATCGGTGATCACTTCGTCCAACGCGACTGGCAGTGAGCCCCGACGGAAGTAGACAGATTTCGGAAGTTTGTGCCACAACATGTTTTCAGCTCGCTTAGCCACGGTTTTCTTGTTGATCAGGTGCTTCGGCCCGACGTTTTCCGAGATCGAGTTGCCGCCCCAGGAGCCGCAGCCGAGGGTCAGGGAAGGGGCGAGGCTGAAGTTGTAGAGGTCGCCGATCCCGCCGTGGGAGGTCGGGGTGTTGATCAGGATGCGCGCGGTTTTCATCTTCTCGCCAAACAGCCTGACGCGATCCGCCTGGTTATCCTGGTCGGTATACAGGCAGGAGGTGTGGCCGATGCCGCCCATATCCACCAGCTTCACCGCTTTCTCCACGGCATCGGCGAAATCCTTCGCCCGGTACATGGCGAGCGTGGGCGACAGCTTTTCGTGGGCAAAAGGCTCGCTGTCGTCGATGTCCCGGACTTCGCCAATCAGGATTTTGGTGTCCGCAGGCACCGCGATCCCGGCCATTCCGGCAATATTGACCGCTGACTGCCCGACAATAGCCGCGTTGAGCGCACCATTTTTCAGCAGAATCCCCTGCACGGCCTTCAGCTCCTGCCCCTGCAGCAGGTAGCCGCCGTGGCTGGCGAAACGTTCGCGTACTGCGTCGTAGGCCGCATCCACGACCACCACCGACTGCTCGGAGGCGCAGATGACGCCGTTATCGAAGGTTTTTGACATCAGAATCGAAGCCACAGCGCGCTTCACGTCGGCGGTTTCATCGATCACCACCGGGGTGTTGCCCGCGCCGACGCCAATCGCCGGTTTACCGGAGCTGTAGGCCGCTTTGACCATGCCCGGCCCGCCGGTGGCGAGGATCAGGTTGATGTCCGGGTGGTGCATCAGGCGGCTGGACAAATCCACGGTCGGCTCGTCAATCCAGCCAATGATATCCGGCGGCGCGCCGGCCTCTACCGCCGCGCGCAGCACGATCTCCGCCGCACGGTTGGTGGCATTTTTCGCCCGCGGGTGCGGGGAGAAAACGATGCCGTTGCGGGTTTTGAGGCTAATCAGCGACTTAAAAATGGCGGTGGAGGTCGGATTGGTGGTGGGGACAATCCCGCAGATCAGGCCGATGGGTTCGGCAATGGTCATGGTGCCAAAGGCGTCATCTTCAGACAGCACCCCGCAGGTTTTCTCATCTTTATAGGCGTTGTAGATATATTCGGAGGCAAAGTGGTTTTTGATGACTTTATCTTCCACGATGCCCATGCCGGACTCGGCAACCGCCATTTTGGCCAGCGGAATGCGGGCATCGGCGGCGGCCAGCGCGGCGGCGCGGAAGATTTTATCGACCTTCTCCTGAGAAAAGCTGGCATAGGCCTGTTGCGCCTTTCGTACCCGCGCGACCAGGGCATCGAGGTCGTCATTACTGGTGATGAGTGACATAAGTTTTCTCCGTAAGGGATTGAATTCTCTTAAGTAAAACATGTGCCTTTCCTGTAATGACGCCAAACCTTCCGCCACTGCAGATGCCTGGTTTTAATTAACAGAACTGACTGACCAGAAACTTCTCGGGTACCGTTGCGTTTATTCGCTCGCTAATGAAATTAATTTTTCATTATAATGATGTATGAAATACAAAAACCGTTTTGAGAGATGGATCAAAGATAAGCAAACTGCTGTTAAAGGCAGCCTGTTAAAGGCGAGGTGATATGATTTAATTCATTAAAATCATGTGATTATAATTTTAATTTTTCAAGGGTGGTGAAAAGGGAGCGGTTGGCTGTCTTGCCGTGTCAGGTTTTATTGTGAAATAAAGGTTAAAATTAAACGCTTATTTGAAATTAAAATGAAAAATTAAAACCAATCAGGATACAGAGGAAAGAAGAAGGGAGAGATCGATGATGTCGCTTGTACGGGAGGGCGGGTCGCCCGGATCGGGCAAGCGCCGTAATCCGGGGGAGTTATGCAAAGTTAGCCTTCGTTTTCGGCCAGTTCACGCAGATACTGGAAGATAAGCCGCGCGGATTTCGGCGGTTTATTACCTTCTTTCTCTTTTTGCGCGTTGCGGATAAGCGAACGCAGCTGCTGACGGTCGGCCTCAGGCCACAGGTTCAGCACTTCCGCAACGGCGTCATCACCATTATCAATCAGACGATCGCGGATCTGTTCAAGCTTATGGAACAGCGCAACCTGCTGGTTGTGGCGGTTCTTCAGCTTGTCCAGCGCCTGACGGATCGGCTCGACGTCACGGCTGCGCAGCATTTTACCAATCAGCTGCAGCTGGCGGCGGCGGCCTTCTTTCTTGATACGCTGGGCGAGCTCAATCGCGTCGCGCAGGTCGGTATCCAGCGGGATTTTATCGAGCGCGTTTTTACCCAGCTCGACCATTTCCGCGCCAAGACGCTTCAGTTCTTCGGCGTCGCGCTTAATTTCACTTTTACTGACCCAGATAATTTCATCGTCTTCATCTTCGACGTCATCACCAGGGACGTCGTCGAGCCAGTCTTCGGGCTGCTTTGTCATCTCAGGCTCCTTAAAAAAGAGACTAATGTTACCAGTTAAGGCGCGCACTGAAAAACGGTTCTCTGTTAGACTTCAGTTAACTCCTTCTTACATTATGGCATTAGCGATGAAAGTCATCTCTCAAGTTGCACAACAGCGTAAGACGCTGGAAGAGGCCGTGACCACGGCGCTGGAACTGGCGGCAGGCAAATCCGACGGCGCGGAAGTCTCCGTCAGCAAAACCACCGGTATCGGCGTTAGCACCCGCTACGGCGAAGTGGAGAATGTAGAATTCAATAGCGATGGTGCGCTAGGCATCACCGTTTACCATCAGAATCGTAAAGGCAGCGCCTCTTCGACCGACCTTAGCCCGCAGGCCATTGCCCGCACGGTGCAGGCGGCGCTGGATATTGCCCGCTACACCTCGCCGGACCCGTGCGCGGGCGTGGCGGATAAAGAACTGCTGGCTTTTGATGCCCCGGATCTGGACCTGTTCCATCCGGCGGATGTTTCCCCGGATGAAGCCATTGAGCTGGCCTCCCGCGCGGAACAGGCGGCGCTGAAAGCTGATAAACGCATCAGCAATACCGAAGGCGGTAGCTTTAACAGCCATTACGGCATCAAAGTGTTTGGTAACAGCCACGGCATGCTGCAGAGCTACTGCTCGACTCGCCATTCGCTCTCCAGCTGCGTGATTGCTGAAGAGAATGGCGATATGGAGCGCGATTACGCTTACACCATTGGCCGGGCGATTGGCGATCTGCAATCGCCGGAGTGGGTTGGCGAGGAGTGCGCCCGCCGCACCCTGTCGCGCCTGGCCCCGCGTAAGCTATCGACGATGAAAGCGCCGGTGATTTTCGCCAATGAAGTGGCTACCGGTTTGTTTGGTCATCTGGTCGGGGCGATTGCCGGCGGTTCGGTTTACCGTAAATCCACCTTCCTGCTTGATGCGCTGGGAACCCAGATCCTGCCGGACTGGCTGACCATTGAAGAGCATCCGCATTTGCTGAAGGGGCTGGCCTCTACGCCGTTTGATAGCGAAGGCGTGCGTACGGAACGCCGCGATATCATTAAAGACGGCATACTAACCCAGTGGCTGTTGACCAACTACTCGGCGCGCAAGCTGGGATTGAAGAGCACCGGCCACGCGGGCGGCATTCATAACTGGCGTATTAACGGTCGCGGCCTGAGTTTTGCAAAGTTGCTTAAAGAGATGGGGACCGGTCTTGTCGTCACGGAACTGATGGGGCAGGGTGTAAGCGGCGTCACCGGCGACTACTCACGCGGCGCATCCGGCTTCTGGGTAGAAAACGGCGAAATTCAGTATCCGGTCAGTGAGATAACCATTGCAGGAAATCTGAAGGATATGTGGCGTAATATCGTGACCATCGGCGACGATATCGAAACGCGCAGCAACATTCAGTGCGGTTCTGTACTGCTGCCGGAGATGAAGATCGCCGGTCAATAACACCTGTGTGCTTAATAATAAAAAAGGAAGTGAGCAATGCGTAAAAAACTGTTAGCGATGCTGGCCGTATCGGCTTTTGCGCTTGGTTCGGCATCGGCTTTCGCCGATCTGGGCGAAGATATGGATACCCTTGCCGAGAACCTGCAAGTGGTGCAGAAAACTTCAGATGCCGGTGAGCTGAAAGCGGCGCTGAATAAGATGCGTACAGCGGCGGTTGACGCCCAGAAAGAGACGCCGCCGAAGCTGGAAGGTAAAGCGGATGACAGCGCGGAAATGAAGGACTATCGTCACGGTTTTGATGTGCTGATCGGCCAGATTGACGGCGCGCTGAAGTTGGCTGACGAAGGTAAAGTCAAAGAGGCTCAGGCCGCAGCGGAAGAGTTTAAAACCACCCGCAATACGTATCATAAGAAGTATCGTTAATCGTCTGCAGATTTTGGGTATTTCTGCCGGGCGGAGGCTGACGCCTTGCCCGGCCTACCAGACCCCAAATCTAAACCTGAATCCTCGGTCGGTAACCTCAAGCCCTGTTCCCATCCTCAACCTTGATCCCAACCCTTTCCGCTTTCCCGGCAGCCTGGCGGGCGGATAAAAAACCTGTTCCATCACATTTCTGCGTTTTTCTCTTCAGGTCGTTCCGCGCCGCCAGCGCTGCGATTATGTGATATTCATCACGCGAATTTAGCTAAATGAACACATTCTCTGTGGTTATGTGAAATGAATCACACATGCCGTCGTTCTTTCCACTTCGAAGTGGAAAACAACTCGCTACAAACTCTTATCCCCCGGCATTAGTGTTATCCCCAGAGACATCAACGGGGTAATTCAAGTGAATAACGGAGCGGTAACACACGTCCCAGAGGAGCAGGCCACGCTAACCGAACAGCTGGCCGACAGGATGCTGCAGCAGGTTTTCGCGCTATTAAGCCGCCGCAACATCGTTCCCAACGACGTTCAGGAGCAAATGCTGACTTCCCACGTTCGGGCGATGGCCCATCGGTCAATCAGCGGCGAGCCGCTGCCGGAAGTGGATGCCAGCCTGTTCGAAGAGATCTCAGAAGATTCAATGATGCTGGCCCGCGAAGTGGTCGCGCAGTTCGGCAATCTGCCAGATGAAGAAGCCTGGCTGCTGTCTGTCCACTTCGAAGTCGCGAAAGATAACCTGTAAGGAGCATACAAATGGAACAAATCACCGTTGTTATTGGCGATCGCCTGGGTAAAGGTCAAAAAGTTGCCGCAGGTGCGGAAAAAGCTGGCGCTCGCGCCGTTGTCGTTCCGGGCGTTGCTGCGGATATGAAACTGGGCGACATGATGAAAGCCGAAAACGCTACCTTCGGTATCTCTTTCTGCGGCAGCGGCGGCGCAGGGGCAATCACCGCGCAGAATAAGCATGGCTACAAAGCAAAATATGGCATGCGTTCCGTTGATGAGGGCGTCACCGCGATCAACGAAGGCTACAACGTACTGGGCTTCGGCTTTATGGATAAAGAAGAACTGGGCGAACGCCTGGTGGAAGCCTGGAAGAAGAAATACGGCGCGTGAGTATGAAAGAGCAATTCACCACCACGGTGAGCGTTACCGGCAAAGGCGAGAGCAAAACGCGTGCTTTCGCCGATGCCCTGAACCATGTCCAGGCGGCGGTGATGAAAACGTCGCCGCACATCTTACTGCGTATTGAACCACAGGATGTGGAGGTTGTTCATGCGTGTGAAGCGGTACGGAAAGAGGCATTTTTATTCTTCTTTCTGCGCCGTGAGCGACGGACCTACAGCGTGGAGCTGAACGTTACCGTCACCGTGACCGCCATTAATCTCGATAAAGTGGATTTCGTCACGCAAACCTGATTTTCACCAAAGGGTCAGACTATGTTCCTGATAATTTTAATAAAATCGCTCATCATCGGCGGCCTGGTCGGCGTCGGCGTAGGCGCCGGAGCGGCACGCATGTTTCATGCGCCCACCACGCAGGGGATGGGGGCGTTTCGTACCTTGGGCGAGCTGAATTCATGTGAAGGCGATCCGGCTTCACACTTCTCTTTTGGTCTGGGCTTCTTCTTCAACGCCTGGGCCTCTTCCGTCGCGGCAGGCTCCTTCACTCAGGACGTTGACCACCGCATCATCCCCAACTGGGGGGCGGCAGCGCTGATGATCAAAAACCGCAACGTCGGCGAGACGCTGCACGATCCGAAAAAGATGGCCATCGCTTGCGGCATTATCGGCATGATCGTTGTGGCTTTCCTCAACCTGACCGCCTCTTCAGTACCGGAAGCGCTACAGGTGACGGCGGTCAAAGTGCTGGTTCCGGCGGCAAACCTGCTGGTGAACACGGTGATGCCGGTCATCTTCTGGCTGGCGGCGATTGATGCCGGCAAAAAGTCGGGCTTTTGGGCGACGATTTTCGGCGGCGCGGCGCAGCTGATTATGGGTAACGCCGTCCCGGGTCTGGTGCTGGGCATCCTGATCGGCAAAGGCGTGGAAGAGAGCGGCTGGCACCGCGTCACCAAAGTGATGATGGTAGCAATCGTCGCGCTGTTCGTTCTGAGCGGCTTCTTCCGCGGTTTCGACATGAAGATGATTGAATCCTTCCATCTGACCGTGCCGAACTGGCTGGAACTGATCCACAACTCGCTCAGCGGTAAATAACAGGGGCCTCTCATGGAACAAAATAAAGGTTTTTGGTATGCCGACTGGTCGTTCCCGATCTTTGTTGGTCTGCTCTCCGCCGGCGTTTTTGCCGGGACGCATATGTACTACCTCTACGGCATCGGCGCGTTTAATGAAGTCGCCTTCGTGGCGATGCTGAAAGCGGGAATTGATACCGGTGCCTACGGCGCGGTCGCGGCGTTCGGCGCCAGCTTCCTGTTCGCGCGTATTATCGAAGGCTCACTGGTGGGGATTCTGGATATCGGCGGGGCGATCCAGACCGGCGTCGGCTTAGGCGTTCCGGCGCTGCTGCTCGGCGCGGGCTTTGTTTTCCCGGTCGCCAACTTTGCCGCCTCGCTGGTCACTGGCCTGGTGCTGGGGCTCGCCATTGGCTACATCATTATCCTGGCGCGCAAATTCACCATCAACCAGAGCGACTCCACCTACGGCGCGGACGTCATGATGGGGGCCGGTAACGCCTCAGGCCGCTTCCTCGGACCGTTGATTATCCTCAGCGCCATGACCGCTTCTATTCCAATCGGCATCGGTTCCCTGGTGGGCGCGCTGCTGTTCTACATCTGGCAGAAGCCTATCACCGGCGGCGCGATCCTTGGCGCCATGCTTCTTGGGTCAATTTTCCCGGTGGCGATTAGTTAAGTCCTGCGGGCGCCTCGGCGCCCGCGTTAACAGGAGAGAGATATGTTTGATTTACTCCTGCGCCGTGCGCGCCTCGTCGACGATACCCTGACCGATATCGCCATCCGGGACGGTAAAATCGCGGCGCTTGGCGAGATTAGCGCGCCTGCGCGCAAAATCCTTGAGCTGGACGGTCGCTATTACGTCAGCGCAGGCTGGATTGACTCTCACGTTCACTGCTATCCGAACTCGCCGATTTACCATGATGAGCCGGACAGCGTGGGGGTTGCTACCGGCGTGACCACCGTGATTGACGCGGGCAGCACCGGTGCGGACGACGTTGATGACTTCTACCAACTGACCCGCAAAGCCGCGACCGAGGTTTATGCCCTGCTTAACATTTCCCGCGTCGGGCTGATTGCCCAGAATGAACTGGCCAATATGGCGAATATCGACGCAAAGGCGGTGAAGCAGGCGGTCAACCGCTACCCGAACTTTATCGTCGGCCTGAAGGCGCGGATGAGCAGCAGCGTGGTGGGTGAAAACGGCATTACGCCGCTGGCGCGCGCAAAGGCAATTCAGCAGGAAAACTGCGGCCTGCCGCTGATGGTGCATATCGGCAACAATCCGCCCGATCTGGATGAAATCGCCGATCTGTTGACCTCCGGCGACATTATTACTCACTGCTATAACGGCAAGCCCAATCGCATTCTGACGCCGTCCGGCGAGCTGAAGAGTTCGATTACCCGCGCGCTACAGCGCGGCGTGCGCCTTGATATCGGCCACGGCACCGCCAGCTTCAGCTTCGAAGTGGCACGCCGGGCGATTGCCATGGGCATTCTGCCGCACACCATCAGCTCCGATATTTACTGCCGCAACCGTATCGACGGTCCGGTGCGCTCGCTGGCGCTGGTGATGTCGAAATTCCTCGCTATAGGGATGTCGCTGCCGCAGGTTATCGACTGCGTGACCGCCAACGCCGCGGAAGGCCTGCATCTTTCCCATAAAGGGCGGCTGGAAGTGGGCTATGACGCTGACCTGACGCTGTTTACTCTCGCGCAGACGCCAACGGTGCTGGTGGATGCTGAAAAAGAGAGCCTTCAGGCCGACAAGATTCTGCTGCCGCTTGCCGCCATTCGCACGGGCAAGGGCTATCTGACCGAACAAGGGAGCGCGGAAAATGCCTTCGATTTTTGAGAAATATGATTTAAAGCAGGTCATTAACACCTCCGGACGCATGACCATTCTCGGCGTCTCGACGCCGCGACCGGAAGTCGTGGAGGCCGCGATGGCGGGGATGAACCAGTACTTCGAGATGAAAGATCTGGTCAATAAAACCGGCGCGTATATTGCGAAGCTGCTGGACGTGGAAGGGGCGACCGTTGTCTCCTGCGCCTCGGCGGGCATCGCCCAGTCGGTGGCGGCGGTGCTGGTAAAAGACAGCGACTGGCTGCTGGAAAACCTGCACGTGACGCCGATTGAAAACAACGAAATCGTGCTGCCTAAGGGCCACAACGTCAACTTTGGCGCGCCGGTGGGCACCATGGTAGCGCTGGGCGGCGGCAGGCTGGTGGAAGCGGGCTACGCCAACGAATGTTCTGCCGGGCAGCTGGCGGCGGCTATCACCCCGCGCACCGCGGCCATTCTGTATATCAAATCCCACCACTGCGTGCAGAAAAGCATGCTCAACGTGGCGCAGGCGGCAGCGGTGGCGAAGAGCCATAATCTGCCGCTGATTGTCGATGCGGCGGCGGAAGAAGACCTCCAGGCCTACTATCGCGCCGGCGCGGATCTGGTGATTTATAGCGGCGCGAAGGCGATAGAAGGGCCGACCAGCGGGCTGGTTATCGGCAAAACCCAATACGTTGAGTGGGTCAAACGCCAGTCGAACGGCATTGGCCGGGCGATGAAGGTGGGTAAAGAGGGGATCCTCGGCCTGACCTGCGCCATTGAACACTATCTGACGGCGAGCAAAGAGAGCGGGGAAGAGATGGTGGCGAAGATGACGCCGTTTATTCAGCAGCTTAATACGCTCGATGGCGTCACCGCGCGCGTGGTCTGGGACAGCGCCGGCCGCGATATCGCGCGGGCGGAGATTAAGTTTGATGAAGCGGTGACCGGCGTCAACACCGGCGATCTGGTCAATGCGCTGAAGCAGGGCGAATACGCCATCTACTTCCGTGGCTATAAAGCAAATGAAGGCATTATTGAAGCCGATGTCCGCAGCGTGAACGCGCAGCAGCTGGAGATTGTCTCCCGTCGCATCGCAGAGGTTTTGAACAAGGAGAAAAACGCATGAAACTGACCCCTAATTTTTATCGTGACCGCGTCTGCCTGAACGTGCTGGCGGGAAGCAAAGAGAACGCCAGCGAGATTTATGAGGCGGCGGAAGGTCATGTACTGGTGGGCGTGCTCTCCAAAAATTACCCGGACGTCGCCAGCGCGGTTGCCGATATGCGTGAATACGCGCAGCGGATTGATAACGCGCTCTCCGTGGGACTGGGCGCGGGCGATCCGAACCAGTCGGCGATGGTCAGCGAAATTTCTCGCCAGGTGCAGCCGCAGCACGTCAACCAGGTATTTACCGGCGTGGCGACCAGCCGCGCGCTGCTGGGCCAGAACGAAACCGTGGTTAACGGCCTGGTGTCGCCAACCGGTACGCCGGGAAGGGTGAAGATCTCCACCGGCCCGCTCAGCAGCGGCGCGCCGGACGGCATCGTGCCGCTGGAAACCGCGATTGCCCTGCTGAAAGATATGGGCGGCAGTTCGATCAAATACTTTCCGATGGACGGGCTAAAGCATCGTGACGAGTTTATTGCGGTAGCCGAGGCCTGCGCCCGTCATGATTTCTGGCTGGAGCCCACCGGCGGGATCGATCTGGAAAACTACGGCGAGATCCTGCAGATCGCGCTGGACGCCGGCGTGAGTAAAATTATCCCGCATATCTACAGTTCGATTATTGATAAAGCCAGCGGTAATACCCGCCCGGCGGACGTGCGTCAGCTGCTTTCGATCACCAAACAGTTAGTACAATAGCGCCGATTGCCCCTCCACCCCGGCCCTCTCCCTGACAGGGAGAGGGAGAGGGAGAAAAGCAGAGACGGAGCCTTTTGCGCCGATCGCGCGAAGAAATACCGAACTGCGCCCTCGGCCCTATGGGCGAGGATTAGGGTAAGGGAAAACCTCCACCGAACCATCAAGGAGTCACCATGCCAACCGCTCGTCACCTGCTTGTTGCTTCACTCTCTCTGCTCGCCGCCGGCGCCGCTGCGCAAACCCAGTACGCCTGGGTCGGTACCTACAACCCCAATGGGGAAGGCCTGTATCGCTTTACCGTCGATAACCAGACTGGGGAGCTGCGCGATAAAGCGCTGGTCGCTAAGCTACCTAACCTGGCCCAGCTCACCGTTTCGGCGGATGGCAAAACCCTGTACGCCGCCAGCGAAATGGAAAAGGGTGTGGTGCAGGCGTGGCGCATCGGCAGTAACGGCGAACTGCGTGAGCTGAATCAGGTCGCTTCCGGCGGCGCCGGGCCGGTTTATCTCTCCCTGACTTCCGATGGACGCCATCTGCTGGTGGCAAACTACGTCAGCGGTAGTATCGCCGTGCTGCCGGTGAAAGAAGATGGTAACCTGGGCGAGGCGGTGGACGTGCATCAGGATCAAGGCCCTGCGGGTGCGGAACGCCCGGCGGCAGCCGTTGAAGGCAGTTTTGCCATTAGCGATCATAACGGCCCCCACGCCCATATGATCGCCGCCGATCCCAGCGGTAAGTTCGTTTACTCCACCGACCTCGGGCTGGATCGGATCTATCAGTACCGGCTGGATAACGCCACCGGGAAGCTAACGCCGAACGATCCGCCGTTTATTGCGGCCTCATCTCCCGGCGCCGGACCGCGCCATTTTGTGTTTACGCCGCAGGGCGACGGGCTATGGTTAATTAACGAAGAGGCGTCGACGCTCACTTTCTATCATCTCGATAAGCAAAGCGGCCTGTTGCGCGAGGGGAAAACGGTCTCGGCGCTGCCGGAAGCGTATAAGGGCACCAGTTTTGCCGCCGGTCTGGTTCTGAGCCGCGACGGCAAGCAGCTGTACGTTGCCAATCGACTGCATAACAGCATCGGCCACTTTACGGTGCTGGCAGACGGTAGCCTGCGCCATCAGGACGATATCTGGACCCGCGGCGACTATCCGCGCACGCTGACGCTCGACAGTCAGGGGCAGTGGCTGTACGTCATGAACCAGCGTAGCGACAACATCACCCGCTTTCGCGTCGCGCCGCAGGATGGCAGGCTGACGTTCTCTCCGGACTATACCCCGGTTGGCAGCCCGTCGCAGATGGTGATATCCGCTCAACCCTGAGCCGTAAGAAAAAGGAACTGACATGCGATTTCCCAATCAACGTTTAGCGCAGCTGTTTACCCTGTTGCAAAACGAAACGCTGCCCCAGGAGGAGCTGGCGCAGCGGCTGTCGGTTTCTACTCGCACGGTGCGCGCGGACATCACCGCGTTGAATGCGCTGCTGCAGCACTATGGCGCGCAGTTTATCCTCACCCGCGGCAGCGGTTATCAGCTGGTGATTCACGATTCGTCGCGCTATCAGACGCTGGAAGAGAGTGCGCCGAAAGCGCAGCATATCCCGCGAACCGCGGCGGATCGCATCCACTTTTTGCTGGTGCGCTTTTTAACTTCCGCTTTCTCAATCAAGCTGGAGGATCTGGCCGATGCGTGGTTCGTCAGCCGCGCCACCTTACAGGGCGATATGGTTGACGTACGCGAGCGCTTTCAGCGTTATCAGCTCACCCTTGAGACCCGGCCGCGTCACGGTATGAAGCTGTTCGGCAGCGAGGTCTCCATTCGCGCCTGCCTGACCGATCTGCTGTGGGAGCTAAGTCAGCAGGGGCCGCTGAACCCGCTTATCGGTGAAGAAGCGTTTGATGCCAGCGTACCGACGCTGCTGGCTGGCGTGCTGCAGGAAACGCTAACCCGCCATCACGTTCGCCTGACCGACGCCGGGGAGCGCTTTATTTGCCTGTACGGCGCGGTTGCCGTGCGCCGAGTGAGCGAAGGATATCCTTTAGCCGATTTTAGCGCCGAGGATGTCGCGCAAAACGTACGCGATGCCGCCCGCGAGCTGGCAAATACGATGCAGCAGCTGGCGGGCAAACCGCTTGCTCCGGCGGAAGAGGAGTGGCTGTGCGTCCACCTTGCCGCCCGCCAGGTGCAGGATGTCGATCCGGGGACTATCAGCGCCGACGACGACGAAGCGCTGGTGAACTACATCCTGCGCTATATCAATCAGCAATATAACTATAATTTGCTGGAGGATGCCCAGCTGCATGCGGATTTGCTGACCCATATTAAGACCATGATCACCCGCGTGCGCTACCAGATAATGATCCCCAACCCGCTTCTGGAAAATATCAAACAGCACTACCCCATGGCGTGGGACATGACCCTGGCGGCGGTATCCAGCTGGGGAAAATATACCCCCTACGCCATCAGCGAAAACGAGATCGGCTTTTTGGTGCTGCATATCGGCGTCGGGCTGGAGCGCCATTACAATATCGGCTACCAGCGCCAGCCTCAGGTGCTGCTGGTCTGCGATACCAGCAACGCAATGGTGAGGATGATTGAAGCCATCCTGCAGCGTAAGTATCCGCAGCTGGAAATTGCCGCCACCCTCTCGCAGCGCGAATATGAACAGCGGGAAGAGATCGCGGAAGATTTTGTCATTTCCACCGTGCGCATCAGCGAGAAAGATAAGCCGGTAGTTACCATTGCGCCATTTCCTACCGACTACCAGCTCGACCAAATCGGCAAGCTGGTGCTGGTGGACCGCACCCGTCCCTGGATGCTGAATAAGTATTTTGATGAGACTCACTTTCAGGTGATAGATACCCCGATGGATCAGCAGGCGCTGTTTGCTACGCTGTGCCAGCAGCTGCAGCAGGAGGGGTTTGTCGGGGCGGAGTTCCATGATTCGGTCGCGGAGCGTGAGGCTATCGTCAGTACCATGCTCGGCGACGGGATCGCGTTACCTCACGCCCTCGGGCTGCTGGCAAAAAAGACCGTGGTTTATACCGTAATTGCGCCGCACGGCATCGCCTGGGGCGATGAAACCGCGCATATCATCTTCCTGCTCGCCATCAGTAAAAGCGAGTATGAAGAGGCGATGGCGATCTACGATATTTTCGTCACCTTCCTGCGCGAGCGCGCAATGACCCGCCTTGCTGCCACCCGCAGCTTTGCTGAGTTTAAAGCGGTGGCCATGGAGTGCGTCAGCCGGTTTTGAGATGCGCTGCCAGAGAATGGTATAAGCTGGGTGAAACCGTAAAAGAGCAGTTCAAAAGTCAGCTGGCGGTCGTGCTGGAGAACCTTCATATTGAATCTTCGCGGCTGACCCGACTGCTATAAAATTCAGCTGAAATCAGCGGGATACCGACTGGTGTATCAGGTTCGGGATGAGGTGATGATTGATGGTTTATGTTATTGCGATGAGAAAACGAGAAAAACTAGCCGTCTATCGGAACGTCTATAAACGGCTGTCGCGAGAGGCTATCTCAGGTGATGCACCACCTGATTGCTGCTGCCGCGCCAGATTAGCGCCGGGTCTTTGAGATCCTGCACAAATTTGCCATCAACCAGCACGTTGATGAGATCCACCACCTGCATCTGCGCGTCGTTAAGTTCGTCCAGCTTGTAGCCGGTCCATACCCAGATATCTTTGCCGGGGCACTCGGCGCGAACGCGCTGCACCAGCTTAAGGATCTCCGGCACGTTCTGCGGGTGCAGCGGGTCGCCGCCGGAAAGCGTGATCCCCTGGCGCCTGATGCGCGTATCGTTGAGGTCAGCAATGATGCGGTCGGCGATCTCGGCGGTAAACGGCATGCCGGAGTTCAGCCGCCAGGTGCTTTTGTTGTAGCAGCCGGGGCACTCGTGAACGCAGCCGGAAACGAACAGGGTGCAGCGGGTGCCCGGACCGTTAACAATATCTACCGGGTAGTACTGATGGTAATTCATTTTTCGCTTCTCAATTAACGCCATAGCCGCGTTGGCTGCGCTCGCTCACCCCAGTCACGTACTTAATGTACGCTCCCGGGGATTCCCTCGTTTACCGCCTTGCTCTGACGCTAATTGCTTTGCGAAACGGAGGGGCTGTGCATTTGTAAAGGGAACAGCTCCCGGCGTCGCTGCGCTCGGCCGGGCTACGAAAAGCCGCATACGCGGTTGTGGCCCGGATAAGGCGCTTTGCGCCGCGATCCGGGAACGGCTCCTTAGTGGCCAAACGGCTACGGGGCCGGCCCCCTCTCCCCGTTGGGGAGAGGGGGAGGGGCTAAACCACCTGGAATTAACCGATCTGCCCGTTGCCCAGATGCTTCACGCGGCGCTTCACTTCTTCCTGCTTGCCGGCGTTGAACGGGCGGGCGTCCGGGCTTCCGAGATAACCGCATACCCGGCGGGTTACCGACACGCGAGAGGCATCGTGGTTGCCGCATTTCGGGCAGGTGAAGCCTTTGCTGGTACACTCGAACTCACCGGTAAAACCGCACTCGTAGCACTCATCGATAGGCGTATTGGTCCCGTAATAGGGCACGTGCTGATAGCTATAATCCCACACGTCTTCCAGCGCCCGCAGGTTGTGCTGAATATTCGGGTACTCGCCGTAGCAAATAAAGCCCCCGTTAGCCAGTGGCGGGTAAGGCGCTTCAAAATCGATTTTATCGTACGGGTTCACCTTCTTCTCCACATCGAGGTGGAAGCTGTTGGTGTAATACCCTTTGTCGGTGACGCCTTCGATTACGCCGAACTCAGCGGTGTCCAGACGGCAGAAGCGGTCGCAGAGATTTTCGCTCGGCGTGCTGTACAGGCTAAAGCCGTAGCCGGTCTCGTCTTTCCACTGGTCTACCGCTTCGCGCAGACGCTGAACGATGGCGACGCCTTTTTCACGCAGCGCTTCGCTATCGTACATTGGCTTATTGCCGAACAGCGCGTTGATGGTTTCATGGATACCGATATAGCCAAGAGAAATCGACGCGCGGCCGTTTTTGAAAATCTCCGAAACGTCGTCATCCGCTTTCAGGCGCACGCCGCAGGCCCCTTCCATATACAGAATCGGCGCAACGCGAGCCTTCACTCCTTCCAGACGGGCGATGCGGGTCATCAGCGCTTTACGCGCCAGCTGCAGACGCTCATCCAGAAGTTTCCAGAACACAGCTTCGTCGCCGCGGGCTTCCAGGGCAATACGCGGCAGGTTGAGGCTGATAACGCCGAGGTTGTTGCGGCCATCGTGCACCTGTTCGCCGTCCTCGTTTTCCCACACGCCGAGGAAGCTGCGGCAGCCCATCGGGGTTTTGAACGAGCCGGTCACCTTCACGACCTGATCGTAGTTGAGGATATCCGGATACATGCGCTTGCTCGCGCACTCCAGCGCCAGCTGTTTAATGTCGTAGTTCGCGTCGCCAAACTTATGGTTCAGGCCGTCGCGAATGGCGAAGACCAGCTTGGGGAACACCGCCGTTTTGCGATTTTTACCTAGTCCCGCGATGCGATTGCGCAGAATGGACTGCTGAATCAGACGCGATTCCCAGCTGGTACCGAGGCCGAAACCGAAGGTGACGAACGGCGTCTGACCGTTGGCGGTATGCAGGGTGTTCACTTCATATTCCAGCGACTGGAAGGCGTCGTAGCACTCTTTCTCGGTGCGGGAACGGGCATAACCTTCGGCGTCGGGGATTTGCCACTCTTCGGCAATTTTACGGTGCTTATTGAAGCTTTCGGTAACAAACGGCGCCAGCACTTCATCGATGCGGTTGATGGTCGTGCCGCCATAAATATGGCTGGCGACCTGCGCGATAATCTGCGCCGTTACCGCGGTGGCGGTAGAGATGGACTTCGGCGGCTCAATCTCGGCGTTGCCCATTTTAAAACCCTGCGTCAGCATGCCTTTAAGATCGATCAGCATGCAGTTGAACATCGGGAAGAATGGCGAATAGTCGAGATCGTGATAGTGGATCAGGCCGCGCTCGTGCGCCATCACTACGTCATGCGGCAGCAGGTGCTGACGCGCATAGTGTTTAGCCACGATACCCGCCAGCAGATCGCGCTGGGTAGGAATGACTTTACTGTCTTTGTTGGCGTTCTCGTTGAGTAACGCCGAGTTGGTCTGCTCAACCAGGCCGCGAATTTCCTGGTTCAGACGACCGCGTTTTTCACGTTGGCTATCGCGGTCGTGGCGATATTCAATGTAGGCACGCGCCAGCTGCTTGTAAGGGCCGGACATCAGCTGATTCTCAACGGCGGTCTGGATCTCGTTGATATCAACCTGGGTGCGGCCCTGCATTTGCTGGCTAACGACTTCTGCGACGGTGGCGCAATAGTCTGCGTCATCGACTCCCGCTGCTTTAGCTGCACGTAGAATTGCTTCATTAATGCGCTCTGACTTGAACGGCACTTTACAGCCATCGCGTTTCATCACATGCGGTGTCATGATCACTCCATACTTTTTATAGAACAGGTTATCCACAGAGGCGGAAGGTTAACCGAAGTCCCGGGGCGCTATAGCTGCCGCCGTTTCCCTCCGATCCCGGCCCTTTTTATCCACATCCCATCACCGCCCGGGTACGATGGGTTGTGGTGACATAATAGACTATTAATACAATATGTGGGGCCGGGGCGCATTTTAAGTTCTATATGTAGTGCTTTGCATCAAAGATGTTTGCAATTTTATTGATGCAGAACAAAGTAAAAAGAGGAGAGCAGGAATGATGGGCGCTTGCGCTTAATGTAAATTTATCCGCTTATAAAATAAGCAAAAATGGGGCCTGAACGCAGGAAATTCAGGCCCGATAGGGATAACGTCAGGCGAGCAGCGCGTCGTTAAGCAGGTCGACCAGCAGCAGCAGGGCGTAGCGGGCGGCTTGTGCATTCTCGGGCAGGGGCAGCAGCGCGGAGGCCATATTGCTTAATGAATGGTCGGCGGGAGTGAGGGCGAAAATTGTCGCTTCTTGTACCCGGGCCAGCAGGGTCGCGCCCTGCAAAATCGCATCGGCCTCGCCGGTTGCCAGCACCAGCAGAAGATGATCGTCACTAAGGGTACTGGCTATCATGCGCATCAGGGCGCTGTCCTGGCAGAGATTCATCACGATCCCGATGGAGAGCAACTGGTGCTGGAGCAGCGTGGCCAGCGCAATATCCTGTGCGCCAAGGGCGAAACAGTGTACGGCGCGGGCATTTTGCAGACGCGTGCGCAGCTTTTGCAGCGTAGATTCGGGGGTGCTTACCAGCTGTTGTTCCAGACTTGTGCTAATCAGGCTTAATTTGTCGCGCCACGCGGCGGGCAGCGCGGCGCTCTCTTCGTTTAGCCAACCGGTGCGCCGTTCGCAAGCCTGCGCCAGCTGCTTACGCAAATCACGAATATCCTCGCAGCCTACGGAGCGGGCAAAGCGGGTAATCGTGGCTGCGCTCACGCCAGCGCGCGCCGCCAGTTCATCAATCGAGGCGCTGGCGGTAAAACTTAAATTCTGCAGAATAAATGCCGCGACCTTCGATTCCTGAGCGCTTAAGCGAGTCATGCCTTCCTGTAACTGTCCTACGATATCCATGCTTTCAGCCTCTCTCTGCCACCGCCAGATTGAAAATATTTTTCAAATAATGATGGCTTTTTATACCACTTAATCACGCGTAATGCCTGGGATTATTGCTGGTTCTGCTTTTTATGGGCAATTATAAGGGTGAAAAATAACGCCTCGATCACGTATATGAAAAAAATTTTCATATGGCCTTCTTCTGTACCCGCACCTCGCCCTATAGTCGATGGTGCCTGTTTAGCACTCGCTCAAGCAAAACCCATGGGGGGGAATTATGCCACGTATTGTCCTGTGCTGCGCCGCCGGAATGTCCACCAGCATGCTGGTTAACAAAATGAAAGCCGAGGCGCAACAGCGCGCGCTGGCGCTGGAGATTTACGCTGTACCCGTCGCCGAGTTTGAGCGCGAGTTGCCCAATGCCGACGTGATTTTGCTGGGGCCGCAGGTGAAATATGAAGCGGCCCGGTTGACGGAGCTTGCTGCCCCGCACGGAAAAGCCGTGGCGGTGATCGACATGGCGGATTACGGCATGATGCGCGGGGCCGCCGTACTGGATAAAGCGCTCGCTCTGCTGAACCACTAACGCTATCCCATCAACGCGTTCATTTCGCAAAGCCACTGCGGCCTTGCGCGGGGATCTGTACGCCAAAAATGAGGCCACTATGCAAGCATTGAAAATAGCTGTAATCGGCGGCGGCAGCAGCTATACGCCGGAACTTATCGAAGGCATCATCCTTCGCCATCAGCAGATTCCGGTCACGGAGCTGGCGCTGGTCGATGTTGACGCCGGGCGCGAGAAAGTGGCGATTATCGCCGCGCTGACCCAGCGTATGTTTAAGCGCCATGGCCTCGAACAGGTTAAGGTCAGCGTGCATTTCAGCCTGGATGAGGCCATTCGCGGCGCTAAATTTGTGCTGACTCAGCTGCGGGTTGGTCAGCTGGCGGCGCGGGCGGCGGATGAGCGTCTGGGGCTGAAGTATCAGTTGCTGGGCCAGGAAACTACCGGCGTCGGCGGATTTGCCAAAGCGCTGCGCACTATTCCGGTGATTTTACAGGTTGCCCGCAAGGTGGAAGCGCTGGCGCCCGATGCCTTTATCCTCAATTTTACCAATCCGGCCGGGATTGTGACGGAAGCGGTGAGTCGCTACAGCAGCGCCAAAATCATCGGCCTGTGCAACGTGCCCATCAATATGCAGCATATGATTGCCGGAATGCTGGTCGCAAAAGAAGAGGAGGTTCGGCTGAGCTTCGCCGGGCTGAATCATATGGTCTGGGTACACAAGGTGATGCAGGGGCGGGAAGAGGTGACCAGCAAGGTCATCGACATGCTGTGTGACGGTCAATCGCTCTCGATGAACAATATTCAATCGCTGCCGTGGCCGGCGGAGTTTCTGCGGGCCCTGAAGGCGATCCCCTGTCCCTATCATCGCTATTACTGGCTGACGCCGGCGATGCTGGCGGAAGAGATTGAAGCGGCAAAAACCAAAGGCACCCGCGCAGAGCAGGTGATGAAGGTGGAACAGGAGCTGTTTGATATCTATGCCCGGCCAGATCTGGATGAAAAGCCCGAACAGCTGAGCTTCCGCGGCGGTGCGTACTACTCCGAAGTGGCGGTGGAGCTGATTAACGCCATCTACAACAATCTTGGCAAGGAGATGGTCGTCAACACCCGCAACAACGGCGCGATTCACGGCTTCGATGATGATGCGGTGGTGGAAATTAACAGCATTATTGACGCGCAGGGCGCACGACCGCTGGCCTTTGGCGCGCTGCCGCCGATCATGAACGGACTGACGCAACAGGTGAAAGCCTTCGAGCGCTTGACGATTGAGGCCGCGGTCCACGGCTGCCGGGATAGCGCGCTGCTGGCGCTGGTGAGTAACCCGCTGGTCGGGAATGTGACCGATGCCCGGGCGCTGCTTGATGAGGTGTTAACCATCAACCGCCCCTGGTTAACGCAGTTTAACTAAACTTTTCCGCCTTCGGGGATACCACTATGTCTCGTACTTCATTTATTGAACGCTATGTCATGCCCGCCGCGCTGAAAATCGGCGGGCAGAAGCATGTCCTGTCGGTACGTGACGGCATTATCCTTAATATGCCGTTTATGCTGATCGGTTCGTTTTTCCTGATATTCGCTTATCTGCCGATCCCTGGTTACGGTGAGCTGATGGCCAGCGTGTTTGGCGATGCCTGGCGCGATAAGATGCTGTACCCGGTCAAAGCGACCTATGACATCATGGCGCTGCTCTCCGCCTTCGGCATTGCCTACCGGCTGGCGGAGAAATATCGCACCCTGGATCCGCTAAGCGCCGGGGCGATGTCGCTGGTGGCGTTTGTGATGACAATCCCCCAGGTGACGCTCTTTACGCCGGCAGACGGTTCAGCGGCGCAAATCGTCAAAGGCGTGCTGCCGGTGGGGATGATTGGCAGCCAGGGACTGTTTGTGGCGATTGTGATTTCGCTGCTCTCTACAGAGATTTATCGCCTGGTGGCCAGCCGTAATCTGGTGATCCGCATGCCGGACGGCGTACCGCCCGCGGTGGCGAAATCTTTTCTCGCCCTGATCCCCGGTTTCTGCGTGCTGGCCGTGGTGCTGGTGCTGCGCCTGATCGTTGAAGCTTCGCCGTTCGGCGATATCAATAGCATGATTACCACCCTTATCGGTATTCCCATGTCGCACGTCGGCGGTTCGCTGCCGGGGATGATTATCTCGGTGATCCTGATTGGTATCCTGTGGACCCTGGGGCTGCACGGCGACACCATTGTGCTGGTGTTTATTCGCCCGGTCTGGCTGTCGAATATGTCGGAAAACCTGGAAGCGTTTCAGAATGGACTGCCGATCCCGCATATCATTACCCAGCAGTTTTATGACCTGTGGATTGCGCCCGGCGGTACCGGTGCGCTGCTGGGGCTGGTGATTTTTATGCTGCTGCGCAGCCGTAGCCAGCAGATGAAACAGCTGGGGAAAATCGCCGCACCGGGGGCGCTGTTTAATATCAGCGAGCCGATGGTATTCGGCATTCCGCTGGTAATGAACCCGTACTTTTTCCTGCCGTTTATTTTGACGCCGGTCCTGCTGGTGATTGTCTCGTATACCGCGATGGCCACCGGGCTGGTAATGAAGCCGGCGGGGATTGCGCTACCGTTTACCACGCCTATTTTTATGAGCGGCTATCTGGCGACCGGAGGGCATATTTCCGGCGCGGTGCTGCAGGTGGTGAACCTGGCGATCTCGCTGGTGATCTACTATCCGTTCTTCCGGGTATGGGATCGCCTGAAGGCGAAAGAAGAGCAGGCGTCCGCGCAGCCGGAGGCCAGCGCGACGCTGTCGGCGGCTGACCGTATTTAAAGCGTATTCCCGGAGGCGGCGCTTGACGCGCCTGCCCGGGCTACCGGCCCGCAGACGGCTGTGAATCGGTAGCCCGGCTAAGCGTAGCGCAAGCCGGGGAGGGGGTTACGCCTGCAGCCACCATACCGCTTCAAACGGGCGCAGGGTCATATCGGCAGGGCGGTTCGCCACTTCCGCGTAGTTGCTCATGAGCGTCCGCCAGTCGCCGCTCATGGCTTCCGGCTGCCAGCGCTGGAACTCGCGGCTCAGGTTCGCCACGACGACCAGCGTTTGTCCCTGCCACTGACGGCGGTAGCACCACAGCGACGGATGTTCCGGCAGCAGGTCCTGGTAATCGCCCCAGGTCAGCACCGGCGTGCTCTTGCGCAGCGCAATCAGCTGCTGATAGGCATAAAACACGGATTCCGGGTCCGCCAGCGCTGCTTCGGCGTTAATCTCGCGATAGTTGTCGCACAGCGCAATCCACGGCTCGCCTGCGGTGAATCCGCCGTTTTCACCGCGGTTCCACTGCATGGGCGTGCGGCTGTTATCGCGCGATTTACTGGCCAGAATCGCCAACAGTTCATCCGCGTCCCGGCCCTGAGCCGCGCGTTCGATATACATGTTGTGGCTCTCAACGTCGCGATAATCGGTGATGCGCGTAAAGTGCGGATTAGTCATGCCAATCTCTTCGCCCTGATAAATATAGGGCGTGCCCTGCATGCCGTGCAGCACCATCGCCAGCATTTTCGCCGCCGGGACGCGGTATTCCCCTTCATCACCGAAACGGGAGACGATGCGCGGCTGATCGTGGTTACACCAGAACAGCGCATTCCAGGCGCGATTGTGCATTCCCTGCTGCCAGTGCCTGAACAGCGATTTCAACGCCACAAAATCCGGTCGCGCCAGCGTCCACTTCTCTCCGCCGGGGTAGTCCACCTTCAGATGGTGGAAGTTAAAGGTCATCGAGAGTTCGCTGCCGTCGAGCGCCGCATATTTTTGGCAATGTTCAAGCGTGGTGGAGGACATTTCGCCCACCGTCATCAGATTTCGCGGGGTGAAGACATCGCGGCTCATCTCCTGCAAAAATTCGTGCGCTCGCGGACCGTCGGTATAAAAGCGGCGGCCATCGCCAGCGGTATCGGACGGGAAGGACTGGTCTTTGGAGATAACATTGATAACGTCGAGGCGCAGGCCGTCGACGCCGCGATCGGCCCAGAATTCGCAGACTTTTTTCAGTTCCGCGCGCACCGCCGGATTTTCCCAGTTCAGATCCGCCTGCTCGACGGCGTACAGATGCAGATAGTACTGCTCGCTTTCGGCGTGCCACTGCCAGGCGTTGCCGCCAAACTTAGATTGCCAGTTGTTCGGCGGGGTGGTCGGCTCGCCGTCGCGCCAGATATAGAACTGGCGATACGGACTCTCTTTGCTGAGCGCTTCCCGGAACCAGGCATGCTCGGTCGAAGTGTGGTTCAACACCATATCCAGCACGATACGAATTCCTCGCGCCTTCGCCTGAGCCACCAGCTCGTCAAAATCGTCCAGCGTGCCGTAGGCGGGGTCGATAGCGGTATAGTTGGCCACATCGTAGCCGTTATCCACCTGCGGCGAGACGTAGAACGGCGTCAGCCAGATAGCGTCAACGCCAAGCTTTTGCAGATAGTCGAGGCGGGAGGTGACACCGCGCAGATCGCCGGTACCGGTGCCGGTCGTATCCTGGAAACTCTTCGGATAGATTTGATAAATAACGCCGTTTTGCCACCAGAGGGGAAGGGTATTCATATTGCGTTCCTGCTACAAAAAAGGGGGGCGACAGCGCGCCCCGAAAATAAGATGTCAGACAATCTGTAAGGTGCCCTGGCGGAATTTGCGTTGGTAAACGACCGTCGTCAGGACAATCGGCACAATCACGGCAATGGCCATCGCCAGTGCGTAAACCTGCCAGTAGGTGGGTTGAATAGAGAGAATGCCCGGCAGGCCACCGACGCCGATGCCGTTGGCCATCACACCGTTCAGTCCGCACAGCAGCCCGGCAAGACCGGAGCCGACCATCGCGCAAAGCATCGGGAAGCGATATTTCAGATTGATACCGTACATAGCGGGTTCCGTCACGCCGAGATAGGCGGAAATGGCGGCCGGAACGGAGATTTCGCGTTCGTTCTGTTTACGGCTGGCGATGATTATCCCCACCACTGCCGACGCCTGAGCGATGTTGGACAACGCAATCAGCGGCCATACCGGCGTACCGCCCATGCTTTGAATCATCTGCATATCGATGGCGAGCGTGGTCTGATGGACTCCGGTGATCACCAGCGGGGCGTACAGGAAGCCGAACAGCGCGGCGCCAATCGGCGCAAAGCTGCCGGTTAACAGATGACGCACGGCCCAGGCCACGCCGTCGCCAATCATGCGGCCAACCGGTCCGATAAAGGCGTGCGCGAGGAAGACCGCCAGGATCAGCGAACAGACCGGCACGATCACCAGGTAAAGATAGTCAGGCACGATGCGTTTCAACCGCGTTTCAATAAAGCCGAGCGCCAGCCCCGCCATCAAGGCCGGAATCACCTGCGCCTGGTAGCCGACTTTCTCAATCGTAAACAGGCCGAAGTTCCATACCTCCGGCACCTGCTGACCCAGCAGGTAGGCGTTCATCAACTGCGGAGAAACTAACGTAACGCCCAGCACGATGCCGAGGATCGGCGTGCCGCCTATTTTCTTTACCGCAGACCAGCAGATACCCACCGGCAGGTAGAAGAAGATCGCCTCGCCAATTAGCCACAGGAAGTCATAAAGGGTTTTCAGCGACGGATGCATCTGCGCCAGCGTCTGGCCGTTGCTCATTGGCAGATCGCCGATCACGTTGCGGAAGCCTAAGATCAGGCCGCCGCTGATCAGCGCAGGTAGCAGCGGGAAGAAGATCTCCGCGAAATGTGAAATGAGCTGTTCATGCCACTTCATATTCTGGCGTGCGGCTTTTTTGGCCTGCTCTTTATCCGCGCTGGCCTGGCCGGTGGTCGCCAGTAGCGCTTTATAGTAGTCGCCAACCTCGGTACCGATCACCACCTGGAACTGACCGGCGTTGGTAAAGCAGCCCTTCACCATGCGTAGTTGTTCAATTTCTTTCGGTTTGGCAATGGCTGGATTATTCAGCACAAAGCGCAAACGGGTAATACAGTGGCTGACGGTGGCGATATTATCGCGTCCGCCCACCAGTTCGATAAGTTTATCGATGTCCTGCTGATTTACTTTACTCATGATGAGGCCTCATGACCGAGGGGAGAGGTTGCATTTAACTTGCAGCGGATCCTACTCGCTCCGTTTGAATTGCAAAATGGGAACGTTCCCGAAACGCAGCGAAGATCACATAAATCGTTAAGACTGGCTTAATTCAGTACGGCGGGAATGACGATTTGACGAGGCTCTCGACTGCCGGCGATCTGCTCGATCAGCTGCTTAGCCGCCTGGCGTCCGGACTCGGCGTAGCCGGGATCGACGGTCAGGATCTCCGGGTGGAGAAACTTCATCAGCGGCGTGCTGCCGACGCTGGCAAGCTGGAGATGATCGATACCCTGTTGCTGGAGATATTTGCTGGCCCCCAGCGCGAGGGTGTCGGTGGCGCAGACCAGCGCGCTGGTTTCAGCCGACAGCAGGCAGGCGACGTTTTCGTAGCCCTGCTTCATGCCCAGGCCTGGCAGCGCGGCAAGGGGCGAGAGGTGCTTTTGACGGCAGAAATCGAGGTAGGCCTGGTGGCGGCGCTGCCCGGTGGTGACGTCGCTGTGCGGAACGCCGAGGAAGCTAATGTGGCGATGCCCGCGATCGTACAGGCGCTGCATCAGCATCCTGATCGACCCTTCATCGTCATAGCACACGGAGGCGATGCCCGGCGCGTCGCGGGCCAGCAGCACCAGCGTCTCCCGCCACGGGGTGAGCATCTCTTCATGGATGCCGGTAAAACCAAACAGCACCACGCCGTCGATATTGCGCCGGGCGAGCATGCCGAGATGCTCCTCTACCAGCGCCGGGGAGAACTGGCTTTCCATCATAATCGGATCGTAGCCCTGCTCGTAAAAGGCGGGCAGCATGGTCTGGACGGCAAGGTTTTCCGACAATGAATCCAGACGCGTGACGATAATCGCCACCACTTTGTCGCTCTGGCCGCGCATCGCCCTGGCAGAACGAGAGGGTGAAAAACCGTGCTGCTGCATCACCGCTTCGACTCGCACGCGAGTACGTTCGCTAACGCCGCTTTCGTTATTAAGCACGCGCGATACCGTCGATTTCCCGACGCCGCTTAAGCGCGCGATATCTTTGATGGTCAGCCGGTTTTGCATGCAGGGTTCTCGTTGTAGTCCGCTTAAAGTGAGCCTAATGCTACTCAACGAAACCACAATGAGCAAAGTCTGGTTTACGTCTGGTTTAGTTGCCGGGGGGTATCATCGCCATAATAGCCACAAATAGATTATCGGTGACGTTATAATTCGCGCCGTTTGTATTCATTTACCGGAGATTTTATGGACCCCGATCCCACTCCTCATCCTCGATGGAGCTACCACTTTTTCCGGTAAATCTGCTTAGCGCTGCTTTACCGGAAGCGTAAAGCAGCGATGTCTTTGATGTCCCTGCCATAAAAATAACATGCCTGACAGGTAAGGTTGACTTGCGCCTGTCGTTAGCGCTGCGTTCGCTCGTGCGAGCGCGGAGGGACCGTTTATGTTGAAAAATTTTACCCGCCAGCTGTTCGCCCAGCTTGGCCGCCATTTACCGCATCGTTTAGTCCAGCGCGATCCGCTTCCTGATGCCCGCAATATGGCGAGCGCGCCGATCCCCGATTCTCTTGGCAAGCAGTGCCTGAACGTCGCGGCAATGGATGAGAACGAAATCTGGCGCGCTTTCGCCAGCCATCCGGAAGGGCTCAATGCAGGCGAAGTGGCGCAGAAAATCGCCCGGTATGGCGAAAACCAGATCCCGGCGCAGAAGCCGTCACCCTGGTGGGTGCATCTGTGGAGCTGCTATCGCAATCCCTTCAACCTGCTGTTGACCGTCCTGGGTATCGTCTCCTACTCGACGGAAGATCTGTTTGCCGCGGCGGTCATCGCCCTGATGGTGGGGATCTCCACGCTGCTGAACTTTATCCAGGAAGCCCGCTCGACCAAAGCGGCGGACGCCCTGAAGGCGATGGTCAGCAATACCGCGAAGGTACTGCGGGTGGTGAATGAGCAGGGTGAAAGCCGCTGGTGCGAGCTGCCCATCGACCAGCTGGTGCCGGGGGATATCGTTAAGCTATCGGCGGGAGACATGATCCCCGCAGATCTGCGCGTTATTCAGGCGCGCGATCTGTTTGTCGCCCAGGCGTCGTTGACCGGTGAATCGCTGCCGGTTGAAAAAGTCGCCCGTACCCGCGACCCGCTGCAGACGAACCCGCTGGAGTGCGACACTCTGTGCTTTATGGGCACCAACGTGGTGAGCGGTTCGGCGCAGGCGATTGTTTTCGCCACCGGCGGCGGTACCTGGTTTGGTCAACTGGCTGGCCGCGTTAGCGAGCAGGAAAGCGAGCCGAACGCCTTTCAGAAAGGGATCAGCCGGGTCAGCATGCTGCTGATCCGCTTTATGCTGGTGATGACGCCGGTTGTGCTGCTGATTAACGGCTATACCAAAGGCGACTGGTGGGAAGCGGCGCTGTTCGCGCTCTCCGTCGCGGTGGGTCTGACCCCGGAAATGCTGCCGATGATCGTCACCTCGACCCTGGCGCGCGGGGCGGTGAAGCTGTCGAAACAGAAAGTGATCGTCAAGCACCTCGACGCGATACAGAACTTTGGCGCGATGGACATTCTGTGCACCGATAAAACCGGTACCCTGACGCAGGATAAAATCGTGCTGGAGAACCACACCGATGTCTCCGGCAAGGTGAGCGAACGCGTGCTGCATACGGCCTGGCTGAACAGCCACTATCAGACCGGACTGAAGAATCTGCTCGATACCGCAGTGCTGGAAGGCGTTGAACAGGAGTCGGCGCGCGGGCTGGCGGAACGCTGGCAGAAAGTGGATGAGATCCCGTTCGATTTTGAGCGTCGCCGCATGTCGGTGGTGGTGCAGGAGCAGAGCAACGTTCATCAACTGATCTGCAAAGGGGCGCTGCAGGAGATCCTCAACGTCTCGACCCAGGTGCGCTATAACGGCGACATCGTACCGCTGGACGACACCATGCTGCGGCGCATCCGTCGGGTGACCGACAGCCTCAATCGTCAGGGATTGCGCGTGGTGGCGGTGGCGACGAAGTATCTGCCCGCCCGCGAAGGCGACTACCAGCGCGCGGATGAATCCGACCTGATCCTTGAAGGCTATATCGCTTTCCTGGACCCGCCGAAAGAGACCACAGCCCCGGCGCTGAAAGCGCTGAAGGCCAGTGGTATTACGGTCAAAATCCTGACCGGAGACAGCGAGCTGGTGGCGGCCAAAGTCTGCCACGAAGTAGGTCTGGATGCGGGGGATGTGGTGATCGGCAGCCAGGTTGAAGCGCTGAGCGATGATGAACTGGCCGAGCTGGCAAAACGTACCACCCTGTTTGCGCGCCTGGCGCCGTTGCACAAAGAGCGTATCGTGACTCTGCTGAAACGCGAAGGACACGTGGTGGGATTTATGGGCGACGGCATTAACGACGCCCCGGCGCTGCGCGCGGCGGATATCGGTATTTCCGTCGACGGCGCCGTGGACATTGCTCGTGAAGCGGCGGATATCATCCTGCTGGAGAAGAGCCTGATGGTACTGGAAGAGGGGGTTATTGAAGGCCGCCGGACCTTCGCTAATATGCTCAAATACATCAAAATGACCGCCAGCTCCAACTTCGGCAACGTGTTCAGCGTGCTGGTGGCCAGCGCCTTCCTGCCGTTCCTGCCGATGCTGCCGCTGCATCTGCTGATCCAGAATCTGCTGTACGATGTCTCCCAGGTCGCCATTCCGTTTGATAACGTTGACGATGAGCAGATCCGTAAACCGCAGCGCTGGAACCCGGCGGATCTCGGGCGCTTTATGGTCTTCTTTGGGCCGATCAGTTCGATATTCGATATTCTGACGTTCTGCCTGATGTGGTGGGTATTCCACGCCAATACGCCGGAACATCAGACCCTGTTCCAGTCCGGCTGGTTTGTGGTGGGCCTGCTGTCGCAGACGCTGATCGTGCATATGATCCGCACGCGGCGGATCCCCTTTATCCAGAGCCGTGCGGCCTGGCCGCTGATCGTGATGACGCTGCTGGTCATGGTGGTTGGGGTAGCGCTGCCGTTCTCGCCGCTGGCGGGGTATCTACAGCTTCAGGCGCTGCCGTTAAGCTACTTCCCGTGGCTGATTGCTATCCTGGCGGGCTATATGACCCTGACCCAAATGGTTAAGGGCTTTTACAGCCGTCGCTACGGCTGGCAGTGAGCGAGGCGCTTTAAGAGCAGAAACAACAAAGGCAGCCACGGGCTGCCTTTGTTCATACTGTCTATGATTAGCGGCGAATGGCGATCGCTTCAATCTCAATCTTCACGTCTTTCGGCAGACGCGCCACTTCCACGCAGGAGCGCGCCGGGAAGGTGGCATTGTGCTCGGTGAAGAAGGCTTCATACGCAGCGTTAACGGTTGCGAAATCGTTGAGGTCTTTCACGAAAACGGTGGTTTTAACGATATCGCCCACTTTCAGGCCCGCGGCTTCGACGATAGCTTTCACGTTCTCCAGCGACTGACGCGCCTGAGCCGCAACCTCTTCAGGCACGCTGCCGGTTTTCGGGTCTACCGGGATCTGCCCGGAAGTGATGATCATGTTACCCAGATCAACGCCCTGAACGTACGGGCCGATGGCTGCTGGCGCATTTTCCGTCGCGATAGTTTTAGACATGAGTTCTCCTGAAATATTTAAATGTAATCAGTCTGGCGTGGGCCATTATAAAGAGTGCTGGCTGCTTTATCATTAAGCAGGCCGCATTTTGCGAAGGAGAAAAGCGGATAACGCAGGGCGCTATCCGCATAAGGCGTGAGCCGCCGGGAGAAATTATTGGGCGACTTCGGTCCAGGCCATCGCCCAGTCAGAGCCAACCCCCGGCTCGTACTGGCTGGCGTGTTGGCTCCACTGTACGCAGTAGCCGCTGTAGGGGAACGGACGACATTGGTACACTTTGCCATTTTTAGGCTGCATGACCTTCGTCCCCGCCGTATAGCTTTTCAGGTTATCCGGGAAGGTATAATCGTAGTTTCCCGCAGGCGCTGGCGTTGGTTCGCTCTTCTCTTCCAGCATCAGGTTGATCACACCCTGGCTGATGATGGCGCCCTGCGCATTACTGGCTGAGTAGCGCAGCATATGATGGCCTGCCTGAACGTTGGTCAGTGGAATCGATAACGGCAGAGAGCGATTATCTATCGTTTGCTGGAGACTCCCTTTCTCTGCACCCGCATGATCGCTGACGACGGCGATGAGATGCATTTCGCCTTTGGCCGCGGCGTTGAAAGTCACCGTTGCTTTGCCGTTTTCGATGGGGGTTACGGCGACGTTGCTGAGGCTCAGGGATTCTTTTGCGGTATCGTCCGCTTGCGAATCGCTATAACTCAGCGTGACGCTTTGCAACGCGCTGCCTTGCGGCGCATACACCTGGTTAACGCCATAGATGGGATTAATGTTGCCACTGCCGTCTTTTACTCCGGCACGCAGGCTATCATGGTGTGCGGTATTAATGACTTCCGCCAAATCGTAAGACCATTGGCTGGATTTCCCTTGCGCTTCGCTGGCAATAGTCAATTCCGTTTGCAGCGAATGAACCTCTCCGCTGGTATTAAAGAAATGGGCAATGACTTTATCACCAGCATGAAGATCTTTTCCGCTCAGCTGACCGGTAAGCTGCGTTGTCCAGAGGGAACCGTTCTCAGCGTCATCGCCGGTACCGCCAAAATCGACGTCAATGGCCTGATAAAAACTATTTGCCGTATCGGCGATTTCCCAGACTGCATAAATAACCTGATAACCGGTACGCTCTGGCACATTACATGAGTGGGTGACCTCAATAGCCGGCGTCATGCCGTTACCGTCAATTTGACAGAAGGGCTTACTTTCAAAATCGCTGCGCGTCAGCGGCTTATTTTGGTCCCAGTTCTGTTTGGTTATGTAATAACGCCAGTTGGTGGTTCTATGGGGAGCAGAATGGTGCCAGATGAAGTTATTTTCCCCGCTCTTTATTGCGCTTTTAGCCCAGCGAGTCGGGCTCTGGCTATCAAGCTGCGAGAAGTTGGCTTTACCCGCGCTGGCCAGTTGACCGTCCGGCGGCATTGCGCCTTCAGGAAAACCGCTCGCTTGCTCAACGCTTTGCGGCTCCCACTGTACTGAACCGCAGTCGCTGTTTTTGCCTGTATTACATTGATAGGCTCGACTGGGCGGAAACGCCACGTAGCCATGAGCCAACGCCGAGGAGGTAAATAATAATGTGGCGGTATATATCGATAATTTCTTCAGTTGCATAATTCATCCAGTGAACAATGATTAATTATTGGAAAGCGTTTATGCAGTGTATAAAGCGAAAAATACCGGAGCAATATCGATGATATTTAATGATGAATATAAATAATGACTCATTTTAGCAATGAGGTGAGACGATCGTAAATGATAATAAACTGAGATAGAGTGATGCCTTTTCAAACGAACATTGAAATGGCCGCCGCGCGTTTAATGTATATGATGCTTTCAGGAACAGGCCCCTTTTCGGGGCTGCTCCTGATGACGCTAATAAATTTAGTTTGCCAGCACGACATGATGTGAAAATTCTTTTTCACAGTATTTGCACTTCAGCGCGATATCGTTTTCACGTTTCTTCACCGCAAAGCTGGAGGACACCGGCTCGGCGTGGCTGATGCAGTTGCTGTTCGGGCATACCAGCACGTTATTGATACGGTCCGGCAGATTCGGTCGGGATTTACCAACGACTTCATACTCATCAATGCGGTTCACCGTGGCCTGAGGCGCATACAGGGAGAGCTGGTTGACCTGCTCATCGGTCAGGAAGGTGTTCTCAATTTTGATTAAATCCTTACGGCCCATTTCGCCTGACGGCAGGTTCAGGCCGATGGTGATGCGCTGATCCGTTTCGGTTAGTTTGAACAGCGTCAGCAGCTTAAAACCGACCTGCGCCGGGATATGGTCGATAACGGTGCCACGTTTGATGGCTTCTACCTGTAATTTATTGTCGTGTGTCATCTTTATTTCCCCTTACAGTGCCAGATCGCTATTCAGTACCAGCGCCAGTAACGCCTGGCGCGCGAAGATGCCGTTGCCCGCCTGCTGGAAGTACCAGGCGTGCGGCGTTTTATCAACATCGGTGGTAATTTCGTCAATGCGCGGCAGCGGATGCAGCACCTTCATATTCTCACGGGCGCCTTCCAGGTCGGCGGCGCGCAGAACAAACTGCGCCTTGACGTTGGCATATTCTGACGGGTCGAGACGCTCTTTCTGTACGCGAGTCATATACAGAATGTCCACCTCTTCCATCACCTCTTCAATCGCGTTATGCAGGCTCCAGGCAATGCCTTTTTCGTCGAGCATATCGAGAATGTACTGCGGCATGGCCAGCGCGTCCGGCGCGATAAAGTAGAAGCGATTGCCGTTAAATTTCGCCAGCGCCTGCGTCAGGGAGTGGACGGTACGGCCATACTTCAGGTCGCCGACCATCGCCACGTTAAGATTTTCCAGACGGCCCTGCGTCTCCTGAATGGTGAAGAGATCGAGCAGGGTCTGCGTCGGATGCTGGTTAGCGCCATCGCCGGCGTTGAGTACCGGAATACCGCCGGAGAACTCGGTCGCCAGGCGCGCCGCGCCTTCCTGCGGGTGGCGCATCACGATAGCATCGACGTAGGTGCTGATGACCGAGATGGTGTCGGCCAGGGTTTCGCCTTTTTTGCCCAGCGAGGTGTTGCTGCTGTCTGAGAAACCGACCACGCTGGCGCCCAGGCGGTGCATGGCGGTTTCAAAAGACAGGCGTGTGCGGGTCGACGCTTCAAAAAAGCAGCTGGCAATCACTTTATGCTTGAGCAGCTCCGGCTGTGGATTTGCTTTCAGTTTTGCAGCGGTCGCCAGTACCAGTTCAAGGTCTTCGCGGCTGAGATCGTTTATGGAAATGATATGTTTTTGGAATAGCGGGTTAGCCATGTTTATCTCCTGACGCCTGGGCAAAAAAAAAGCCCCTTAAATAAGGGGCTTTACGAATACGGATGCAACGGAAAGGAAAAACGGCAGGCCAGCGTCTGTTCTCAGACGCGGTAAGACGCGATGTCGTACACACTGAACCATAATTCCTCCCGGCAAAACGGGTGGCATTATACGCAGCTCATTTTTCGGATCAAGCGATTAATCCACAAACAGGTAAACGTTTGCCTGGGTAATCATGCGTTAACGCAAAAAACCCGTAAAAAGTGGTGGTATGGCAGTCAGAAGGGGGGTATAAAACCTGAAAATGAAAAGCTGTTTTACATTTGAGGTTACTATGATCGTTGGAAATATTCACCATCTGCAAAGCGGATTGCCGGAGCCTCTGCGCAAAGCTATTGAATACGTGAAAGCCCATGTCACCGACGCGACGCCGCTGGGTAAACATGATATTGACGGTAACAACCTGTTTTATCTCATTTCTGAAGATACTACCGAGCCGATGGCCGACCGCCGCGCCGAGTATCACGCCCGCTACCTGGACATCCAGATTGTATTGAAAGGTCAGGAGGGCATGACCTTTAGCGTTCTCCCTGCCGGCGCGCCGGATACCGACTGGCTGGCGGATAAAGACATCGCTTTCCTGGCTGAAGGGGCGCAGGAAAAAACCGTGATTCTCAGCGAAGGCGACTTTGTCGTGTTCTATCCCGGCGAAGTGCATAAGCCGCTATGCGCGGTTGGCGCACCGGCGAAGGTGCGCAAAGCGGTTGTGAAGATGCTGATGGTTTAGTTGACGAGCGTATTTTTACCCAAGGCTAGCAATTGTCGTCTTGTGACCATTGTTAGCCTTTGTTTTTTCTAGCTATTCCCAATTTTTTACTTCTTATTCCCTCTCATTTGATGCTTCAGCCAAATGCTCATACCGCGCGCATTGTGCAAATTTTGATGGCGATCTCATTAATACGTTATATAACGTATTAATGTTGTTTCCGTTAATTTGAACAATCAATAGTGAGATGTGGAGTTATTACTATATGAATACTAAAGAAATAATTAATGCCGTTGCGAAAGAGATAGAAGATAAAGGCGGAATCCGCCAGGTGTTCCTTGTGGCCTGCGGCGGGTCATTAGTGGATATGTATCCGGCTAAATACTTTCTTGATAGCGAGGCGACAACGCTTCATGTAGGCATGTATACCGCCAATGAGTTTGTCTACGCGACGCCAAAAACGTTGGGGGTGAATTCGCTGGTTATCGTCTGTTCGCACGGGGGCAACACGCCAGAATCCGTCGCTGCGGCTAAGCTTGCACAGCAGCATCAAGCGCATACTATTACGCTGACTCACAACGCTCAGGCACAGCTGATCGAATACGCCAGCCACAACATTCTCTATGCCTGGGGTAACGATACTAATGTGGTCGATAATCCGATGGCGATTATCCTCAATCTGTGCGTTGATACGCTGCAGCAGGTTGAAGGTTTCGATAATTACGCTGATTTCCAACAGGGAATGGCCCAAATTAACGGCGTCATTGCTCATGGCCGTCAGCAGGTTGCGGATCGCTGCCAGCGTTTTGCCCAAAAATATCAGGATGAAAAACTCTTCTATATCCTCTCCAGCGGAGCTTCTTACGGCCATGCTTATGGTTTTGCTATCTGCTCACTAATGGAAATGCAATGGCTACATGCCGCACCTATTCACTCCGGTGAGTACTTCCACGGGCCTTTCGAAGTTACGGATAAAGAGACGCCGTTTATTTTATTAATGAACGAAGGCCGTACGCGGGCGATGGATGAGCGAGCTTTGGTCTTCCTCACCAAGTATGCAGAGAAAGTGGAAGTCGTTGATGCTAAAGAACTGGGCATCGGGGTTCTCCCTCCGTCAGTCGTGGAGTTTTTCAACCCGGTGCTGTTTTACAGCATCATGTGTGAATATCGTTCTGCGCTTGCCGACATTCGTCAGCATCCATTGGATACCCGCCGCTATATGGGGCTGGTGGAATACTAAGGGGAATTATGATGAATGTGATTGGAATTGGCGATAACGTCGTCGATAAATACGCCCATACTCAGACCATGTATCCCGGTGGAAATGCGTTGAACTTTGCCGCTTATGCGGCCATGTTGGGACACAATGCGGCCTATCTGGGGATTTTTGGTAATGATGCCGCTGCGGAGCACGTTATGCAGGTGCTGGATAAAGTTGGCGTCAAGTGGCCCCACTGTCTGCAGGTGGCCGGGGAGAACGGCTGTGCGCAGCTGAAAATCGAAGAGGGAGAACGGATATTTCTTGGTTCGAACGCCGGGGGGATTCGTAAGACAACTTCGATGGATTTTATTTTTCAGCATGAGCAATACCTGCGTGAGTTTGATCTGATCCATAGCGGTTGTTACAGCTACATGGAGACGCAATTACCTCAGTTACGCAAGCTCAACATTCCTGTCTCTTTCGATTTTTCAGATGACTTTGTACTGGAGCAGGCGCTGCTGCTGTGCCGCTACGTCGACTTCGCATTCTTCTCATGCGCTGACTACAGCCTGGCGCAAACGCGTGAAATTGTGCAACAGGCGCAGGCCAGCGGGAGTCGCATTGTCTGCGCGACGCGTGGGGATGAAGGCGCGATTTTATTTGACGGGCAGGATTGGTATCAGCAGGCGCCCGATTACGTCACTCCAGTCGATACAATGGGCGCAGGTGATGCATTTATTACCGCTTTCGTTTGCCATTTTCTGGCCCAACCTACGGGTAACAAGCGCGAAGCGATTACCAATAGCCTGCAAAAAGCAGCAGCTTTCTCGGCACAAATTTGCCTGAAAGAAGGGGCGTTTGGCTACGGGGCTCACTACTAACCTATAACGCCCTCTCTCATTTTTCCGTACTGATTTCCGTCCGCTTGCCGGGCGGAAACGGGGATTCGTGCGCTTTTTCCGTGAGGAAAGAATTATGCATAGTGAAGCTGCTGATTTGATTTTACGTTCTGATGCTATTTTTACTGCTGCCAGAAATGAGCTATTTAGCGGATATGTCGTCATTAAAAATGGCGCTATCGCGGCGATGATAGCGAATGGGGAAGATATTCAACCCTGGAGAGGTGAAAGTACTCGCTTTATCGAACTTGGCGATCGCCTGATTTGTCCGGGATTTTGCGATAATCACACGTTTTTTACCGGCTATATGAGCATGCGGCGTGGCGTCGATCTCCATGCCGCCCGCGACAGTAATCATGCTCTTGAACTACTACAGGCTGCAGAAAATCTTCTCCCTGAGGGGAAAAGCCTCTATGGCTGGGGCTGGTCTGTTGCCCGTTGGGGAGCGGTGCCTGATGCCAGGTTACTGGATGACGCTTTCCCGCAGAGGCCGGTTGTCGCCATTAACGATGACAAAAGCTATTGCTGGATGAACCGTGCCGCCGTGGAGCTTTATGGCTTTACCGCTGAAGAGTGCAGCGCGGAGGCGAGAATCGCATTATTGGATGAGATGCTGGCTGATACCGCACAGTTAAAAAAAGAAATGCGGGCATTTATGACCCGACTTGCCGGACAGGGAATCACGGCGATAAAAGACGTTTGTTTCAACGATGCGCCGCGGTTGATGAATGCCTGGGATGAACTGGAAAAAGAGGATGCGCTGTCGCTGAGGGTGAGCATTGTTTCTCAGCCCGTATCTGCGCCTGTCGATCTTGCTTTCGGTGAACAGGCCCGACGCCGCTTTCATTCGCCATGGCTGCGGTTTCATGGTTTTAAATTTATGGTCGATGGCGTTATTGCCGATCATACCGGCGATATGATTTACCCCTATGCCGATCGTCCCGGCACGAACAATGAAAGGCCCGTTGACTATGATGCCCTGCGCCAGCAGGTTTTGCTGGCTGATGCTCGTGGATTCAACTGCTGTATGAATGCGGAGGGCGATGCCGCAATTCGCCGCTGTATAGATATTTTTGCCGAATGCCGTCAGCGTCACCCGCAGAGTGTGATCAGACATTCTCTGAGCGATCTGGAATGCCCGCATCCAAACGATATTCCCAGAATGGCTGAGCTCGGCCTCTTTGCCGAAGTTTATGCACAAATTCTGCTCCTTAACCCCTGCGAAGCCGAAGCCTATATGCGCGAACGCTATGGAGAAGAGCGCGAAGCGCAATTCTACGATTATGCCGCACTATTCGGGGCTGGCGTAACGGTCACTATTGGTACCGATCTGCCCCTGTTTATTCCTTCTGTTCCTGACGCGATGTATGCCGCCTGCTGTCGCCAGTTCCCTGATGGTTCACCCGTGAATGGCTGGTACCGCGAACGCGGAATGACACGACAGCAGCTCTTAACGGCCTGGACGTTGAATAGTGCTCGACATCACGGCATGGAAGATATGACCGGTAGCCTTGAGCCGGAGAAACGTGCGGATATCGCGGTTTTTGACCGTAATTTGTTGAGCTGCCCGAATGATGAGTTACGGACTTCCACCGTTGTACTGACCCTGGTGGATGGCCGTATTACCCATGACCTTCTGTGACTCTAAAAATGCCGAATGACGGCGAACATAATATAAACATCTTACCGAGGCGGATTATGCGTATTGCAAAAATAACGTGGGCGATGCCACACTGCTACGCTCTGATTTTCTTCATTATTATATTAGTAGCGCTGCTGACATGGTGTATTCCCAGCGGCAGTTTTGATTATCACTCAGTGACTTTACCCGGCGGTGAAACGAAAACATTAGTGATCCCGGGGTCTTATCATCTGCTGGAAAAAGTCAGCAGCGAGGGCGATTTACGTCAGGGTATTGCCGCCGTACTGGCCGCGCCGATGGAGGGAATTATCAAGGCCGCCGACGTAGTGGCGTTTGTACTCATTGTTGGTGGTGCTTTTGGCGTTATTTTACGTACTGGCGCTATTGAGCGGGGGCTGGTGGCGCTGGCTGAACGTCTGGCTGGTAAAGGGATTCTGGTTATCCCTATCGCAATGACCTTGTTTAGCCTGGGGGGCGCAACTTTTGGTATGAGCGAGGAGGTGATCCCTCTTTATGCGATCTTTATATCCCTCATGTTCGCGCTGGGTTATGACTCAATGACCGCGATCCTGATTCTTTTTCTGGGAACCCAGATTGGCTATGTTGGCGCAATGACCAATCCGTTCTCTGTACTCATTGCCCAGGGCGTAGCGGGTATTCAGGGAAATCCGCAGCTTTGGCTGCGTGCCATCGCATGGCTGGTCTTCACATTGCTGGCGATGACTTACACCATGTGGTACGCACATCGTGTTAAACGCACTCCACAAAAGTCGCCGGTATATGAGAATGATTGCCGCAACCGTGAGCAGTTTTTGTCGATACAGGATACGTCGGTCCATTTTTCCATCGCCGATCGAGTGATTATCATCGCTTTTGTGCTGGCGCTGGCCATCATCTCATGGGGGTTAATCACGCGTGGCTGGTACATGGTTGAGATCGGCTCCGTGTTCCTGGCTCTGGGGCTGTTTTCTGGGATCGTCGGGCGCATGGGTATTAGCGGGATGGCCGACAGCTTTGTCGAAGGGTGTAAAGAGTTTGTTTACGCCGCCGTAGTGATAGGACTCGCGCGCGGTATTTTGGTGGTGGCGGATAACGGACGAATTATCGACACGTTGCTCTTTGGCTTGTCGGAAATGCTGGAAGGGTTGCCGCAGTACGCATTCACCACTCTGATGCTATTAGGGCATAACGTCATCACCTTTTTTGTCCCCTCCTCTTCGGGCGAGGCTGCGCTCACTATGCCCGTGCTGGCGCCTTTAGGCGATTTAGTGGGTATCAATAAAGAGGCGATGGTAATGGCTTATCAATTTGGCAATGGCCTGACGAACCTGGTCTCTCCTACCGGTGGTGTATTGCTGGCCGGGCTATCTATTGCGCGCATTGGATTTGGTCAGTGGTTAAAGGCGATTGCGCCGCTGTTTCCGGTGCTGTGGATAGTCAGCGCCGTGTTTGCTGCGATTTCGGCCTGGGTCTAAGGGATATGCGCGCCGTCGTAGTTTGATGGGCGCGCTTCGATTATAATCCTGCTTCGCATCAATGGCCGTGCTGGTACCTCTTTTATGTCGAATTTTGGACTGCAACAGAATACTTCCGTACCGTTATACAGGCAGCTTAAAGATAAAATCCTCAGCGATATCTCGTCCGGGAAACTCGCTGAAGGAGAGAAAATCCCCACCGAGATTGAGCTCAGCGAACTTTACAATATCAGCCGCATTACGGTGCGCAACGCAGTGAAAGAGCTGGTAGCCGAAGGCTATTTGGTGAAAAAGCAGGGGAAGGGGACTTTTGTCTGTCTGCCTAAAATTGAGCGTAAAGTTGTGCACCTGCTTAGCTTTACTGCCGCATGCGATGCTAACCATCTACCAACCCACAGCGTAGTGACTCGTCGTGAGATTCTGCCGGACTATCGTAATGCGCGTCAGCTTCTTGAGCTTGAGAGGGATGATTCCGTGCTTTATATCCAACGCCTCAGGATCGCTGGCGATGCGCCGTTAATGTTAGAGAATAATTACTACTCTCTGAAACGATTAGGATTTTTACAGCAGGAAGATCTCAGCGGGTCGCTTTATCAGCTATTGCGTGATAAATACGCGATCGTGCCTACCTATGCGGGTGAAACGACGGTAGAGATGGTGCGCGCGCATTCTGACAACGCACCGCTGCTGCAGCAACCGCCCGGCGAACCGTTATTCCTGATGAAAACGCTGATTCTGGATAGCCAGCATCAGCCTATTCACTATGGAGAACAGTATATTGTCGCCGAGCGTTACACGTTTAGTTTTTGATTTCAGTGGGAAAGCGTCGCAACCATCACCGCTTTGATGGTATGCATGCGGTTTTCCGCCTGATCGAAAACGATGCTCGCCGCGGATTCAAATACCTCGTCGGTCACTTCCATTCCGCCGTGCAGGCCGTACTCCGCCGCCATCTGTTTGCCGAGCGTGGTCTGGTCGTCGTGGAACGCGGGCAGACAGTGAAGGAACTTCACCTGTGGGTTGCCGGTCAGCGCCATCATCTCGCGGTTCACCTGATACCCGCGCAGCAGCGCGATACGCTCCGCCCACTTCTCTTTGGCTTCGCCCATCGATACCCAGACGTCGGTATAGATAAAGTCCGCGCCCTTCACGCCCGCAGCGATATCTTCAGTTAGCGTAATATTGCCGCCGTTTTTCTGCGCCAGCGTGCGGCACTGCGCAACCAGCTTCTCTTCCGGCCAGCAGGCCGTTGGCGCGACCAGACGCAGATCCAGCCCGGTCAACGCAGCGGCTTCAAGCATGGAGTTACCCATGTTATTCCGCGCGTCGCCAGCGTAGACCAGAGTCATCTCGTTAAAGGCTTTGCCCGGCAGGTGTTCCTGCATAGTCAGTAAATCCGCCAGCAGCTGGGTGGGGTGAAATTCGTTGGTCAGGCCGTTCCACACCGGAACGCCGGCATACTCGGCAAGGGTTTCCACCACTTCCTGGCCATGGCCGCGATATTGAATACCGTCATACATGCGCCCCAATACGCGAGCGGTGTCTTTAATCGACTCTTTGTGGCCAATCTGGCTGCCGCTTGGTCCGAGATAGGTGACGCGAGCGCCCTGGTCAAATGCGGCAACTTCGAAAGAGCATCGGGTGCGGGTAGAGTCTTTTTCGAAGATGAGCGCGATGTTTTTACCGGCGAGATGCTGAATTTCGATATTGTTTTTCTTATCAGCTTTAAGCCTGGCGGCCAGCTCAAGCAGAGCGGTGATTTCGGCGGGGGTAAAATCGAGCAACTTTAAAAAATGCTTCTGATAAAACGCGGACATGGTTCCCTCACGTGGCTCAAGCCATTTGTTGAATTAAAATTCACTTTATATGTATGAATATTCATTTGCAACCCCGCATCATAAATCTTTCTCTCAGAAGGTGGAGGCAATCACGGCGGTATGTGACAATAGAAGTATCTGCGACACATTATGAGGAACGAGCCATGGCTAACCCGGAATTACTGGAAGAACAGCGTGAAGAAACGCGTCTGATTATTGAAGAACTGCTCGAAGACGGCAGCGATCCTGACGCGCTGTACACCATTGAACACCATCTTTCTGCCGATGATTTCGAAACGCTGGAAAAAGTGGCGGTCGAGGCCTTCAAGCTGGGTTATGAAGTGACTGAGCCAGAAGAGCTGGAAGTTGAAGAGGGTGATACCGTGATTTGCTGCGATATCCTCAGCGAATCCGCGCTGAATGCCGAGCTGATCGATGCCCAGGTTGAGCAGCTGATGACCCTGGCGGAAAAATACGACGTCGAGTACGACGGCTGGGGTACCTACTACGAAGATCCTAACGGGGAAGAAGGCGATGACGACGAAGATCTCGTTGATGAAGACGACGACGGCGTCCGCCACTAAGTAGCAGAGGTATACGGCGGCACGGTATGCCGCCGTATAGCAAGGAACTTCAATGGATTACCCGCAAATACTCGCTCCGATTTTAAGCTTTCTGCATTGCCCAACACCTCAGGCGTGGATTGATGAAGCCCGTAAACCGGAAAACCTCCCGCTGCTGTTGACCGACCATATGGTGTGCGAACTGAAAGCGGCGCAAAACGCCATGCTGCTGGTGCGTCGATACGTCGCGGATAAAGCAGGCGCGGATGAACTGCTGGCCTGCCTGAAGCCGTACGAGGACTTTACCTACCGCTGGGGGCCGGAACCGGATTTCGTCGCGCTGCATAAGCAGATAAATAAAAGCGCTATGCCGCAGACCGACGATCCCTGGGGACGTCAGCTACTCGACAGCATGATCCTGCTAATCAAAGAAGAGCTGCATCACTTCTGGCAGGTGAGGGAAATTATGCTTTCCCGCGATATCCCATACGTCAAAATCACCGCCAGTAACTATGCTCGCGGGCTGCGCCGGGAAGTGCGTTCGCATGAACCGGTCATGTTGATCGATAAACTCATCTGCGGAGCCTATATAGAAGCCCGCTCCTGCGAGCGTTTTGCCGCGCTGGCGCCATGGCTGGATGACGATCTGCAAAAGTTTTATCTGTCGCTGCTGCGCTCTGAAGCGCGCCACTATCAGGACTATCTGGATTTGGCGCAGAGGATTGCCGGGGATGATATCAGTGAACGCGTACGCCAGCTTGGCGAGGCGGAAGCGGCGCTCATTAACGCGCCCGAGGCGGAGTTTCGCTTTCACAGCGGCGTGCCCGCCTGAGCGTCAGGCCGCAGCTTCACCGCAGCGGCCTGACGATCCATTACAGATTGGCGTTTTTATCTTTTTCTGCTGTCGCGGCGGCTTTGGGCGCGCCGAGGGTGGTTTTAAACCAGTTCACTACCCGTTCAATAACCGGCTTCTGATACCAGCTGTCATCGCCGTGCTCCGCGCCTTCCAGCAGCACGTAATCGGCCGGGTTATCCTCTTTCTTCAGCGCACGATAGAGCTGTTGACTTTGTACCGGTGAAACCAGAGTGTCGGCGCTGCCGTGCATAATTAAAAATGGCGGCTTTTTACCGCGAATATGGCCCATCGGGCTGGCAGCCAGCGCTTTTTGCGGGTCACTGGCAATCGTCGCTCCCGGCCAGTCGCGAAAGGCGCTACCGTGGACCAGCAGCGCTTCAGTGACTGCAGGTGACTGGTGCACTTTTTGAATCGCCTGCGGAAAACCTTCGCCGATATTCAACAGATTCGAAATTCCGTACAGCGTGGCGGCGGCCTGCACGTCCGATGACTGCGCCAGGTTATCGCCACGATCGAACGTTTTGTCGCCATTGGTAAGCGCCAGCATCTGCGCCATATAGCCGCCTGCGGAATCCCCCAGCACGCCAATACGCGACGGATCTATACCGTATTCCGCTGCATGTTCGCGCAGATAGCGAACGGCGGCTTTACCATCGATAATCGGGGCCGGGAAGGTATCGGGAACCGTACGGTATTCCGCCGCCGCGACGACGAATCCCGCCGACGCCAGCGCCATACGCATCTCGATAAACTTATTCCAGGCCGCGCTGGTGAAACCGCCGCCGGGGAAATAGACGATTGCCGGTTTCAGATCGCCGTTACGCGGCACCAGCAAAGACATATGCAGTTGACGAACGGCGACGGTGCTTTTTACCTGGCTATATACGATTTCGTTGAGCGCATCGATACGGCCCCGTGTTTTTTCCACGCGGATGATCTGAGCGCCTTCGGTATTGCCAGCGAGTTCGCCGGCGTTAACGCTGGAAGCCATGCCGGCAAGTATCATGCTGCCGGTGAGCAGGAGGGAGAGTTTTTTCATTGTGTTCTATCCTGAGCAAGGCCTGCCGCGGCGGCAGGCTAAAAGATCCAATGCTCGAAGAGTGTATTAGCGAACACGTGCGGTGAATAACGCTCTTTTTGCATGAAAACCATGCGTTTTTTCGATTAATCCGCATCGCCTTTTCGCTGGCGCTACAGCATTTTCAGCATCCTGACTTCGCAGTCAACGTGGCCGGTGCAGCCCAGCGGCTCAGCAATATGCTCGAAGCCAAGGTGTTCATATAAACCGATCGCTTCTTTAAGGAAAGCGGTGGTTTCCAGATAACAGCGTTTGAATCCCTGCTGGCGGGCGTGATCCAGGGCCATCAGCGCCAGCTTTTTCGCCAGCCCCTGGCCGCGCGCGGAGGTCATAAAATACATTTTCTGGAGTTCGCAGATATCGGGCTCGCTACAGGTCAGAGGCGCAACCCCGCCGCCGCCAACAACCTGACCGTTTTGCTCAACTACCCAATAGGCGGCGCCCGGCTGGCTATATAGCTCATAGAGTTCATCCAGATTCGGATCGGCTACCGTATAGCCTTTGTCGGCGGTCAGGCCATATTCAGCGGAAACCTGGCGGATAACAGCGGCTATCGCCGGATTATCATTAGCCGTGATGCGGCGCAGGGTTAGCGGTAGGGTTGCGCTCGTATTCATGTGAAGACTCATTGCAAAATAATGACGGATAATGTTGTTAATAACACTGCTGGAGGGGAGAGTGCAAGCGAGGATCTTTCACAGAAAACGCCCCTTATCCGAATGGATAAGGGGCGAGTGAATTACAGCGCGGCGATAACCGCCTGCTGCTCAATCAGCTTCGCTTTCGCTTCCGCATAACCTTCCAGCTTCTCACGCTCTTTGGCGATCACCGCTTCCGGCGCGCGGGCCACAAAGCCTTCGTTGGAAAGTTTGCTTTCGATACGGCTAATCTCGCCTTCGATTTTGCTCACTTCTTTCGCCAGGCGCGCCAGCTCATCTTCTTTATTGATGAGGCCAGCCATCGGGATCAGCAGCTCGGCGCCGTCGATAATTTTGGTCACGGAAACCGGACCTTTATCATCGGCCGGCAGCACGGTGATGCTTTCCAGACGCGCCAGGTTCAACAGGAAGCTGCGGTTATCGTTCACGCGACGAATCGCGGCATCGCTGCAGCCGCGCAGCAGCAGCTCAAGCGGCTTACCAGGGGCGATGTTCATTTCCGCACGGATGTTACGCACGGCGACGATCGCCTGCTTCAGCCATTCGGTATCGGCCAGCGCCGCTTCGTCAACCTGAGACGCATCGTACTGCGGGAACGGCTGCAGCATGATGGTATCGGCAGTGATACCGCAAATGACCTTCACGCGCTGCCAGATGGTCTCGGTGATGAACGGAATAATCGGGTGCGCCAGGCGCAGCAGACCTTCCAGAACGGTCACCAGCGTGTGACGGGTGCCGCGCAGCTCAGACTCGGAACCGCCGTTCATTACCGGCTTGGTCAGCTCCAGATACCAGTCGCAGAACTGATTCCAGGTAAACTCGTACAGAATGCCTGCGGCGATATCGAAGCGGAAGCCGTCCAGCGCTTCGCGGTAGGCTTTGATGGTCTGGTTGAATTCCGCAAGGATCCAGCGGTCCGCCAGCGACAGGGTCATTTCGCCGCCGTTAAAGCCGCAATCCTGATCTTCGGTATTCATCAGCACAAAGCGGCTGGCGTTCCACAGCTTATTACAGAAGTTACGGTAACCTTCCAGACGCTTCATATCCCAGTTAATGTCGCGGCCGGTAGAGGCCAGCGCCGCCAGGGTAAAGCGCAGGGCGTCGGTACCATGCGGCTCAATGCCGTTCGGGAACTGTTTCTCGGTGCGTTTGGCGATTTTCTCCGCCAGCTGCGGCTGCATCATGTTGCCGGTACGTTTCTCCAGCAGCTCCGGCAGGGAGATGCCATCAACCATATCCAGCGGGTCGATAACGTTGCCCTTCGATTTGGACATCTTCTGGCCTTCGTCATCGCGGATCAAACCGGTCATATAGACGGTTTTAAACGGCACCTGCGGCTTGCCGTTTTCATCTTTGATGAAGTGCATGGTCATCATGATCATGCGGGCAATCCAGAAGAAGATGATGTCGAAGCCGGAAACCATCACGCTGGTCGGATGGAACTGGCGCAGGGCATCGGTGTTTTCCGGCCAGCCGAGAGTGGAGAACGTCCACAGCGCGGAGGAGAACCAGGTATCCAGCACGTCTTCGTCCTGGCGCAGCGCCACGTCGGCGCCGAGGTTATTTTCCTGGCGTACTTCGTCTTCGGTACGGCCAACGTAAACGTTGCCGTCGTTGTCGTACCATGCCGGGATGCGGTGACCCCACCACAGCTGGCGGGAGATACACCAGTCCTGAATGTCGCGCATCCAGGAGAAGTACATGTTTTCGTACTGCTTCGGCACGAACTGAATGTCGCCGTTCTCGACCGCTTCAACCGCCGGTTTAGCCAGCACGTCGGCACGTACGTACCACTGATCGGTGAGCATCGGTTCGATAACGACGCCGCCGCGGTCGCCGTATGGTACGGTCAGATCGTGCGGTTTAATCTCGTCCAGCAGGCCCAGCGCGTCGATGGCGGCAACCACCGCTTTACGCGCGGCAAAGCGCTCCAGCTTCTGGAACTCCGCCGGGATGGCGTTTGAGTAGACGTCGGACTCGTTGCCTTTGGTGTCGTAGACTTCCGCGGTTTCGCGGATATCGCCATCAAAGGTCAGGATGTTGATCATCGGCAGCGCATGACGCTTGCCCACTTCATAGTCGTTAAAGTCGTGCGCCGGGGTGATCTTCACGCAGCCGGTGCCCTTTTCCATATCGGCGTGTTCATCACCAACAATCGGAATACGGCGGTCAACCAGCGGCAGAATGACGAATTTGCCGATAAGGTCTTTATAGCGCGGATCTTCCGGGTTAACGGCCACGCCGGTATCGCCCAGCACGGTTTCCGGACGGGTGGTAGCGACGACCAGATAATCTTTACCGTCAGCGGTTTTCGCGCCGTCGGCCAGCGGATAGCGGATATGCCACATCGAGCCTTTAGACTCGCGGTTTTCCACTTCCAGATCGGAGATGGCGGTACGCAGTTTCGGGTCCCAGTTGACCAGACGCTTGCCGCGATAGATCAGATCTTCTTTGTACAGGCGGACAAAGACTTCTTTTACGGCGTTGGACAGGCCTTCGTCCATGGTGAAGCGCTCGCGCTCCCAGTCCACGGAGTTGCCCAGGCGGCGCATCTGACGGGTAATGGTGCCGCCGGATTCCGCTTTCCACTGCCAGATTTTATCGATAAAGGCGTCGCGACCGTAGTCGTGGCGGGTTTTACCTTCTTCGGCGGCAATCTTACGCTCAACCACCATCTGGGTAGCGATACCCGCGTGGTCGGTACCGGCCTGCCACAGGGTATTTTTACCCTGCATGCGCTGGTAGCGAATCATGGTATCCATGATGGTTTGCTGGAAGGCATGACCCATATGCAAACTGCCGGTGACGTTCGGCGGCGGGATCATGATGCAGAAACTTTCCTGGCTTTCGTCGCCATTGGGTTTGAAATAGCCCTGCTTTTCCCAGTGCTCGTAAAGCGGCTGTTCGATATCTTGGGGGTTGTATGTCTTTTCCATTATTTCCAGGTTGCCGTGTTCAGGTTGAAACCAGCCATGCGGTACGCTTTGTAGCGTTCGCGCGCCAGTTGTTTCAAAGAGTCTTCATAAGGGACGAAGTCTATCACTTCTGTGAAAGCGGTGGCAAAATCTGCAAAGTTTAGCCGCAGGCTAATCAGAATATCCCGCGGGCTGCTGTTGCGTTTTTGCGGCCAGGCGATCTCCACCGGCGCGCCGCCGCGCGGACCTTCCCCCGCCAGATTATGCGGAACGAAACTTTCTGCGGGGCGTGCCCAGAGCGCTTCGTCCAGACGAATGGCCTGCTGCTCATCTTCGCAGGCGATGAGCACGCGTTTACCGCTGCGCCAACGTTCTGCGGCAATGTCACACACCAGCTGTTCAACGGCGCTCAGGCCATCCTGTTGCGTATCATTGTCCAGAAGATAGAACGTTGCGTTTTTCATATATGGGGCTTCTTGTGGTGACTTTAAATGCTTAAGCCGGGCGGCGCTACGCTGACCCGGCCTATAAACGGTATCTTTCCAGAGGCCCGGCAAGCGTAACGCCGCCGGGCATCAGACGGCAATTACTCTTCGCCGGTAAATCCGGCGCGGTTGAGCAGGAACTGCGACAGCATCGCCACCGGACGACCGGTCGCGCCTTTGGCCTTCCCGGAACGCCAGGCGGTGCCGGCAATATCCAGATGCGCCCAGTTGTATTTACGGGTAAAGCGCGCCAGGAAGCAGCCTGCGGTAATCGCTCCGCCAGGACGGCCGCCGATATTGGCCATATCCGCAAAATTTGACTCCAGCTGTTCCTGGAACTCGTCGGCAAGCGGCAGACGCCATGCGCGATCGCCCGCCAGTTCGGACGCGCCGATCAGCTCGTGGGCCAGCGGATTGTGATTCGACATCAGGCCGGTGATGTAGTGGCCGAGCGCGATCACGCAGGCGCCGGTCAGGGTGGCCACGTCGATAACCGTTTCCGGCTCGAAACGCTCAACGTAAGTCAGCACATCGCACAGCACCAGGCGACCTTCGGCATCGGTGTTCAGCACTTCCACCGTTTGCCCGGACATCGTGGTCAACACGTCGCCAGGACGATAGGCGCGGCCGCCAGGCATGTTTTCACATCCGGCCAGCACGCCGACAACGTTCAACGGCAACTGAAGTTCCGCCACCATGCGCATCACGCCGTACACCGCCGCCGCGCCGCACATATCGTATTTCATCTCGTCCATGCCTTCTGAAGGCTTGATGGAGATACCGCCGGAGTCAAAGGTCAGGCCTTTACCCACCAGCACGATAGGCCGCGCGTCTTCTGCCGGGTTACCTTTGTATTCGATAACCGACATCAGCGATTCGTTCTGCGAGCCGTTGCCGACCGCCAGATAAGAGTTCATTCCCAGCTCTTTCATCTGCTGCTCGCCGATAACGCGGGTAATGACGTTCTTACTATAGGTATCGGCCAGCTGGCGCGCCTGGGAGGCCAGATACGCGGCGTTACAGATGTTGGGCGGCATGTTGCCCAGATCTTTCGCCGCTTTGATGCCGGCGGCGATCGCCAGACCGTGCTGGATAGCGCGTTCGCCGCTGGTCAGCTCGCGACGGGTGGGAACGTTGAAGACCATTTTACGCAGCGGGCGACGCGGCTCGCTTTTGTTGGTTTTTAACTGGTCGAAGCTGTATAGCGTCTCTTTGGCGGTCTCGACGGCCTGACGCACTTTCCAGTAGTTATTGCGGCCTTTGACGTGCAGTTCGGTCAGGAAGCAGACGGCCTCCATTGAACCAGTATCATTCAGCGTATTGATGGTTTTCTGAATAACCTGCTTATACTGACGCTCGTCCAGCTCGCGTTCTTTACCGCAGCCAATAAGCAGAATGCGCTCCGACAGAATGTTCGGCACATGGTGCAGCAATAAAGTCTGGCCAGGTTTGCCTTCCAGCTCGCCGCGACGCAGCAGGGCGCTGATATAACCGTCGCTAATTTTATCAAGCTGTTCGGCGATGGGGGAGAGACGACGTGGTTCAAAGACGCCGACCACGATACAGGCGCTCCGCTGCTTCTCCGGGCTACCGCTTTTTACACTGAACTCCATGCACTACGCTCCTGAATCTTAAAGACAACGACGGTGGCTACGGATAGAATTGAAAGCTTTCGTAACTCATGTCCGCTGTTGTGGTGACTTCGTGTTAATCTTAACGTTATTACGGCCTTGGTTCGTCAGAAAAGATCCTGATACGCAGAACCAGCGAGTCATTTAATCTTAGCGATGTTTTCGACGACTAAAGAGAATAAATGACGTTTAAGCCATGAAACAAGCAATTTTCCTGCAATAAAACGGGTTTTTACGGGCGTATTTATAGTGATAATCATAAGATATCTGGTTCGTGAGACGCTGAAAAGCCAGTTGGCGATCCTATTCATCCTGCTACTCATTTTCTTCTGTCAGAAACTGGTCAGGATCCTCGGCGCCGCTGTTGATGGCGATATCCCGACAAATCTGGTGCTCTCGCTGTTAGGGCTGGGCGTACCTGAAATGGCGCAGCTTATTCTGCCCCTGAGTTTATTCCTCGGGCTGCTGATGACGCTGGGCAAACTGTATACCGAAAGCGAAATCACGGTGATGCACGCCTGCGGCCTGAGTAAGGCCGTGCTGGTGAAATCCGCCATGATCCTTGCGCTCTTTACGGGCATTATCGCGGCGGTCAACGTGATGTGGGCGGGGCCCTGGTCGTCCCGTCATCAGGATGAAGTGCTGGCGGAAGCGAAAGCAAACCCCGGCATGGCCGCGCTGGCCCAAGGCCAGTTCCAGCAGGCCAGCGACGGCAGCGCAGTGCTGTTTATTGAGAACGTCAACGGCAACCGTTTCAGCGACGTCTTCCTTGCCCAACTGCGGCCGCGAGGCAACGCGCGCCCTTCGGTGGTGGTCGCGGATACCGGCGAGCTCTCGCTGCGTAAAGACGGTTCGCAGGTGGTGACCATGAATCAGGGCACCCGCTTTGAAGGCACCGCGATGCTGCGCGACTTCCGCATTACCGACTTTAAAAACTATCAGGCGATTGTTGGCCATCAGGCGGTGGCCTCCGATCCGAACGATACCGAGCAGATGGATATGCGCACCCTGTGGCGTACCGATACCGATCGCGCCCGGGCGGAGCTGCACTGGCGCTTCACGCTGGTGGCAACGGTATTCATCATGGCGCTAATGGTGGTGCCGCTCAGCGTGGTGAACCCGCGCCAGGGTCGCGTGCTGTCGATGCTGCCGGCGATGCTGCTCTATCTGGTGTTCTTCCTGCTGCAAACGTCGATTAAATCGAGCGGCGGTAAAGGCAAAATGGATCCGATGATCTGGATGTGGGCGGTAAACCTGCTCTATTTCGCGTTGGCCGTGCTGTTGAACCTGTGGGATACGGTGCCGATGCGCCGCTTCCGTGCCCGTTTTAACAAAGGAGCGGCGTGATGCAGGCGTTTGGCGTACTTGACCGTTATATCGGTAAGACGATTTTCAATACCATCATGATGACCCTGTTCATGCTGGTTTCCCTGTCGGGCATCATCAAGTTTGTCGACCAGCTGAAAAAGGCCGGGCAGGGCAACTATGATGCGTTAGGGGCCGGAATCTACACAATTCTCAGTGTGCCGAAAGATATCCAGATCTTCTTCCCGATGGCGGCGCTGCTCGGCGCGCTGCTGGGGTTGGGCATGCTGGCGCAGCGTAGCGAGCTGGTGGTGATGCAGGCTTCCGGCTTTACCCGCCTCCAGGTGGCGCTGTCGGTGATGAAAACCGCGATTCCGCTGGTGCTGCTGACCATGGCGATGGGCGAGTGGGTAGCCCCGCAGGGCGAGCAGATGGCGCGCAACTATCGTGCTCAGCAGATGTACGGCGGTTCGCTGCTTTCCACTCAGCAGGGCCTGTGGGCGAAAGACGGCCATAACTTTGTTTATATCGAGCGGGTAAAAGGTAACGATGAGCTGGGCGGAGTGAGCATCTACGCGTTTAACGACCAGCGCCGTCTGCAGTCCGTTCGCTACGCCGCTTCGGCAAAATTCGATACCGAAAATAAGCTCTGGCGACTGTCGCAGGTGGATGAATCCGACCTGACCGATCCGAAACAGGTCACGGGGACGCAGACCGTCAGCGGGACCTGGAAGACCAACCTGACGCCGGATAAGCTTGGCGTGGTGGCGCTGGATCCGGATGCGTTGTCAATCAGCGGCCTGCACAACTATGTTACCTATCTGAAGTCCAGCGGTCAGGATCCGGGCCGCTATCAGCTCAATATGTGGAGCAAAATCTTCCAGCCGCTGTCGGTGGCGGTGATGATGCTGATGGCGCTGTCGTTTATCTTTGGCCCGCTGCGTAGCGTGCCGATGGGCGTCAGAGTCGTGACCGGGATCAGCTTCGGCTTTATCTTCTACGTGCTGGACCAGATTTTTGGCCCGCTCACCCTGGTCTACGGCATCCCGCCGATAATCGGCGCGCTGTTGCCGAGCGCCAGCTTCTTCTTGCTGAGCCTCTGGCTGATGATGCGTAAATCCTGACGTAACGCGCCCCCTTCCTGAATCAGAAAGGGGGCGTTTTTTTAGCGTTTCCGTCCGCCAAGTAAGCTTCCCAGCATTCCCCTGACTATCTGCCTGGTGACCTGACGCACCGCGCTCTTCGCTGCCGTTTGCACAATGCCGTCGCGTTTGCCGCCGCGCGGCCCGGTAGTGCCGAACAGGATATCTTTGAGCCCGCCGAGCACGCCGTCGTCATCGCCGTTTGGCTGGCCTTTTGCGGGCGGGGATTGCTGCTGCTCAGTTGTGGTCTGCACGCCCTGCTGCAGCATTTCAAACGCCGATTCACGGTCGATCTCTTCTTCATATTTTCCGTACAGCGGCGAGTGGTTAAGCAGTCCGTTACGTTCGTCATCGGTGACCGGGCCCATGCGCGAGCAGGGCGCGATAACCATCGCCCGCTCTACTATCGAGGGGCTGCCTTTCTCATCAAGAAAGGAGATCAGCGCCTCGCCGGTGCCCAGCTCCTGGATCGCCTGCTCGGTGCTGAACGCCGGATTCGCGCGCATAGTTTGCGCGGCGGTTTTTACCGCTTTTTGGTCTTTCGGCGTGAAAGCGCGCAGGGCGTGCTGCACCCGATTGCCCAGTTGACCCAGCACCGCATCGGGAATGTCCGCCGGGTTTTGTGAAACAAAATAGACTCCGACGGCTTTAGAACGAATCAGGCGGATGACCTGCTCGATTTTATCCAGCAGCACCTGGGGCGCATCGTTAAACAGCAGATGCGCCTCATCGAAGAAAAAGACCAGCTTTGGCTTTTCCTGGTCACCGGCCTCCGGCAGACGTTCGTAAAGCTCGGAAAGCATCCACAGCAGGCTGGCGGCGTACAGCTTCGGCATCTGATAGAGCTTTTCCGCGCTCAGGATATTAATTACCCCTTTACCCTGCGCATCAACGCGCATCCAGTCCTGGATATCGAGCATGGGTTCGCCGAAAAAGTGTTCTGCACCCTGCTGCTCCAGGGTCAGCAATCCGCGCTGAATCGCCCCGACGGAGGCGCTGCTGATGTTGCCGTACTGGTTCTGAAAAGCTTTGGCGTTGTCGCCAATGTGTTGGGTAATCGCGCGCAGGTCTTTAAAGTCGAGCAGCAGCAGCCCGCGGTCGTCGGCGATCCGGAAGATGATATTCAATACCCCGGACTGAACCTCATTGAGGTTGAGCAGGCGAGCCAGCAGCAGCGGCCCGAGATCGGAAACCGTGGCGCGAACCGGGTGGCCTTTCTCGCCAAAGATATCCCATAGCACTACCGGATTAGCATGCGGCTGCCAGTCCGTTGCGCCGATTTTTTCCAGCCGCGCCTGCAGTTTTTCCGAACTTTGGCCCGCCTCAGCGATACCGGTGAGGTCGCCTTTCACATCGGCCATAAATACCGGAACGCCGATTTCCGAGAAAGATTCCGCCAGCTTTTGCAGCGTGACGGTTTTACCGGTCCCCGTGGCGCCGGTAATTAAGCCGTGGCGGTTCGCCATAGCGGGCAATAAATGCAGCTGTTTTTCCAGCGTGCGTGCAATCAGCAGCGGTGAGCTCATGAGCGATTTCTCCATTTATCCTGCTGCGAGTATAGGCAACCTGATAGCAAAAGTGGGGAGATCGCGCACGCCTTCGCTTATTCCCTTCAGGCGCAGTGGCGCTGAATTAACGCGATACTGTGCTCGATTTCGCGGCGGATATCGTCTTCGCTCCAGTTTGCCAGCTCCGGTGAGAAGGGCTCGAACGCATATACGCCCTGATAGCCGCGGGCCTCCAGGCTTTTGACCTGCTCGCAGCTTTGCAGCTGGTCTTTTTCGGTCAGCATAATGCGTTCGTTGTCGGTCAGGGTTTCGCGCGGGCGGGTATCTTCTACGCCGGAAAGATGCACCAGGCCGATTTCGTCGACATCCACCTGGCTAAACTCCTGCTCCGCCTGCGGATAAAGATGATGGTGAAACGTATCGATCAGCAGCTTAAACGGCACCCGTGCGTCGTGAATCAGCGTTTGCGCCTGCGCCGAGGAGCGCAGCGAGCTTTGCGGGAAGCCGAGCGGCTCGACGAGTCCCTCAATGCCATAGAAGGCGAATAGCGGTGCCAGGTCGCGCAGGGCGTTAAGGGTTTCGCTCGCCGGAACCTCGGTACCATCGTTCAGCGGGCACAGCACCAGCGATTTCGCGCCGACGGCTTTGGCCTCTTTTAGCAGGGACTCCGTCAGGCTGCGAACCTCTGCGGTGCGGCAGTTGAAAGGATAAACCGCGTTGATAGTGAGGATCTCAATATGGTAGCGGTCAGCCAGTTCACGAACCTGCTGGTGGCTCAGGTCGTCGGTCACTTTTCCGCTGGGGAGGTCGTTACGTAGCTCGACTTTGTTTAGCCCGAGGCTGTTCACCAGCCGGAAGAAGGCCTCAATGCTGAGGGAAGGGGCAATCTTGCGGTTGATACAGAAACGCTGTGCTGCAATAGCCATTTTGACTCTCCTGAAATAGATAGTTCGGCTTCGTTCGATTACCCCATAGTCAAAACATTTATTCCAAAATTAGCAATGCATGAAATGGCGAATTTTTGAGCCGACTCGCAAAATATTTTTCTTGGCTTCTTTCATTGCGGCGGGTTCCAGAAGGCGCTACGCCTGTTCTCTTTTTATGGGGGCTTTGCCTGTAAGACATCGTTTCCTTACAAGAAAATGCGACCATCATCACCAAAATACAATTTCATTAATGATGAATATTGAAATATTAATTTCATTTTACTACGGTACAACACAGCAGATCCAGTAATGGGCCGTACTGCGTTGGCCCCCGATACCCCATACATATGAGGCGAGAGCATGACTATCACAGGAAACTTTATTGGCGGGAAGACCGTTACCAGCGGCAGCAACAATACAATGCCGGTTTTCGACCCCGCGACGGGCAAAGTGGTCCGCGAAGTCACGTTATCGACCGCGCAGGAAGTCTCCGATGCGATTCAGGTGGCGCATGATGCTTTTGATGGCTGGTCGCGTACCACGCCGCTGCGCCGGGCCCGCGTGCTGTTTAATTTTAAAATGTTACTTGAACAGCACGCTGAAGAGCTGGCGGGGATTATCGTCAGCGAACACGGTAAAGTCTTTTCCGATGCGATGGGCGAACTGACGCGCGGCATGGAAGTCGTTGAGTTTGCCTGCGGGATTCCGCACCTGATCAAAGGCGAGTTCTCATCGGATGTCGGCACCGGCGTCGATAGCTATTCTCTGATGCAGCCGCTGGGCGTAGTGGCGGGCATTACGCCGTTCAACTTCCCGGCGATGGTTCCGATGTGGATGTTCCCGCTGGCGCTGGCCTGCGGCAACAGCTTTATCCTTAAGCCGCCAGCGCTGGCCCCTGGCGCTGCGGTGCGCCTGGCGGAGTTGCTGAAAGAAGCGGGGCTGCCGGACGGCGTCTTTAACGTGGTGCACTGCAGCAATGAAGATGCTGAGCAGCTGTACAAGGATCCGCGTATTGCGGCGGTAAGCTTTGTGGGATCTTCCGGCGTGGCGGAGCATATTTATAAAACCGCCAGCGCTTATGGTAAGCGCGTTCAGGCATTTGGCGCGGCGAAAAACCACGCGATTGTGATGCCGGATGCCGATCTTGATGCCACCGTGAATGCGATAATGGGCGGCGCGTTCGGCTCTGCGGGCGAGCGCTGCATGGCGCTGCCGGTGGTCGTCGCTGTGGGCGATGAAACGGCAGATAAACTCATTGCGCGCCTCAAGCCGCTGGTGGAGTCCCTGAAGGTCGGCCCGGGCTGTATGCGCGGAAAAGAAGAGAACGAAATGGGTCCGGTCGTCTCAGAGGCGCATCAGAAAAAAGTGCTGGGATATATTGATAAAGGCGTCAGCGAAGGGGCGACGCTGGTGGTTGACGGGCGCAAGCTGCGAGTTGCTGGTTTCGAAGAGGGTTACTACGTTGGCGGAACGCTGTTCGACAACGTGACGCCGGAAATGACTATCTGGCGCGAAGAGATTTTTGGCCCGGTACTGGGTATTGTCCGCGTGGCGGACTACCACAGCGCGCTGGAGCTGGTAAACAGCCATGAGTTCGGCAACGGCAGCGCCGTCTTTACCAGCAACGGCCACACCGCGCGTGAGTTTGTACATGATGTCCAGGCCGGAATGGTTGGGGTCAACGTGCCGGTACCCGTTCCAATGGCCTTCCATAGCTTTGGCGGCTGGAAACGCTCCGTATTTGGTGCACTGAACGTGCATGGGCCGGATGGCGTGCGTTTCTATACGCGTATGAAAACCGCCACCGTCCGCTGGCCGCAGGGTCAGCAAACCGTATCTGAATTCAGCATGCCGACGTTAGGCTAATCGGCGAAGGAGAATGCCATGTCTTTACTGGCTAAAGCAAAAAAAGAAGGGCAGATTCAGCACATCACCCCGCAGAGCGCGGGGTGGAAGTACATTGGTTTTGATGTCTGGATGTTAAAGAAAGGGCAAACCGTTACCCTGGAAAGCGGCGATCGCGAGCTGTGCCTGGTGCTGGTCGCCGGGCTGGCTTCGGTAAAAACCTCGCAGGCCGATTTTCCGAATCTGGGCCAGCGTATGTCGCCGTTTGAGCGGACTCCGCCCTGGTCAGTTTACGTGCCGCCGCAGGATAAAGTCGAAGTGACGGCAGATTCTGACCTTGAGCTGGCGGTATGCAGCGCCCCGGGTAAAGGAACTTTACCGGCTCGAGTTATCTCCCCGCAGGACGTGGGCGTAGAGCATCGCGGTAAAGGGCGTAACCAGCGGCTGGTGCACAATATTCTGCCGGATAGCGCGCAGGCGGACTGCCTGCTGGTGGTGGAGGTTTACACTGACGAAGGAGCGACCAGCTCATGGCCGTCGCACAAGCACGACACGGCGCTGCCGGGTCAGGAAACCCAGTTGGAAGAGACCTACTACCACCGTTTCGATCCGCCGCAGGGTTTTGCCTTCCAGCGCGTCTATACCGATGACCGTAGCCTTGATGCCTGTATGGCTCCCTACAACCACGATGTGGTCATGGTACCGCGCGGCTACCATCCGGTAGCGGCGATTGCCGGGTATGACAGCTACTATCTGAACGTGATGGCCGGTCCGGATCGCAAATGGATGTTTACCTGGGAAGAGGATCACGCGTGGATCAACAGCCCTGATTATCCCCGCCACGATTAACAACCGTTGATGACAAAAAGGCCGGTTAGCTATGCTAGCCGGCCTTTTTGATCCTGTAGCCCGAATAAGATCGTCGTCGCAATTCTGCCACATCCCCGGCTCGCGCTGCGCTCAGCTGGGCTACGGGTTTACCGTCGTCTGCGGACAAGTCGCCCGGATAAGACGTTTACGTCGCAATCCGGGAATAATGAAAAATTTAAGCCAGCTGCTTCGTTTCTGCATCCTTGCTGCTGTTCAGCGCCAGCGAGACTGCCAGCGTCTGAGCCAGACACAGGGAGGCCACCTGCGAGCGGAAACCATCAACCTGCGCCTCGCGCACGACAAAGCAGACGTCGCTGAAGGCCGCCAGCGGGCTGACCTGGCTGTCGGTAATCGCTATCTGACGTGCTTTACGCTGCGCGCCGAGCTCCACCAGTTCAACCACTTCCCGCGCATACGGAGAGAAGCTCACCGCCACGACGACATCTTTCGGCCCGACCAGGCTGAGCTGTTCGGTAAACATGCCGCCCAGACCGTCAATCAGGAACGCTTTACGGTCCAGATGGCGTAGGGCGTAGGTCAGATAGGAGGCGACGCTAAAAGAGCGGCGCAGGCCGATAACGTAGATATTTTCCGCTTCCGCCAACAGCGCGACCGCACGCTGCAGATCGTCGCCGGAGGTCTGCATCGCCAGCTGCTGCAGCGCCTGAGTATTAACCATAGTGAACATATTCAGGATTTCGGTCGGCGTTTCCGGCGGGGTTGCGTCATCCGTGGTGGTCTGGCGGAACAGACGCGCGCGCTCGGTATAGTTAGCAGTCTCTTCCATCAGGTGCTGCTTGAACATCTGCTTCATTTCGTTGAAACCGCTAAAACCAAAGGCGTTAGCGAAGCGGATCAGCGTGGAAGGGGGGACGTCAGCTTGTTGCGCGATAGAGGCCACGGTATCGAAAGCCACGCTATTGCTGTTATCGAGAATATAGCGGGCTACCTGTTTCAGGCGTTTGCTTAACGTATCGTAGCGACGCCTGATTTCATCCTGCAAGATGGTAAGTTGGGTCGGATTATTGGCCATAGATTGCGCTCTGAGAAAATGAAAGGAATATAATTTCCAGTGTATCAAATGAAGCGAATTTTTCATTTACTACGATGAAATACGCGATTCATTTCACGAAGATCCAGAAAAAAGCCCGCATCTTGGGGAAAGGATGCGGGCCTGGTTAGTATCAGCCGCGGGCTTCTCGCCAGTAGCCGATGAGCGTGAGGTAGTTGCGTTTCACTTCGTTAATCAGCGCCTCGTCGCTGAGCTCTCCCTGCATCCAGCGCCGTGAAGGCTGGCCAAAAATGGTGCGTCCTACGGCAAAACCTTTGATCATCGGATGCTTCGCCGCTTCGGCAAAACCGGCGCGCAGACGGTCCGAAGGGGCGTCCAGGCCGAGGATTAAGATCCCGCGGCACCAGCTATCTTCGCGCGCGATCAGTTTGCCAATCCTTTCCCATTCCGCGCTCGACAGCGGCGGCAGCTTCCACCAGTCCGGCTGGATGCCCAGCTGATAGAAGTGCTCCAGCATGTCGTGGTAGTGGCGTTCATCTTTATCCGGGCCGTTTTCCGGCAGAATAATTTCCAGCAGCAGCTCATGCCCGGACTTGTTGCACGCCTGCCAGACCTCCAGCAGCAGCGCATCCTGTTCGGCGCGCAGCTCGGCCGGGTCGGCCGGGTGGTAGAAGACCAGGCATTTCACGACGTGCTCCAGCGGCCAGTCGATGAGCTGGGAACCGATGTTGCCATGTTCCAGGCGCAGCGGGCGCGAGCTTGGCATTTCAATCGGCCGGCCAATCCACCAGCCCTTGCCGGTGATGGCATTGAGCGAGCGCTGGCCGTAGGTGCCATCGGCGAGAATGCCGCTGCGGCCGTCAAGACCGGCTTCGTCTGCGGCGGCTTCCGCGGCCGCCAGCAGCAGCAGCTTCAGCTGCGGAATACAGGATTCATCACGCCCGGTTTCCAGCGCCAGGTCTGCCAGCTGCTTACGGTGGTCAAAGGCGAAAATGCACAGCTCCGGCCACGCCTGGCGGCGGCTGGTGACGCGATGGAGATGGTTGAGGCGAGCGTCGATATCCGGACGCGGGACAGATTCTGCTCGCGACAGATAGTCGTCAAGTTCGGCTTTGGTTGGCATCGCGGGCGCGCAGCCGTGACGTGAAACCACCAGCGCGCCGCAGGCGTTAGCGTAGCGACAGGCCTGCTCCCAGCCTTCGTCGTTAAGCCAGCCGCGCAGCAGGCCGGACATAAAGGCATCGCCAGCGCCGAGGACGTTAAGCACGTCTACGCGCACGCCCTGCTGCAGCGGCACGCTATCCCAGCTGTCGGGAATGTCGCCTTCCAGCACCACGCAGCCCATCGGACCGCGTTTGCAAACCAGCGTCGCTTTCGTGGCGTTACGCACGTTTTTCAGCGCGGTCAGAGTATCGGTACTGCCGCCGGCAATATGAAACTCCTCTTCAGTCCCCACCACTAAATCGAACAGATGCAGGACTTCCTGCAGCTGGCTGGTCACCTGACCGGACTCAATGAAACGCGTTTCGCCGTCGCCTAAAGAGGTTAACCCCCAAAGCACCGGACGATAGTCGATATCCAGCGCCGTACGCAGGCCGTGACGGCGTGCGTACTCCAGCGCCTTCAGCACCGCTTCACGCGTGTTGGCGTGCGAAAGGTGGGTACCGGTTACCGCCAGCGCCCGGGAGGAGGCGATGTACTCTTCCTTAATGTCTTCTGGCGAAAGGGCCATATCGGCGCAGTTATCGCGGTAAAAAATGAGCGGAAATGTCTCCTGATCTTTAATCCCCAGCATCACTAACGCCGTCAGGCGCTGCTTATCGGTGATCAGATATTCGGTATCGACGCCGGCGCGGCTGAGCGTTTCGCGTAAAAAACGACCATTGTGCTCATCGCCCACGCGGGCAAGCATCGCCGATTTTAATCCCTGTATAGCGGTGCCGAAGGCGACGTTGCCGGAAGAGCCACCCAGGTACTTAGAAAAACTGGCAACATCTTCCAGCCTCGCGCCAATCTGCTGGGCATAGAGATCGACTGCCACCCGGCCAATACAGATGACGTCGAGTCGCTTTACTGCTGCATTCATAGCTAGGGTTTCCTTTTGCATTTCTGCTGTACGGAAGAGTCGGGATGCCGACAGCGTCTCCGAAAACAGCCTGAGGGTTATTGGTTATCCCTAGTTTGAGAAATAAATATTTCATTTGCAAACTAGATCGAAATTAAAAAACCAAAAATGTGAGGGATATACCACTCTGCCGCGCCGAGCCCCATTCTGCCTCAGATCCTGCGCGCCGAGGGAAAGCTGAACTACCGGCCATTTACTATCACTCTTTACCTATGATTTTTAAGGGGATATTAAGAGCAGTACCGCGTAAATTGCGTGTTATCCCGGATACAGGATGTGAATGAAACGGGTGAAATGCATAGAGAGTTTGATCCCTCTCGCAAAATGAAATATTTCTTCTGTATTTCTATTTAATGAAAAAAATGTTTGCCTATAATCCAGAAGTATTCCAGTGGCGTTAACGATTTTCCTGGCCCATCGCTTGTCACGCTGGGCGGGGTAAAACGCTGACCTACACGCAAATACTGAACAATAAGGATTGGGCAACATGGGCAAACTGAGACTGACAATGGCGCAGGCGCTGGTGAAGTTCCTGGATAACCAGTACCTGGAAGTCGATGGCGAAGAGCATAAGTTCGTTAAAGGCATCTTTGCTATCTTTGGCCACGGCAACGTGCTGGGAATGGGCCAGGCTCTTGAACAAGATAGCGGTGAAATGCGGGTCTATCAGGGGCGTAACGAGCAAGGGATGGCGCATGTCGCCACCGGTTTTGCCAGACAGTCCCTGCGTCGTCAGATTATTGCCTGCACCTCCTCCATTGGCCCCGGCGCGGCAAACATGATTACCGCTGCCGCCACCGCGACCGCCAACCGCATCCCTCTGCTGCTGCTGCCGGGAGATGTGTTTGCGACCCGCCAGCCTGACCCGGTGTTACAGCAAATTGAGCAGAGCCACGATCTCAGCATTACAACTAATGACGCGTTTCGCGCGGTGAGTAAATACTGGGATCGCATCACCCGTCCGGAACAGCTGATGAGCGCCTGCATCAACGCCATGCGTGTGTTGACCGACCCGGCGGAAACCGGTGCGGTCACGCTCTGTCTGCCGCAGGATGTCCAGGGCGAAGCCTGGGATTATCCGCAGTCCTTCTTTACCCGTCGGGTACACCGCCTTGACCGCCGTCCGGCCAGCGTCGCACAACTGGCGGATGCGGTGGCGGCGATTAAAGCCAGCCGTAAGCCGCTGATCGTCTGCGGCGGCGGGGTGAAATACTCCGGCGCCGGCGAAGCGTTGACCCATTTTGCCGAACGCTACGGCGTACCGTTTGCCGAAACCCAGGCGGGTAAAGGCAGCGTTGTCTCTTCGCATCCGTATAACGTGGGCGGCGTCGGCGAAACCGGCTGCCTGGCAGCGAACCTGCTGGCGAAAGAGGCGGACTTAGTCATCGGTCTCGGCACGCGTTTCAGCGATTTCACCACCTCGTCAAAATGGATTTTCCAGCACCCGGGCGTGCGCTTCCTCAATATTAACGTCAGCAACTTCGATGCCTGGAAGCTGGATGGGATTCCGATGCTGGCGGATGCCCGCGAAGCCCTCACCGCCCTCGATGACGCCCTGTCCGGCGAATCCTGGCAAGCAGGCTGGGGCGAGCAGATTGAAAGCGTGCAGAGCCGCCAGCTGAAAGAGACCCAGCGCGTTTACCAGGCGGTATGGCAGGAAACCGCTTTCGTCCCGGAAATCGACGACCATCTGGATCGGGAATCGGTGTATCGCGAATTTCGCCAGATAACCGACTCCACCCTGACGCAAAGCAGCGTCCTTGGCGTACTCAACGAAACGCTGCCGGCGGATGCGGTGATTGTGGCGGCGGCAGGTAGCCTGCCGGGAGACCTGCAGCGCGTCTGGCGCAACCGGGCCACCAACACCTATCACGTTGAATACGGCTACTCCTGCATGGGGTATGAAGTCAGCGCCGCGCTGGGCGTGAAGTTAGCCCAACCGCAAAGCGAGGTCTATTCGCTGGTGGGCGACGGCTCATTCATGATGCTGCACTCCGAGCTGGTGACCTCCCTGCAGGAGCGCGCGAAGATCAACATCGTACTGCTCGACAACATGGCCAACGGCTGTATCAACAACCTGCAGATGGAACACGGTATGGACAGCTTCGGCACCGAGTTCCGCTTCCGCTGCGCCGAATCGGGCCAGCTGCAGGGCGGCCTGGTACCGGTAGATTTCGCCACCGTCGCTGCCGGCTACGGCTGCAAAACCTGGCGCGTCACGACGCTAGAAGAACTACGCCACGCGCTGGACGCCGCGCGCCGCGAAACCGTCAGCACCCTGATAGACATTAAAGTGCTGCCGAAAACCATGGTGCACAAATATGGCAGCTGGTGGAACGTCGGCGTCGCGCAGTCTGCGCTCTCCGAGCGGATCCGTAAGGTTGCGCAAATGATAAATGAAAAACGCGCTCAGGCGCGGGATTACTAAAACAGAACACAAACCCTGAACTCTACAAATCTCGGGAGAAAACCAACTATGTCACTCAAATTAGGTGTCATCGGTGCCGGCGCTATCGGTAAAGAACATATCCGTCGTTGCACTCAGGTACTGCAGGGAGCCACGGTAGTGGCGGTTTCGGATATCAACGAAGAGAACGCGCGCGCCGCGGTTGCGCTGCCGGGCGTGCATGCCGAAGTGTACGCCGACGGTCATGACGTGATTAAGGCCAGCGATGTGGATGCCATTCTGGTCACCTCATGGGACCCCACCCACGAAGAGTACACGCTGGCCGCCATCGCCGCCGGGAAGCCGGTGTTCTGCGAGAAGCCGCTGGCGATGAGCGCGGAAGGCTGCCGCCGCATCGTTGATGCGGAAATGAAAGCCGGTCGCCGCCTGGTGCAGGTCGGATTTATGCGTCCTTATGACGAAGGCTATCTGGCGCTGAAAAAAGTGATCGATGACGGCGATATCGGCGCGCCGCTGATGCTGCGCTGCGCGCACCGCAACCAGTCGGTAGGTGAGGATTACATCACCAACATGGCGATCACCAACACCCTGATTCACGAGCTGGATGTACTGCGCTGGCTGCTGAATGACGACTATGTTTCCGTGCAGGTGCGCTTTCCGCGCTCCACTTCCCACACCCATGCACGCCTGAAAGACCCGCAGATCGTGTCGTTTGAAACGAAAAAAGGCACGCTGATCGACGTGGAAGTCTTTGTGAACTGTCAGTACGGCTATGACATCCAGTGTGAAGTGGTGGGGGAAACCGGTATTGCCCGCCTGCCTGAGCCGTCGGCTGTGCAGATGCGCAAAGCCGCTAACCTGTCGACCGCTATCCTGACCGACTGGAAGGATCGCTTTATCAAAGCGTATGACGTTGAGCTACAGGCCTTTATCAATGATGTTCAGGCCGGTCAGCTGCACGGCCCATCGGCATGGGATGGCTACGCGGCATCCGTTGCAGCCGACGCCTGTATCAAAGCCCAGGGCACCAGCGAGCCGGTTGAGGTTACGCTGCCTGAGTGCCCTGATTTCTACAAACGCTAATCCCGCTTTGCTGACGGAACTTCTTTGCACAGGTAACGACGATGAAAATTGCTTTTGACGTTGATGTCATTAAAGACCTCGGGGTCACCCGAATGGTCCATCAGGTGGCGGAGTGGGGCTACAAGTACATTGAGCAATCGCCGCACCCGCAGATCAACCCGTTCTACAAGCACCCGCGCGCCAGCCGGGAAATTATGGCTGAGTACAAGCAGGCGCTGCGCGATACCGGCGTAGAGCTCTCTTCGTTTATCTGCGTCTACCGCTGGTCCGGTCCGGATGAGCTGCGCCGTCAGGCAGCAGTAAAAAACTGGAAACGGCTGATCGAAATCGCGGTTGAAATGGGTGTACAGGTGATCAACACCGAGTTCTCCGGCGATCCTAACCAGCCGGAGATTTGCGATGAGATGTTCTATCGCTCCATGGAAGAGCTGCTGCCGATTTTTGAGCGCGAAGGCATCCGCGTTGAAATTCAGGCGCATCCGTGGGACTTCTGCGAAGAGAACAACGAAACCGTCGATATCGTGAAGTCGTTCCGCAGCGATAACGTTAAGTACGTTTACAGCGTCCCGCACACCTTCTTCTATGACAAAGGGGTGGGTGACGTTGAGAAGATGCTGCGCTATGCGGGAAGCGATCTCTCCCATGTGCTGATCGCGGATACCCGCAACCATACAAAACACTGCCGCTATATCGTTAACCCACCGGGCGTAGATGCCGTCGTTCACCAGCACGTGGGCGTCGGGGAAGGGGATGTTGATTTCGACGCGCTGTTCCGCACCCTGCGCGATATGAAATTTGCCGAGCAGACCTTCAAGGTCGGCGGTGAGCCTATCGTGGCCACCTCGCTGTTCGGCTACCCGGAAAAAATGAAATACCAGGCAGTGGAAACCCGTGAACTCATCGAACGTGAATTGCTGCGCCGGTAGGCGCAGCGGCAGGAGCCCCCTACTATGAACAAAGATAACGTAAAACTGGCTATCGCCCCGATTGGCTGGACTAACGACGATATGCCGGAGCTGGGCAGCGAGAATACTTTTCAGCAAATCGTCAGCGAAATGGCGCTGGCGGGTTTTACCGGCAGCGAAGTCGGCAGCAAATATCCACGCGATCCGGCGGTTCTCAAGCCGATGCTGGATATCCGCGGCATTCAGATTTGCAACGCCTGGTTCAGCACCTTTTTTGCTAACGGCCAGCGGGAAAAAACCATTGATGAATTCGTTAACCACATGAATTTCCTGCATGCTATGGGCGCGAAAGTGATCGGCTGCTCGGAGCAGAGCGGCAGTATTCAGGGGCTGGAAAAGCCTATCCTGGAGAATGAGAAACCGTGCTTTAGCGAAGAAGAGTGGCAGCGGGTGGCGGAAGGCTATAACACCCTCGGTCGTCTGGCGGCGGAAAAGGGCATGCAGGTCTGTCTGCACCACCATATGGGGACCGGTATTCAGACGACGGCAGAGATCGACAAGTTTATGTCGCTGGTGGATGACAAGGTCTTCCTGCTCTACGACACCGGACACGCCTGGTATTCCGAAGGCGGCGAAGAGCCGATGCTGGCGATTCTGAAAAAATATCTGCCGCGCATTAACCATGTTCACCTGAAAGACGTACGTCCGCCGGTGATCGAGCAGGTGCGCCGCGAAGGACTCTCCTTCCTGGACGGCGTGAAGAAGGGGACCTTCACCGTGCCGGGCGACGGCGTCATTGATTTCCGTCCGGTGTTTAAACTGCTGGACGAGCATGGCTATAAAGGCTGGATGGTGGTTGAGGCCGAGCAGGATCCGGCGCTGGCCAACCCATTCGAATACGCCGTAAAAGCGCGTAAATACATCCGCGAGACGGCAGGAATCTAATCGTTGTTTCATTTTCAGGCCATACGCCGTATGGCCTGCTTTTTTTGCCCCATCACTCAGCAGTAGCTCAAGACGTAGAACGAAAACAACACGTCGGTGAGGCCTCGGCCTCTGCATTCAGACTAGAGCAAATCTTCCCTCAAACAAGGCGGGTTACTGGAGTCTATTATGTCTAAGGAACAATATCTTACACTCAATAAAGCGTCGGGACCGAATAGCAATACCCCGACAACGCCCTTTGTAAAAGTTGTCGCCCTGATCGCGACGCTTGGCGGTTTACTTTTTGGCTATGATACCGGGGTGATTTCCGGTGCCTTACTCTTTATGGGCACCGAGCTTCATCTCACTCCCTTTACCACCGGTCTGGTCACCAGCTCGTTGCTGTTCGGCGCCGCCTTTGGCGCACTGCTATCTGGCAATCTGGCGAATGCGGCGGGCAGAAAGAAAATTATTCTGTGGCTGGCGGTGCTTTTTGCCATCGGCGCGATAGGTACCTCTATGGCGCCGGACGTTAACTGGATGATTTTCTTTCGTCTTATTCTCGGCGTCGCGGTCGGCGGGGCGGCGGCTACCGTTCCGGTCTATATTGCCGAGATAGCTCCCGCGAATAAGCGCGGACAGCTGGTTACTTTGCAGGAACTGATGATCGTATCCGGTCAACTGCTGGCCTATATTTCTAATGCCACGTTCCATGAAGTCTGGGGCGGGGAAAGCACCTGGCGCTGGATGCTGGCGGTGGCGACGCTACCCGCCGTGCTGCTCTGGTTTGGCATGATGTTTATGCCGGATTCACCGCGCTGGTACGCGATGAAAGGGCGCCTGGCGGAAGCCCGTCGCGTGCTTGAGCGCACCCGGCATAAAGATGATGTTGAGTGGGAGCTGCTGGAAATCACCGAAACGCTGGATGAACAGCGCAATCTCGGTAAGCCCCGGTTCAGCGAGATTATGACCCCGTGGTTGTTCAAGCTGTTTATGATCGGTATTGGTATAGCGGTTATTCAGCAGCTTACCGGTGTAAATACCATTATGTACTATGCCCCCACGGTACTGACTTCGGTTGGTATGACTGATAATGCCGCGCTGTTTGCCACTATCGCCAACGGCGTAGTCTCAGTATTGATGACATTCGTTGGCATCTGGATGCTTGGCAAAATTGGCCGTCGCCCGATGACCATGATTGGTCAGTTCGGTTGCACCGCCTGCCTGGTCTTTATCGGTGCGGTCAGCTATTTGTTGCCGGAGACGGTTAACGGCCAGCCTGATGCGCTGCGTGCCTATCCAGCCTGATGCGCTGCGTGCCTATATGGTTCTGGCAGGGATGTTACTGTTTCTGAGCTTTCAGCAGGGGGCGCTGTCGCCCGTGACCTGGCTGCTCATGTCGGAAATATTTCCAACCCGCCTGCGCGGTATTTTTATGGGAGGGGCGGTATTTTCAATGTGGATTGCCAACTTCCTGATCTCCCTGTTCTTCCCGATACTGCTGGCGTGGTTAGGGCTCTCAGGCACCTTCTTTATCTTCGCCAGTATTGGCGTATTTGGCGCGATATTCGTCATTAAATGCGTACCGGAAACCCGCCACCGTAGTCTTGAACAAATCGAGCACTATCTGCGGGATAAGCTGGACACCAGTGAAGAAGGGCAGGCCGCCAGGGCCCGGCGAATAGTGGCTGAATCGCAGGCGGATAAAGTGTAACGCTGATTGCCAGCGATATCTGCGATGCTGGAGCGGTGCTCAGCGGTCTGTTCGGACCGGGCTAATGAGCCGTATCGAACGATCCCCTCCCCCTTGAAAAGGGGAGGGGGCACACTGCTTCCGTACGGTATGACAGAAGATACCTCAGCTATCGGCGGGGATAGTGAGGGAAAGGCCTACTTCACTTCCGCCAGCGCGGTCTTATCGACGTAGGGCTTCATCAGCGCATCGGCTTCCTTCTGCGCCGCCTGCACCGCGGCTTCCGGGGTAACGTTGGCATCGTTGACCACCGCGGCCAGCTGGTTTTCCATCGCTTTACGCACGGCAACGGTCTCCCAGGTGGAGTACCACGGATGGGCATACTTCAGCTGTTCGAGGGCGATAGCCGCGCGCGGATCCTGCTGCAGATACGCCTTCATTTCCGGCGTATCGTAGGCGGCCTTACGCGGGGAGAAGTAGCCGGTAAAGCGGCTCCAGGCGCCGTTGACCTGCGGGCTCACCAGATACGTCAGGAACTGATACGCCGCTTTTTTCTGCGCGTCGTTGATGCCCTTGAAGCTAACCAGGCTGGCGCCGCCGATCGGTACCGCCCGCTGCTCTTTAGCCGGCAGCATCGCCACGCCCAGCTCAAAATCTTTGCTGTTCTCGCGCATAAAGCCCAGCGCGCCGGTGCTCAGCATCGCCATTCCGACTTTGCCGGAGAAGAAGCTGGCGCCGATCTGTTTCGAATTCAACACCCCGGAAGGCATCACTTTGTCTTTATAGACCAGGTTCTGCCAGAAGCGCAGGGCGCCGATGGTGGTTGGCGTGTTGTAATAGACTTCGCCCGGATAGTCCTCGTTAAAGTATTTCCCACCGTTGGCGCGCACCAGCGCCGAGAAGATCCAGCCGCCGTAATCATCGTTGGTCGACGGCAGCATGATCCCCCACTGGCCTTTGCTTTCGTCGGTCAGCTTTCTGGCGTCCGCCAGCAGCTCGGCCCAGGTTTGCGGCGGCTGCTTGATCCCGGCCCGATCGAACATCGTTTTGTTGTAGTAGAGGATCGGCGTCGAGTTATGGAACGGGATCGCATAGGTGGTGCCCATCACCTGGGCGTTTTTATGCATTGCGGGCCAGAACGCCTTCACCAGGAAATCCCCGGCTTTTTGATCGCCATACTGGAACAGCTCGTCCATCGGCAGGATCTCATCCTTCAGCGCCAGATCGGTGGTGAAGTTGGCGGACATAATCACCAGCGCGGGCGGCTGCCCAGCCTTCTGCGCCGATTCGGCTTTGATCTTGGTGGTGTCGTAGTTGCCGGTAAAGATCCCGCGCACTTCGACATCCTGCTGCGACTCGTTGAATTGCTTAATGACGCGGGTCATCTCCATGGTCAGCTTGCCGTCCACCGGCGCCGGAAACATGAAGTCGATCTTCTCTTTCGCCAGCGCCGCGCCGCTCAGGGCAAGGCTGAGCCCAACCGCGAGAGCGGTGAGAGGTTTAAACATGGTCTGTCTCCATCAGTAAATTATGCTGTTTCTCAGCATGAAAAAGATGCACATCGGCAGGTGAAAAGCCGAGGATCAGTGAATCGCCTTTCTCCGGCACCGCGCCGCGATGGCGACGGCTAAAGCGTAAGGTGCCGATGGGGGTGCTGACGTGGAGCAAATAATCGGCTCCCATCAGTTCTCGTTGCAGCACGGTGGCGGGCAAGCGCAGATGGTTCTCTTCCACGCGGTCGCTGATATGTTCCGGGCGAATGCCTAACCACACCCGGGGTTCATCACGGTAGCGCGGCGGCAGCGGATAGCGCAGCTCACCCAGTAATACCTCACCATCAGCGCAGGGCAGTGAGAGCAGATTCATCGCCGGAGATCCGATAAATCCGGCGACAAACAGGTTGGCCGGGTTGGCGTACAGATACTCCGGTCGCCCGACCTGCTGTACGTGGCCGCCGTTCATCACCACGATGCGGTCGGCCATCGACATCGCTTCCGTCTGGTCATGGGTGACGTAGACGGTGCTGGTTCTGAGCTGCTGGTGGAGGTCCATAATGCTGTCGCGCACTTCGCTACGCAGGCGGGCGTCGAGGTTGGAGAGCGGCTCATCCATCAGGAACAGGCGCGGATTGCGCACAATCGCCCGCGCCATCGCCACCCGCTGCCGCTGGCCGCCGGAGAGCTTCGCCGGTTTGCGATCGAGCAGCGTCTCCAGCTGCAGCATCTGCGCGACTTTATCTACCCGCGGCTGCCAACCGCTTTTTTCTTCCTTGCGTACCTTCATGCCGAAGGTGATGTTGTCGCGCACCGACAGGTGCGGAAACAGCGCATAGTTCTGGAAGATCATCGCGAAATTACGCTCTCTGGGCGACATGTCGGTGATGTTCTCATCGTGCAGCCAGATCTCCCCCTCGCTGACCGGCTCCAGCCCGGCGAGCAGGCGCAGCAGGGTGCTTTTACCGCAGCCGGACGGGCCCACCAGCACCACGAATTCCCCTTCGCGAATATCCAGCGACAGGGCGCTGAGAGCATGTTTACCATCAAACTGTTTACTGATGTTTTGCAGACTAAGCATGGCGTTTAGCAATCTTCCGTTGGGCAGCTGATATTTTCGTCGTACATCCACGGTCCGGCGTAGTGGGTCAGAGGATGCTGATAGCTCACCCACTGCTCGTCGACCTGGCGATGCATCAGGCACGACGCCGGAGAGAGGTCGTAATACGGACATGTATCTTCATGAAAGTAGGGCACCTGGTGGACGGTTCCCGGGATGGTGGAGATGATGGCCTGGCGATACTGGGTCATGGTCAGGCTGTGGTTATGGCCGCAGAAAATGCGCGTCAGCGACGGGAAACGTTCAACCAGCGCCAGCAGACGATGGCCGTTTTCGCAGGCGATAGGGTCCATCTGCGCATTGCCCAGCGGCAGCGGCGGATGATGCATAAACACCGTCGCCGGTTTATCGCCGCCATCAAACAGTTGAGCCTCAAGCCACTTGATGGTTTCCTCGGTCAGCCAGCCTTTCGACGTACCCGCCCGGCTGGAGTCGATAAAAAGCAGGCGAGTGGCAAAATCGTCTACCGCGTAGTGCATATTTTGCGCGTCGCGGCCGAGCTGCGGGCACAGCGGATGCAGGTACTCCAGAAACAGCGCTTTATCGTCGTGGTTGCCGGGAATGAGATACAGCGGATAGTTCAGGCTGCCGAGGATCTGACGGGCGACCTCATACTCTTCCGGGCGGCCGCAGTTGACGATATCGCCGCTCACCACCACCGCGTCCGGACGCTCCTGCAGGGCGTTCAACTGGGAGACGACGTCGGCATTGGCGGCGTTGACGTCAATAAAGCCGTACAGCTTCTGGCCGCGGCTGCGGAAATGGGTATCGGAAATTTGCGCTAACAGCATGAAGAGCTCCTTATTTGATCCCGGAGAAGCCGAAGCTTCGCAGGAACTGTTTCTGGAAGAGGATAAACGCCAGCATCAGCGGCAGGCAGACCATCAGCGTGCCGGCGCCGATGATGCCCCACTGACCGCCGGATTCGGCGCCCATGGCGAACGAGACCAGCCCCACGGTCAGCACCTGTTTGTCCGGGTCGTTCAGCATCATCAGCGGCCACAGATACTCGTTCCAGTGGTAGGTAATGCTGACGGTGGCGAAGGCCAGCACCGACGGCCAGGACATCGGCAGCAGCACGCGGAACAGCACCTGCCACCAGCGACAGCCCTCCATCAGCGCCGCCTCTTCCAGCTCTTTGGGTATGGCCAGAAACGCCTGACGCATCAGGAACACGCCGAACGCCGAGGTGAAGTAGGGCATCATCACCCCGGTGAGGGTGTTGAGCAGGCCGAAGGTTTTCAGGGTCAGCATGTTCGGCACCATCATCACCACCGGCATGATCATCAGCTGGACGAGGAACATCAGGAACAGCGTCTTCTTGCCGCGAAACTCGTGGCAGGCGAAGACGTAGCCGGCGGTGGTGATGGTCAACAGCTGCACGAAGAAGGTGCCGAAGGTGAAGATAAGGGTGTTGGCGTAAAGGCTCAGCCAGTCGGCGCTGGCCCAGGCATCGCGGAAGTTATTCAGCGTCAGCGGCATACGGGGCAGCAGCGAGGCTATATCCTCGCCGAAGGTCGTGGCGCTGAACGAGGTCGCCAGCATCCATAAAAACGGACTCATCCACAGCAGCGCCAGGCAGCACATTAATACCGTGAGCGTAAAGGGCTGCGAGCGGCGCAGGCGCAGCCAGAGCGGGCGCGATGCGCTGTGCGATCGCAGCGCCAGCGGCGAGATTTCAGCGCTCATAGTGCGCTCCTTTCTCCAGCAGTTTGAGGTTAATCAGCGAGAAGGCAAACAGCCCGGCCAGCGTCAGGAAGGTGGCGGCGGAAGCTTTACCTAAATCATGGGTGTCCCAGGCGAGGTTCTGGATGTAGTAGAGCAGCACGGTAGTGGCGTTATCCGGCCCGCCGCGGGTCATCACCGCCACGTGGTCGATCTGGGTGATGGAGTAGATCAGCGCCGTGGTTATCACGAAGCTCAGGGTCGGGCGCAGCAGCGGCAGAGTCACCTTAAAGAACACCTGCGTGCGGGTGGCGCCTTCCACGATCGCCGCTTCGCGCGTGGAGGCCGGAATGCTTTGCAGCCCGGCGAGGAAAAACAGCATGTAATAACCGGCGAACTTCCACACGCCAATCAGCGCCAGCGCCAGCAGCGCGCTATTGCTGCGCCCCAGCCAGTTGTTGTTCATCGGGCCAAACAGCTTCGCCAGATAGTGGTCGAGCAGGCCAAGGCCGGGCATAAAGATAAACAGCCACAGCGCGGCGGCGCTGACCATCGGGATAATCATCGGGAAGAAGAAGGCGGTGCGCAGCCAGCGGTTGACGCGGTGATTCTCGGTCAGGGCGACCGCCAGCAGTAGGGCGAGGGTCACGCCCGGTACCACCGTCAGCAGGATATAAAGCAGGTTATTCACTAGCGACTGCCAGAAGACGTTGTCGGCGAACAGACGACTAAAGTTCTCCAGCCCGACATACTGGCCGCCGTCGCTGACCATGCGGGTATCGAACAGGCTGTCATAAATCGATCGCCCGAGGGGAAACCAGGTAAACAGCAATAAAAACAGCAGGGAAGGCGACAGTATCAGCCAGGGAAGCCAGGTTTTTCTCATGGTGGCGGACGTCTCATTCAGGCGTTTGTAGAAGCCCGGATTGTGAGAAGGATTGACTGCAAACGTATGGCGGGGAGATGACGGTTTAATGACCAGGGAAACAAGCGCCGGGCAGACGGGCCGCCCGGCATCACCCCGGCCAGTGGCGTTCAGGCCGCGCGGCTGCGGCCTGAAGCATGATGAGGAACGATCAGAAGTCGGCTTTCAGCACCACGCGGTAGCGGGCCTTGCCCTCGCGAACGTGCTTCAGCGCCTCGTTGATCTGCGACATCGGGAACAGCTCGGTGGTTGGCGCGACTTTGCTGCGTCCGGCAAATTTCATCAGCTTGCGCAGCTCGGACGGGTTGCCGGTGGCCGAGCCGGAGATGCTGCGGTCGCCGCCAATCAGGGTAAAAGCGGGGACCGGGAACGGCTTCATTACCGCGCCGACGGTGTGGAAGTTGCCGCCGTACGCCAGCGCTTCAAAGTACGGCTGCCAGTCGAGATCGACGGCGACGGTGTTGATAATCAGGTCGAACTGGCCGGCCAGCGCCTTTAAGGCTTCGGGATCGCGGCTGTTCACCACGCGATCGGCGCCCATTGCCAGTACTTCCTGCTCTTTCGCCGGATTTGAGCTAAAGGCGGTGACTTCCGCGCCCATCGCGTGCAGCAGCTTGATGGCGATATGGCCGAGGCCACCAATGCCGATGACGCCGACGCGGCTGTTCGCCGTGACGTGATGCATCAGCAGCGGTTTGAAGACCGTGATGCCGCCGCAGAGCATCGGCCCCGCGGATTCGAGATCGACGTTTTCCGGCAGCGGGATCACCCATTGCCAGTCGGCGCGCAGCTTATCGGCGAAGCCGCCGCGGTTGATGATGGTGGGCACCGAGCCTTCCAGGCAGTTCACGTGGTTGCCGCTGATACAGGCGTCGCAGTGGCCGCAGCTGCGCGCCGTCCAGCCAATGCCGACCTTCTGGCCAACCTTCAGCCCTTTATCCTGCGCCGCGCTGCCCAGGGCCGCCACCCGGCCAATCACCTCGTGACCAGCCACCAGCGGATAACTCGACATGCCCCATTCGTTGTCGATCATCGACAGGTCGGAGTGGCAGATCCCGCAGTACTCCACCTGCACTTCGACATCTTCCGGCTTAAGGTCGCCGGCATCGTACTCCCACAGCGACAGATCGGCGCCCGCTTCTTTGGCGGCGTAACTTTTAATAGTGCTCATGACAGTTTCCTTGGGTTTGGCGTAGTTAAGAAGGAAGTGTAGAGCATGGGGCGAGGGGACGCTTGGCAGAAGGAGGGGGGAAGGGGGGTATAGAGGAGGGAAAAATGTGCCCTGAAGAGGCTAACACACTGAGCCGATGAAAAATTCATCACTTGGTGGCAGGTGAATGCAACGTTGCTTGCATGGCAGCGTATGACAGGTATAATCCAGAACGTTTTCCGTATCCTTTCCGTGCCGGAGTGGCGAAATCGGTAGACGCAGTTGATTCAAAATCAACCGTAGAAATACGTGCCGGTTCGAGTCCGGCCTTCGGCACCAAGTGATGCAATAATTAGCTACCTAAGGGTGGCTTTTTTTGTGTCCATTTCCGTCCAAATTCGTCCATATCCGTCTGTAATTAAAAGATAATTTATTTTTCATTAATAGCCATATTTATTTTGTGGTCTTTCCGTGTTGGTCATTTTTCATCCATTGACATCCACGCTAATTGGGGGCCAAATTGGGGGCTTAGACGTAGTTCGATAATAGTGAGGCCCCCAAATGGCACTAACAGATCGCGCTATAGTCCACGCCAAGCCTTGTGGCAAGCCGTATAAGCTCAGTGACTCGCATGGACTTTACCTGCTGGTTAACCCTAACGGTTCAAAACGCTGGTACATCAAGTACCGCTTTGTAAACAAAGAGAAAAAGCTCGCTTTAGGACCTTATCCGCTTTTGACGCTTGCACAGGCAAGACGCATGCGTGAAGAGGCCCAATTATTGCTGATTTCCGGCATCGATCCGAGTGCACACCGAAAGGCTGAACGCCTTGCTGTAACGCCGGAACATACGTTTGAGTCCGTAGCACGCGAATGGGTCTCCAGCAACGTGAACTGGTCGGCGGAACATAAGAAGCGGGTGCTGCGTTATTTCGAGCTTTACGTATTCCCCACGAACGGCAGTTGCGACATCACCAAAATGAAGGTTAAAGACCTGCTGGTACCCATCAAAGAGGTGGAGAAAGCGGGTAAACTGGATGTTGCTTCCCGGCTTCAGCAGCGCACTGCCTGCGTGATGCGCTACGCCGTCCAGAACGGCATTATCGATCATAACCCTGCATCAGATTTAACCGGCGCGGTTTCCACGCCCAAAGTACGTCACCACCCTGCATTAGATTTGAATCTTATCCCTGATTTCCTGGATAGAATCGACGATTACAAAGGCCGTCAACTGACTCAACTGGCGGTAAAGCTGGCGCTGCTGCTGTTTATCCGCTCCAGCGAACTGCGCTTTGCCCGCTGGGATGAGATTGATCTGCGTAACGCCATGTGGACAATCCCCGCCGAGCGTGAGCCGATCCCCGGCGTTAAATATTCAGCGCGTGGGGCGAAGATGCACTCCCCACACTTGGTCCCATTGTCGCGTCAGGCCATCGAACTGCTGCACGAGGTGCGGCAGCGTTGCCGACCGGGAACTGAACTGGTATTCCCCGGCGATCATAACTACCGCAAACCGATGAGCGAAAACACCATCAACAAAGCGCTGCGGGTGATGGGCTACGACACCCAGAAAGACGTCTGCGGCCACGGTTTTCGCACTATGGCCTGTAGCGCGCTGGTGGAGTCGGGCCTGTGGTCAAGCGACGCGGTAGAGCGCCAGATGAGCCATCAGGAGCGCAAGCGCGTGCGGGCGGCGTATATCCACAAGGCGCAGCATCTTGAAGAACGTCGGGAGATGATGCAGTGGTGGGCGGATTATCTGGATGCAAACCGGTTCAGGCATGTTGTGCCGTATGGCTTCAAAAAGTCGCCGGGAGGCGCACTCGACCATATGAGTTTCCAGGAGCGCAATGACCGGCAGCTAGAGGAGCTGAAAGCCAGAATACTGGCTGACTCGGAATGGCTGACGGCGTCTGAATTTTCCGCAAAAGCGGGCTTTCGTTCCGCCGATCCTGATGCTGGCCCGAAAGGCTGGAAAGCCGCCGGGAAGATATTCTCGCTGAAGGTCGATGGTGAGGATTTGTACCCGGATTATGTTCTGGATGAGAAAATGAGGCCCCTCAAGGTTGTCAGGCTGATTCTCTCGCTGTTCAAAGAACGTAAGACCCCGTGGGGGCTAGCAATCTGGTTCGGCTCGGCAAATCGCAGGTTGAGAGGAGGGAAGCCGAAAGATTTGCTGATTTCGAAGTCAGAGTTGGTTCTGATGGCGGCGCAGGATGAGGTGGAGTCGGGGGAGTAGGAATGATGGTGGTATTTAGTTATTACTAGATTTGGGCTGTTTTTGCTGGGGGGTTGACAACAGGAACAATTGAATGAGTTCGAATTCTTTGATTTGAAAATCATTAAACGTTGCAAAAGATTTGGCCTAATTGTTTCTGTTGTTGGATTATTTTTACAGATTAATAAAAGTCGAGAATTCATTTTGTTGAAGCAAATCTTTCTTTAAGAGTAAATACTTATTAAATAAGAGTGAATAAATATTTAGAATATTCGGTGTATTTATTATTAGGATGCTTGTATGGCCCTCTAAGGATCTCTGGTAATATTATATTTGCCGAAGTTTTTTATTCTGAGGCAGTATCAAAAAAATATTTAGATAAAAGCATTTGAAATATTTCTATTAAATTCTTGGCGCTTTTTTATACATATGATATTATTTGGTTTTAGTGTCGTTACAATCACCTTTGGATATTGATTTCTGCACTATTATGAAGAGAGTATTTTAGTTCAAATTGTACAAGGCTTTTTGGCGTGGTTAATTTATGGACAATAAAATGGAAATCTTTTCGTGGGCAAATTTCGGAAATGTTCTAACTTGGTTGTCAGTATTTGCATCGATCGTTGGTGGCATATACACAATCTTGGTATATATCAGAGTGGCAGATATAGAAAATAAATATCTCGTTAAAGTTAGACTTCCTGAACTGATTTCAAAGCTTCAGGATCAAAATAAAGATTTACCAAAACTTCTTTCTGAATTTGAACAAGACAATACTAGTAATAAGAAAAAAAGCGCAGTATCCGCTTCTGTTCACTCAACAATAATAATATTGGAAGATGTTAAACGGAAGTTGGAACTTGATAAAAATCAGTTTAAATATTCAAGCCCTCCAATATCAAAATGGTTACTTTCAGTAACAGATGAAAAATTATCTAGAATGCTTAGCTCCAGACATCTCGACATTGAAGGATTATGGGGAATCCAATCAGAGTTAAGCAGTGTAATTATGCACTTAGAACAAATAAATTTAGATTTAGGATGGACGAGATCATGAGTGATAATATTATACAGTTGATCACGCAATTAAATAGATACACCTTGAATGGAAGTATATCTTGGAGGAGGGATGATGCTCCTTATAATATCATTCATGGTTCGGATTCATATATACCTCTATTTTTTAGCGTTAATTTCAATGGAACTAAGTTTGGGATCTATGAAGAGAAGTATAGATATTACACAGATGTCGATGAGTTTTACTGGACGTCTCAAATCGTTCTTTGCATCCTTGATGATAATAATCTTGAGGTATGGAAGTATAAAGAAAGATTTTCTGTCCTTAATGACCTTTTTGATAATGTTAGGTATAAGCAATCAGGGATTGAAGATATTTTAAGCAAGCTCCCAAAAAACTAAGTGTATAAAGCAGCTTTGAAAGGAGCTGCTTTTATATGAATTTCTTATTGGTTCCTAGAATATAAATCTCTATGGATTTTATTCATATATCATCTAATGTTAATATGGTTTTCAATCTAATTGACTTAGCTTTGTATGATAAAATGATTATCAATACAATAAGATATTAATCATGCCTGCTTCAGCTATCACATCGCCATTAATGTCAGGTTTTGTTAAGGTCATCATTAGTTCTGGAAAAATCTGAGCTAACACTAATTAATACACTTTACTGATTCAATTCCTGAACCAACCTGGTGTTGATATACAGCTTTTCTCGACCAACGCTCATTTCTTCCAGCACGCCTATCTCGACTAACTGTTTGAGATACGCTGATGCCGTCTGGCGTTTAGCGATACCTCGTTCAACAAGGTTATCGATCCGGCAATACGGTTGCGCATAGAGCACCTGGATGAGTTCATAGGTATATATTTTTGGTAGCTTCTCACGTACATACTCGGTCGTTTCTGCCATCAATGCCCGAACAACCGCAATCTTGTCAGTCGTCCATCGGGACGTGTTTTCTACGGCCTCCAGCATAAATAATATCCACGATTCCCAGTCTCCTTCATCTGTTACCCTACGCAAGAGCATGTAGTAATCACTACGTCTCTCCAGAATAAAGCGGGACAGGTACAGGATAGGCAGTGAAAGTAATTCATTTTGAATCAGGTAAAGAATATTCAGGATACGACCTGTTCGCCCATTCCCGTCCGGAAAAGGGTGGATGCACTCAAATTGATAGTGTGCAATAGCCATTTTCACCAATGGATCTAAATCATCATCGCCATGTATGAACTGCTCCCAGTTCGTCAATAAGTTACGGATAGTATCTTCACCCACCGGGGGTGTATACACCACGCTGTTATTCTGATCGCGCAGTATCGTGCCCGGTGTTTTTCTTATATCGGTCTGAACTGCGCGTAATTTGGTACAGATAGCGATTGCGGTGTTTGTGCAAAGTGGATAGGTCTCAAGATGGGTATAACCATCATAAAGCGCCGTACGATAGCGCAATGCTTCTTTGGTTGCTGGATCTGCTCCGTCTGCACGATCAGCATACTGAAAGAGCTGATCGCTGGTCGTTACGATATTCTCAATGCGTGAGGAATCTTTCGCTTCCAGCATCGGGAGAAGATTAATCAACAATCCTTGATCGGGGATCAACTCACCCGCCGTTTTCAGCTCTGCAATTGCCGCGCGCGCATTTATACACGCTTTTAGTACATTGCGTGTTTCTATCTGCTGCAGATCAGGCGGCAGTTTTGGCAGATCATTGTAAGGGGCTTCGGGATTCCAGTTCATATGTTTATAAAAACCGATTTCATCGACATATAGACATCATATGTCGATGCTATAAGCATGTCACGGCATCATGTTTAAAAAATCGTGTTTTATCGACATATCGCCGCAACGTGTCGATGGCATAAACATGTTTTGGCTATATGTTTAAAAAAAAGCTTTTTATCGACATATCCTCAGACGCTTGGTGCAGACTATCTGGATTTGCCTGGGAAGAGACCTCACTACCTGAGATATATCGACCTTTAAATGAGGTCTCTCGGCAAACCTTGCAACCGCAAAAAATGCCCCTATTTCATGGCTAATTAACCGCGAAATTCTAGCCATGGAGGAAACTACCGATGTTACCCCGGACACACCGCCAGCTCGTAAGCGTTGAAGTGATGTGGCCTGCTCAGACGCTACCGCTTCCCCTGCAACAGGTAGTTGAAGCATTGAATCAGGGCGAAACGCCCGATCAGATTATTATCCGTATGAACCAGCAGGGCCTTCTGGCGTGGCGTGAGGATGCATCCGCGCAGGATATACACGATATCTTTCAGATACGGCTGGACAATCAGCATGAGGCGCGGTTTCTCTGCCGCTACGTTACTCTGCCGCTGCACTGATGCCCGTATCCCGGTACTGCGAGATTGAAGAGTGCTGTTTATCACCGGATAAATTAATATGCTATAAAATAAAGAGTTAGCATATGTCGTTTCAGGGATGATGAGTTGTAAATGAAGAAGAAACTGCCAGACCAGCTTTCCAGGGAATGCATTATTGCGGCTATGCGCGCCTATGATGAAGGTGTACGCCACCAGTTCAGCGAGTCCCGGCTGTATGATGTGGTCTTTGAAGGGCGCAGTTATCCACCGAAAGCTATAGTCGGTATTGCTGCTTCAAATATGATAGGCGTTGAGTTTTCCCCTGAAGATTTTAGCGGTGGTATCAAGTCGAAATGTGTCAAGTTGCTTACCGATCAAGGGTTTCAGATCGTTGAGAAAAATTTGGGTAACGAGCAGCCCGCCATCAGTATTTTTCCTGATGAACTGCCACCGCAGAGCGTATTTACTGAAGGTGCCGCTACGCAGGTAACGGTTAACCGCTATGAACGCGACCGTAAGGCCCGGCAGGCCGCATTAGCCTGGCATGGTTGCCTGTGCAAAGTATGCGGCATTGATATGATGAGGGTGTATGGTGAGATAGCAAAAGGTTTTATCCATATACACCACCTGATTCCGCTATCAGACATCAAAGATAATTACTCTCTGGATCCCAAAAAAGATCTTATTCCCGTCTGCCCTAATTGCCACGCCATGTTGCATCGGCGTAATCCGCCTTTTTCGCCTGAAGAATTGAAATCAATTATTGAATATCATGCGGCTCTTTAGGTATTACAGCCCATTCGCTGTGGCTCGGTGGAAGAGAATATTTTGATATAAATTGCTATTCTCGCAGCAACTTCAGCCACGGATTATTCACCGGCACTTTCTCCCCCAACACCTGCTTCGGATCTTCTATCAGAAACCCTTTCAACTGACTACTTTTCTTTTGTGGAACCCGAACCTCGCAGGACCAGATAAAACTGTCATCATTACAGCGCAGGGCCAGCCCTGACTCCTGAAACATTCGCTGTGCCAGTTTCCAGCCGTCGCCGCTATCGCCTGTGGTTTCTGCTGCGTATGTTTTAAAGATCCCCGGCGAAATCAAAAAAAGATGGTTTTCCACCACATGTACCTTGCCGTTCCGGGTATTCACCGTGGCTGAAGAACTGGTGTGGTTCTTCAGCCACTGCAGGAAATTATTATTGTCACCAAGCCTCGGGTCGTCTGCTATCTCCGGCAGCGGTTGAGTGGGAGCGCTAAGTTCAGGGACGGGTTCAGCTTCGCTTACCGGCGTCACATCACCGACAAAACAGGCGGGACGTTGTTCGCCTGGTTCCCATATTGCAGACGGCGTCAGGCGCAGCAGCGTCAGCGGTTCAACGGGCGACCAGCCCTTATCTGATCGGATAATGCAGCGCCAGATCGCTTTATCCTCATTGGCAACGATAAGCTGATATGCCAGCAGTTCGTCAAACAGGCGGTTATTATTTTCCGGTACGCTGGCTACGCCATTCTGGAGCAGCCAGGCGCGAACCCGGTCGGCGGTGGTTTTGCTGATAAGCCACAGCGCATCCTCCGTCAACCAGCCATCTGATCCGCATTCGGGATTATTGAGCCGGTACTCGTTCTGTACCAGCGACCGTAAGGCTGTAAGAAGCTGCTGGGGAAAGGAAGAGGGCTTTTGTGCCAGCGCAGTTTTGATATCGCCGCCGAGGTATCGGGCGACAGAGGCTTTATCGGCCTGCTGTACCAGTTCCGCCAGCGCGCCAGCCCGTTCGTAGTGTCCGGTTATCTGATAAATCAGGGACGCAAAAACCGTGGGATATCCGGCCAGCCAGTCCAGTAATGGCGAGGGTATCAACTGATTAATCAGCATTGCGCTAGCCGCCGGATGCAGATGATAGTCGCGACCGTGGCTCTGGTACTGCCAGCGATAAGGCTGTGCCAGATTACCCTGCCACGGATGCCAGCGGGTGCCATCACGTTGATGAATCTCCATATCCACGGCGATTTTTCCCGTATCGTGCAGTAATGCCGCGCAGACCACCGCGACCGTCCATGCGCTGGCCTGCCGGGCCTGTTCTTCCGCACCCGCTTCCGGTGGCAGCAGATAACCCTGGCGCAACCGGATGGCATTGCAGGCAACTTCCAGCGAATGATCCAGCAACCCACCGGGAGTGGAATGGTGATGACTTTGTGAGGCGGGCAGCAGTTGTACCAACGCGGCGAAGCGATGAATCGCCGTGAGGATCCAGCTATCAAACAGGGTATCTGGCAGCGGGGTCAGTTGCCGTAACTGGTGCAAACAGGACTGACGTAACGGCTTCGCCAGCAACCGTTCTGCGGATTGTGGCGCAAACCAACCCTCCGGTAGCGCAGCGTCTGGCGCCGGTGGCTGGCTCTGGGATGGTCGTTGTAGCCACTTCAGCATATTTCCCCTTTCCGGGCAGGCCCCTTTGCCCTTGTCGCCCTTCCTTTGCAGTGTCTCCCTTTGGGTCTTTTCCATACAGCAGGTTTTTTAAGTCTGCAGAGAATATTTAAGATTACCCAATATTATGTTGGTTAATAAAACGATACAAAATATGTAGTTAATGCATGATGTCTTGTAACGGTGAAAACTTGCACAACTTTTCGATTTGATGTATTGTTTTAATCGTGAAATCGAAAAGGAGGGTTTTATGAATCCGACTACAGAAAAGCGACCTGTCTACCAGGACAATATGACTTCTGCTGCCAGACTCCAGAATTTTGTTCAGGAACTGGCTGATGACATCAGAGCAGGTAATACTCATGTTCGACAGGAAAGCATGGCTCAAACAGATGCGCTCTTTGCTGTCGATGCCATTTTGGGATACCTGGCAAGCAGAGCTGAGCATAACCTGACGAAGGAAAAGAAAAGGCACCTTCGTCGCGTCCATAGCAAGGCCATGTTTCTTTCGCGGTTAGAGCGGGATGGTGGGGTCTATTCTTCAGCAAAAGCCGCTGAAGTTTTAGGCCGTACAAAAACCACGGTGAAAAACTGGAAAGATAGTGGCCAATTACTTGCTGTAGAAATTGATGGTGAGTTCTTTTATCCGGCGTTCCAGTTTACTGATGATGAACGGATCTCGGATCGAGGCGTTCTGAAAGGTCTGTCAGGCTTACTTAAGCAACTTAAAAATTTCAGTGACAGGATGCAATATTCTTTCTTTGTTGAGGAACGTAATACTGTGCTGAAGGGATTATCGCCAGCAGGTCGTACTTTTAATATTATCGAGATTCTTAAAGGGAATCCGGATGACGTCTTGATGGACGAGTTACATCGGCTTGCCCGCGTTTATGGTACGCAAGATGCCGCATAACAATGAAGGGGGTGCTTGCCCCCCCTTTTGTTATTCTTCGACCGATATGCCTAGATCCCAAGTAAGGATGTCGGCAGCCTCTTTACCATCATGCTCAAAGTCACTGAGGCGGGTCTGTTCTAGCGTTATGGCCATGCCCTGTCCAGATGGGTCGATATGCCAAAGCACCAGACATGATTCACCGGTTACGTTCGACGTATACTCCATACCGTCGAATCCTGCGTTGTGCGCTATGGTAGCCAGAAACTGTGTGACTTTACGAGAATCTGTTGTGACATCATGAATTTTTATAGATGTACGACTGACCAATTTGTTTACTTGCAGAATGTTAACGTCCTTTAAGATTGCTATTTTGCCAAGATAGTAATCTTCAAGGTCCGATTCTTTCATGGACACTTTGTTCTGAAACACTTCTTTCAACGACGTTCCTGGGGTGTAGGCCAAATACATCGAGCCATGTACACCGTCAGTCAGACTAAAACGGTAATCCGCACCGTTATGATTGAAAAAAACGTTGCTTCCATTATGCTCACCGGGCTGGAGTCGGTACATCTCAGTATCTGCAGGAATTACCTTGCCACAGCGGTTAAGCGTTTTCTGGTCAAGGTTCCTGAATTTACTGAGTATGGCCTCGTCTAGTTTCTTCCGGGCTTTAATATCAGCATCGGTTTCAGTAGATTGGTTAGCGTCGTCGTTTAGGTTTTCCTCGTATGTCATAGGCGAAATGCCCTCCTAATAAAAGTGGATTTAAATAAGCCATAGGCTTAACCTCCATTGATTTTGAATTTACCCTGACGAATTCTTCGCGGGGCGTTTTATCCCATTGATGGGACACATAATTCTAACCCATAGTAGTTATCAATCAAGGGGAAGTGAGATGAGGCTTCATCGCAGGTATCACGAAAATGATAATGAATGCTGATAATTGTGTAGTGTCTAATCAAGAGGTGTTTCCGAAGCATAAAAAAAGTGGCCGATCAAAACCGGCCACTCCGTTTCACTTACCACCAGGCATAAAACATCAGCCTGTCTCGCTCAAAATCAAACGTCTCCAGCGTCTCTTTCACCCAGTGGGTGACGGCGCGAACGTCTTTCCAGTAGTGTTCTCCATAATCGGTATATCCATAGAAAAAGCCGTCAATCGTGGGATAAACCGCGCCGCAGTTATCCGGCGTCAGGCTCTGTAGGTCGCTCAGAAGCGCCTGCAAATGTGCTTTGGTGACTTCTAACAGCACCTGGTTGCGCACCAGCCCAACGTGTTTATCCACCCATTTGAGTAACGGGTTCACCTTGCGGAAATAACCCACTCTGGCGTACTGGCTTTCATCGGGCGCGTTTTTTGCCCGTTCGAAAAAGAAGATGTCGAGTCCCATACATTGTTCCTCATTCCCCTTCATCCTTCAGGCCGCAGGTGCGTTGGCTTTCCTCGCTCATCCCGGTCACGTAGTTTGTCTACGCTCCCGGGGATTCGCTGCGTCGCCGCCTTCCTGCAACCCGAATGATTTTGGGGAATATTGAAGGGGAGCAACTTCCCGGCGGGGAAGACTCCCCGTGCGGGTGGGCTGTCAGGCGCTAAGCTGACAGGGTTGTGGTACCGCGTTGAGTAGCCATTCACTGGCGTGGCGCGCCATACCGCTGGCGCGGATCACTGCCCGCTTGTCCTGGCGCAGGATATCCAGCCAGTAGCCGATATAGCTGGCGTGCTGGAGTCTGCCCTGAATGCCGCAATGGGCGCACAGGAAGGCGCTACCCATCTCCGCCACTAACTCTTCAGCGGCGTATAGCGCTTCGGTGCGTTCCGCTCCGGCAATACCGGGGCGGTTGAGGCGTGAAGTGTGTCCGGTAGCGTGCGTCAGTTCATGCAGCAGCGTGGCGTAGTACGCCTCGCTGCTTTCAAACTGTTGCGGGTGCGGCATCATCACCAGGTCGGTCGCGGGTTTGTAATACGCTTTCGACTGGCGGCGATGGCGCAGCGTCACGCCGCTATTCTTCGCAATGGTTTCGGCCATCTCCACAGGCTCTGCGGGCCGGGTAAACGGCTCGAACAGCGACTGCGGCAGGCCGTCGCACTGCGACAGGTTAAACAGCCGAAATTCACGAATGATCCCAAAATGCCGCACCTTCGGCTCGCCGTCTTTATCCAGCAACGGCTGGCCGAGTGCATCGATCTCTTCCTGTGTGCGCGGCAGATATAACACCGCCAGAGAGGATTTCTCCCCCCGGTGCACTTGCCCGCCGAGCGCGCTGACCTGATGAAACGTCAGCCAGCGGTCGCTGGCGAAGCTCTGCTTGTCGGCACTGTTCCACAGCAGCGGTACGTTGATGCCGTGATACGGACGACCGGATAACGCATTGATCGGGAACGGCGGCTCGCCATCGCGCCACGGGCGGAGCCACGGCACATTGCCGTTTTCCAGCTCAGCAATAATCTGGTCGGTGACTTTCTGGTAGATATCGTTGCTTCTGTCCATTGTGCGATCCTCATGGAAGAAGCCGGAGCTGCCTCCGTCCGGAAGCGACTCCGGCGGGGAGAGGTTATGCCTGTTCAGCCATCGAGACCTGCACATAATGGCCGTGATAGTTGAGTGATAGCGGTAATGCGACAGGGACTTTCATATCGCCCTGCGGCGGCTGGCAGTAGATCGTAAAGGTGACTTTCTTGCGGGATGCCCCGGCGGTGCGCAGGGTCAGCAGTACGGCGAGCAACAGATTGCCCAGCCGTTCTTCCACCTGCTGCGGGTCGGCGGGAAATTCCACAGCGGATTGCCAGACATCAGGGGCGATAACCACCGGCATTAACGACGGTTTTTTATCGAAAAGCGACATGGTGTTTCTCCTGTAGATGAGCAGAGAACACCCTTCGCAGGGCGTTTCCCTGCGGGATGGAATGGTACGGGTATCCTGCGCATCTGCGCCGTTCGCACCTTCCGGATACATGGCGAACTTACTGCATGGCTGGCGGTAGTGTTTTCTGTGCGGGTGATAAAAGGGAGGGGAAAATCATTACCGGGACTGAAGAGTTTTGTCGTTCCTGAAATGTGAACGCAGGCAGATTGATGCGCACGCATCGCTCAAAAAAATGATCTTTTTCAGGCGGATACTGAAATCAGAAAAGCATATGACCTTGAACAGTAAACACAATGACTGGAGGGATATGCTAATGAACCGACAAGATATAAACGCATTGAAGAATTTTGATTTTCTGGCGCGCAGTTTTGCCCGTATGCACGCCCTGGGCCAGCCAGTGGATATCGATGCCGTGACCGGCAATATGAGTGATGAACAGCAAGCATGGTTCCGGGAGCGATACGACCACTACCGAAAGCAGGCTGAGCGGGCGAGAGTGATAGAACTGCGGTGATGTAACGAACAACGGGCTTAACGGCCCGTTGCGTATTTTCAGGCTTTGAAAATCTGTTTTCGGTGCCAGCCAACATACTGTTCAGCAGGCCACTGCGTTTTGTCATAAGGAAGGAATAACTGCTGGCCGTCCCGGTGCCAGAACAGATGGTCTACCACCGGACTACGACTGACGCCGCCGGAGATGTGGATGGTCATACTCTCATCCAGCCCGAATGCTCCCATATCAAACGCATCGTGGTGCAACGTACAGAGCGCCAGTCCATTGTTCACCACGCACGGGCCACCGTACGCTTTCCAGTGAATATGCGCTGCTTCAATACCAACCAGCGCGCCATCGAGTCTGAGATCGTAACCACAGAACGCGCACCGTGAGTGGTAAGCGCGAAGAACGATATCCCTGAAACGCGGATCGCGGTTCCTGGAGCGATCGATAAAATCGAATCCCAGTTGGTTGGCCAGGATCCGCTGAATACTTTCCGGGAAGCGATCGGTGAGGATCTTCTGAGCCAGTTGGTCGATCATCTCTGGATGTGCCAGCAATTGCTGGTAGGCCGCTTCATCGAAGCCGCCCGCCACCTGGTTATCAATCAGTTCTTTCTTTGTCGGCTGAGTATTGCCCTTACGCGGTTTGCAGCCTTCTGCGTGAGCGATCTCCCAGAAGCCGTCAGTTCGCAGCCGCCAGAACGGCATATTGGGGTAATCGGTGCGTCGCTTGGGACCAAACTCTTTCAGCAGGCGAGTAAGCGGTTCGTGGATTTCCAGACCGTAGTTAAACAGGCGTGGATGGCCTGCTTTGTACTGCGACAGTACGTACAACAGCAGCAGCGGTTTATGCGGCGCGCATACGTCACCCTGACGCCAGACAGAGACGTTAGAGATGGCGGATTGCAGCGTTTCTGGAGAGATCATAAGAAGGAACCGGGTAACAGGCTGATGTTATTGCGATCATGCTCGCAAAATGCCGGTGACTCAAGCCCCGTTCATCACACCGCCAGTACGAAATCCTCAGGGAATGCGTGTTTTACTTACGATCATCTTCCCGACCTGTTCACCAGCGCTACGGATATCGCCGACCGCGCTGCCCATCACACCAGCGATGGCCGCGCCGATCCTGACGCCCGCCCACGTCAGCGCCCCCAGCCAGAATGCGGGTAACACCAGGAACATCACGCCCATAATGATATTCACAATCAGATCGTCGGAGGTGTTTTGCAGGCCCCAGAGATTGAAGTACGAGTGGGTGTCGCTGTCGTACATCATCTGCATCAGCCAGTTATCCAGCCAGCGAGCCAGTTCCCACCAGAAGGTGAGAAAGAACAGGGCGAACTGCACAAAACTCAGTGTGATGACCGTTTTAAGATCCCATGCCGAGAACAGCAGGATCACCGGAATACAAATCACCAGCGCCATTTCAAGGAAAGCCTGTACCATCGGCAGCGCCTGGCGGACGTTATCAAACGCCGGAAAAAGAGCGTAGCTCGAAAGCCCCGCGCCGATGATCCCGCCCACACGACTCAGCAACTGCGTCTGACTTAAATGATCCCCCGCACTCCCACCAAACCCGTTGTACACCAGACCTCCCTGCGACACCTGCATATTGCGCGGGCTCACCAGCGAGCGCAGTACCGCCTCTTCATACTCCTCTTTCGACTGTCCCAGTTTTTGTAGTTGCTGCCAGAGCGTGGTATCGACCTGCTTCAGTAGCCGGTTTTTCAGCCCCGCATCACCATCGGACCACCACGCCTTACACGCAGGATAGCCACCTCCACCCGTATCGCTCAGACCGTCGTCGCGGCTGGCGTCATAAGGCCAGGCGGTGAGTGGCGAACGGGAGTGTTCGTGGTCGTAATAGCCCGGCGTGGCGAGATAAAAGGCCGATCCCACCCAGTCCACTTCCCGGCTTTGCTCCTCACTGATATCGCTGCCCAGCCGCTTGAGCCTTGCCCGCGACGGCCCGTAGCAGTCGTTAACGAAATCCTGTAGTTCCTGCGCCAGCGCCGGATCGGCGATCCGGGTGTGCTGTACTTCAAAGCGCAGCTGACGAAGGTCCGGCTTACAGGGGAGCACCGCGACGGCGGCGCTGGTGATGCCCTTGCCCAGCGCGTGGGTGAAGTACCACCACACCGGCACCGAGGCGCTCTGGCCGCTGAGTTCATTAATCAACGGCGCATAGCCGGAATCACCGGGCTGTACCACCGACCAGCCGCACTGCTTCGTGCGCTGGCTGTCGTAGGTGAGGGTATTGATATCGACATTGAGGAACGGCACACCCGCGAAGAAGATCACCAGCAGGGCGCTGTAGAGCGAGTGCTCCACCCAGACGACCAGCAGGCGGGCGACGTTGCCTTCATCAGCCCCCTGGCCGCGCGCCTTCAGCCACAGGGCAATCAGCTTCGCCAGCAGGGGCAGGGCGAACAGCCCGGTGGCGGTCAGCGTCTGCCACACGCCGTTGTTCACCAGCCAGCCGAGCAGGGTGAGCACATACTCGAAATAGCTGCTGGCGGTCATCGCGGACTGTCCGGCTGTGGATTATTGAGATTGTGCAGGCGGCGGTCGCTGTCGTCCGGCACCTCCACCGCCTGGCCCTGAAGCTGGTCGCGCTGCTGTTTGCGTTGCAGGATAAGGCTTGCGGTATTGCGCGTCAGCGCTTGGCGGAAATCGAGTTCCAGCTTAAGCTGGCTCAGCTCTTCATCCAGTTGGGCGGTGGTTTTGCCCAGGCTTTCCTGCGCCTCTTTGACGTTGGCGATATTCGGTTCGCGCATACCTGCGAGCAGCGTGCGCCGGGCCAGCAGCGCCTGTTCGGTGACGCGGGCCAGCGCCAGCTCTCCCGCCAGCCGTTCGGTGAGAACTGCAATATCCGGGTCGTCGCGTAGCGCTTCCACGATGCCACGGGTCAGTTGCATGGATCCGCCGGAGGCTTTCGCCAGGTTGTCGAAGCCGGGTTTCTGACTGCCATTAACCAGATCTGTGAGGAGGGGGAGGATCTTCGCCTTTTCTTCGTCGATCAGCGGATGCAGGCCGATCCCCGCCTGTGCGCCGGAACGTGCGTCCGGATCGTCGGTGGCCTGCGCCACGCTGATGGTCTGCTCGCCGACCACGCGGGTCATCCACCCGGCGGCCTCTTCAGGGGATTTCCAGGTGGTGCAAAGTTCCCCGTCGCATTCAGAGGAGGTAAGAGAAGTGGTGCTGGTGGCGGGCTGCTGGTTAAGGATATTCCAGCCTGCGGCGGTGGCGTCATGGACTACCTTAATCGGCGGCTGGCCTTTGCCGCCGCGCTTTTCGCCGCCCACCCAAAGTTTACCCTTTTCGGCGGCCTCTTTTGCCGCTTTCTGGTCGGTGCGGATGGCGTCATTATCGCTGGCGGCGAGGGACTGGTAATTCTCCGCTTTGGCTCCGGAAAACCAGGCAGAATCGGCCGCCAAGTCGGTCATCTTCTCCGCCATTTTCTGGCAGTTTAGCAGCGACTTATCAAAATCCAGCCGTCCCTGCAGCACGCCGTTGGTCAGCAGATCATAAAGCTGCGGATTGGCGCGTTGGATAATCATCGCGGGCAGGCTGGCGACCGCCCCGGTGGCACTCTGGATAACGTTGCCCATCAGTTGCTGGAAGCCATCGGTGATGCCGTTTAGCTGGTTGCGCACCGTGGTGTCGATGTCGAAATTGCCGCACATCATATCGGCGTTCCAGCCAATGCCCACGCTGAGCGGCGAGGGGCTGTGGCGTACCGGAGGCGGCATGACCGCCTCGCCGCTGCCAATCTGGTAGTAAAGCAGGTCGTCGACGGCACCTCGTGTGCGGAAGCTGTAGTCATCGGCGGCCACGCAAATCCAGGCGAAAAACAGTAAGACCAGGCAAAGGAATCTCATCACCGCCTCCGTTAACCCGTACTGCCGAGGAAGGTCTGCCCGCGACTTGGGCAGCATTTGTAAGGCCGCCACAGCGTCCAGGCGTACGCACCATCCTCCGCCAGTTTGTCGGCGTAGGTGTCGGTGGCGCGACCATCCGGGAACACCGAACAGGCGGCGGATTTTTTCGGCGTGAGCATCTGCCAGCGATGGTTATTGCTGTCGCCTTCGATAACCGGGGAGGGCGGCCAGTACCCGGCACGGGAGGACGCCGTCAGCGGCGTGTAGATATGCGGTTGCCCGGTACGCGTCACCAGATCGGCCACGCGCTGGGCGATAACGGCGGCGGCTTTATAGTCGTGCGTCTGGCTGATGGCTCCGGCGCGCGGGTAGATATTGCCCCACATATCGCCGTTCTGACCGACTTCCCGCATGCCCTGCGTCAGCGCCTCCGGGTAGGTCATTTCCGGCACACCGCTGCGCCACGCCAGCGTATCGAGTTGACTCAGAAAGTACGGTTGAAAAGGCTGCGATGAGGGCGAGCAGATATAGCCAAACTGGGTGAAAAACGTCGCCAGTTCATCGCCTGCCGGGAAGCCGATGGCATCGGCATTCTTAAAGCGGATCTTGCTGTGCTGGCTGGCTGAACGAGGATTCGTATCGCCGCCGCCTTCGGCAACGCCAGGTATCGGAGGGCTTAACGGCGACATCTCCGCCCATGGATTCTGCCCCGTGTTGCTGTAAGCCGACATCACCAGATCCGGGCGAAAATGACTGACCTTCATCGACGTGCGTACCGAGCAACCGAGCGGCGTGCAATACAGCCAGTAGCACAGGCCGACCACCCGGTAGTTCACGCAGTCCGGCGACAGGGCGGAAGCGGCAATTTCCGGCGTGGTAATGGCTCTGAGCGGGAAAGCGGCGCACAGCATCAGGGGCAACAGAAGAGAAAATCGGTCTGGCATAACGCCTCCGGCAACAGAGTTTTCTTCTGCCGGGTGTAGCGCAATGCTCATACGATCACTGCTGAAAACTGGAACCAGCCCGTGAAAATTGTTGAGTCTGTCATCAACCTTTGCCGGGCTTTCTGGTGTTATTCTGTGGTTCAGGCCGGGCTACGAAAGTGGTTCCGGCCTGTTTTTTTCTTCATTTTTTATTGTGTTTAAGGAGCAAAGCTTATGCCAGTAAAACGAAAACATCTGACCCTCCATGAAGTGGGGCAGATACTGCTTGCAGCGGACAGAGGGATCCATTTTGAGCGGGATTACTGCCTGATTCAGATGTGTTTTATACACGGTCTGCGGGTCAGTGAACTGTGCGGAATGCGACTGTCGGATATCGATTTGGTCGGTGGTTCGGTGTATGTCAGGCGGCTCAAAAATAGCCTGTCAACACAGCATCCGCTGTTCGATGCCGAATTGCCCGCATTGATGCGTTGGTTAACGGTGCGCCGTCGCTGGCGGGATGCTGACTCTGACTGGCTTTTCCTGTCACAGAAGGGGGGGCCGCTGTCGCGCCATCAGGTCCGGTTATTGCTCAGACGTTACGGCGAACTGGGCGGTGTCAGTATTTCAGCGCATCCCCATATGCTGAGACATGGATGCGGTTACGCGCTGGCGGATTTAGGGCGTGATACACGTCTGATACAGGATTACCTGGGGCACCGGAACATCCGGCATACGGTGATTTATACGGCGACAAATACGCAGAGGTTTATGAATGTTTGGGGCAGTGTGAAAGAAAACCACACATTTAGTGCCAGAATGTAAAGTAGTATCAGAAAAATTTAGCAAAGTGTCAAAATTTTTCTGAGACCCCTTTTGATAACGGATTATCTCTCTGTTTTTAAATAAAAATAAAACGTAGCAGATACATGATGTTCCTCTGGCCCTTGCTGGCAACGTGCTTTAGAGGTTCACGTTGCCAGTATTCATTCGCTCACCGCTTTACTGTTTTATGCCATTCTGCAAGCTCAGTTCCTCTCCCGATGGCATTTTATTTCTCATTCTCTTCTTCCACATCATTTTCTCCTGAACTCACCACTCTGGCACTAACGGGAAAGTCTAACGCAGATTTTTTCACCGCCAGAGTGATGCGGGGCCGAGTCCCGAATGTTCTTTCATCAAGGAGAAACACATGAAAAAAACGATGTTAAGCGCGTGTTTTATGCTGGCGGCGGCTAATGCCATGGCCGCCGACGGTACCATCCATTTCACCGGTAGCATTACCGACCAGACCTGCAAGATCGACACAGGCTCCCAGAATCTACCGGTGAACCTCGGCAATGTTGCCCAGACCGCCCTTAACGGGGCAAAGGGGATGAGAGCGGCGCCAACGCAATTTACCATCAACGTGAGCGAGTGCCCGGAAACGGTCACCGGAGCAAATGTGAAATTTGACGGGACATCCGATAACAACGACCAGAGCCTGCTGGCGCTGGACAGTGGCACGGGCATCGCCACCGGGGTCGGGATCCAGATCGCAGATAAAAACGGCACGGCCATCCCGCTGCACTCCGCTTCATCCGACTACACCCTCGCAGAAGGCGCAAACGCGCTCGACTTTGTCGCCCGCTATGTCTCCACAGGCCCGGCGGTCACCACCGGTACAGCAAACGGTACCTCTGAGTTCACCATCATTTACAAATAACGCTGTGCCGTCGCGGGGCGCATTCTCCTCCTCCTACCCATGCGCCGCCGCATAACAGGGAGCGTTTCGCAGGGATGCGTATTTTTCGTCCGGAGATAACAAGATGAACAGGTATGCAGACATTTTGCTGGCGCTATTGCTGGCCGTATTTACCGTGCAGGCACAGGCCGGGATTGTCATTGGCGGGACACGGATCATTTATAACGGCGACAAAAAAGAGACCTCCGCTTCTATACGTAACCCCGACAGATCCGGTGTTTGGCTGGTACAGAGCTGGGTAGACAGCGGGATGAAGGGAAGTAAAACACCGTTTATCGTCACGCCGCCGTTGTTTCGTATTAATCCAGGCGAAGAGAACATCCTGCGCATTGTGCGCACTGGAGGGAGCCTGCCTGAAGACCGGGAATCGGTGTTCTGGCTGAACGTGAAGTCCATTCCTGCCACCGACGACAGCGTGCCGCATAACAACGTTCTGCAGGTGGTGGTGAAATCCCGCCTGAAACTCTTTTACCGCCCGGCGGGGCTGGAAGGACAGCCGGAGACGGCTTACCACCATCTGTCTGTCTCCCGTAGCGGCAATCGTCTTACGGTCAGCAATCCCACGTCTTACTACGTCACTTTGTTCACCTTAAAGGCGGACGGGCAGGAGATTAAAGAGGCCGATATGGTGCCGCCGAAAGGCAGCGTCAGCTTCACGCTGCCATCGGCCACGGCGTCCACGGTGACCTGGCAGTCGATCAGTGATTACGGCGGCGTCAGTCAGACCGAAAGCCGCAAACTCTGAAGGAGGGAATATGAATAACCCTAATTCCCGACTGATGATCTTCCTGCTGGCGCTGTTGCTGATTATGGTGCTCCTGTTGGGTTATCTGCGTCATGCGGAAGCCCGCGAGACCTTCAATACCCACGCGCTGGAGCTGGACAGCCCGGGCCAGGCGGTTGCTGACTTATCCGCCTTTGCCGAAGCCGATGGCCAGTTACCTGGCACCTACCGGGTGACGGTGTATGTGAACGGCGAGCAGCAGGGCGAAGCGCAGGATATTGCCTTTGTTACCGGGGCAGATAAAAAACTCACCGCGCAGTTAACCCCTGCGATGCTGAAAGCCTGGGGCGTGAACACCGCCGCGTTTCCTGCGCTTGCCGCACTGCCAGCGGACAAACCGCTGGAGGATATTGGCCGCTATATCCCGATGGCTTCCAGCGAACTGCGTTTCAGTAAACTGCAACTGAATCTCAGTATCCCGCAGGCGGCGATGAGCGCCACTGCGCGAGGCTGGGTGGATCCGTCCGAATGGGACGAGGGCGTACCTGCCGCGCTGCTGAACTATAACCTCAGCGGTAGCAATACCTGGCGCGACGGGGAAAATGGCTCCGATGATAACTACTACGCTAACCTGCAGAGCGGGCTGAACCTCGGCGCGTGGCGGCTACGCAACTATTCCACCTGGAATTACGATGAGGATAACGGCAGCCACTGGGATTCAGTGAACACGTATCTTCAGCGGGATATCCAGCGCCTGCAGGGGCAACTTACGCTCGGCGACAGCTACACCCCGTCGGACATCTTCGACAGCGTGCAGTTTCGCGGCGCGCAACTGGCGTCGGATGACAATATGCTGCCGGACAGCCTGCGCGGGTTTGCCCCGATCATCCGCGGTATTGCCCAGTCGAACGCCCAGGTCACCATTAAGCAGAACGGCTACACCATCTATCAGAGCTACGTCGCACCGGGGGCCTTCGCCATCAGCGATCTCTACCCGACATCGGGCAGCGGCGATCTGGAGGTAACGATTAAAGAAGCCGACGGCAGCGAGCGAACCTTTATTCAGCCATTCTCTGCGGTACCGATTATGCAGCGTGAAGGCCGCCTGAAGTATGCCCTCACTGCCGGGAAATACCGCAGCGGCAACAGCGACAGCGATGAGCCTGAGTTTGGCCAGATAACGGCAATTTACGGCCTGCCGCACGCCATCACGATTTATGGCGGCACGCTGTACTCGGAGGACTATCAGTCCGGGGCGGCGGGTCTGGGGTTTGGTCTCGGCGAGCTGGGTTCGGTTTCCGCCGATATCACCGCTGCGCACACCACGCTGAATAACGATGAAACTCACGACGGCCAGTCGTACCGGGTGCAGTACTCAAAAGATTTTCAGGCCACCGATACCAGCTTCACCCTGGCGGCGTACCGCTATTCCACGGAGGGGTTCTACACCTTCCAGGAGGCGAACGATTTACGCTCAGACAGCGACGACGGCTGGCGGCTGACGTACAACAAGCGGCAGAAACTCCAGCTCGATCTCACTCAGAGCATTGGCAGCTACGGCTCATTCTTTGTTTCCGGCTACCAGCAGGACTACTGGCAGGAGGACGGCTATGAACGCACCCTGAGTACCGGTTGGAACGGCAATATCAACGGTATCAGTTACAGCATTTCATACAGCTACAGTGAGTACCCGGACAGCACCCAGCCTGCCGACCAGCAGCTGGCGTTCAGCATCCAGGTACCGCTCAGCCGCTTTATGCCGAACGCGTGGGCCAGCTACAGCGTCAACACCGCGAAGCACGGCGACACCCGCCAGCAGGCGGGGCTCAACGGCACTCTGCTTGCCGATAACAACCTCAGCTACAGCCTCCAGCAGAGCTATACCAACCATGGCGGGGGCGGCTCCGGCAATATCAACGCCGACTATAAAGGCGGGCAGGGGGAAATCACCGGCGGCTACAACTATGACGAGGATAGCCGTCAGATTAACTACGGCCTGAAAGGCGGCATTGTCGCCCATCCACACGGCATTACGCTCTCCCAGCCGCTCGGTGACTCGCTGGCGGTCGTCAAAGCGCCCGGCGCGGATGACGCCAAAGTGCAGAACAACACCGGGGTATACACCGACTGGCGCGGCTACGCGGTCGTGCCATATGTCAACGCCTACCGGAAAAACCGTATCGCGCTGGATACCAGCACGCTCGGCGACGGCGTCGATATCGATACCGCCGTACAGACCGTGACGCCGACGCAGGGGGCGGTGGTAATGGCCGATTTCAACACCCGCGTCGGTCGGCGCGTACTGATGACGCTGATTTACCGCGGGCTGCCGGCACCGTTTGGCGCACAGGCGAAGCTAAAGGGGGGCGGCAGCGGCATCGTCGGCGATGACGGCCAGGTATATCTGACGGGCGTGCCGGATGAGGGCGATATCACGGTGGACTGGAACGGGGCGCAGCAGTGCGTGGTGCATTACCGCCTGCCGGAGAATGCCGGAAACGTACCGGTGACAGAAACAGAACAGGAGTGCCGGGAATGAATAAAATGATGCAGTGGGCTTGCATGCTGGTTTTACTGGCAATATCCAGCGGGGTGAACGCTGCTTGTGATGCGGTCGGGAGTTTTACCCTCAACCCCGGTTCAGTTACTGTACAGCGGGATGTGGCGGTTGGGCAGCCCTTCACTGACTGGATCTACTCTAATTCAGGCGTTGCTTACCAGAACTGCAATTACGACAGTCAGTTACAGTACAACATTGAAAATGGGATCAAAAGTTACAACGGCCGCTCTTCCGGGCTGAGCTATAACGGTGAAGCCGTCTTCGATACCAATTTACCCGGTGTTGGATTCGTGGTGGAAGGTAATGCGCAGGTAGGATCGCAGGCCTGGATTGGCTGGCAGGGTATAAAAGCGGGCACCTCAGAGAAGTCGGTCGTGAAAACGTCCCATAACAATGGTGACAGACCGGCTTTTACCGATCAAATGCGTATCCGCTTAATTAAAACGGGAAATATACAGACGGGTGCATTAAGCGGTAACGCAGGTTACTTTTATGCCGGTGTCAGGGAAACGGCAAACTGGAGTACAGAGCAGCCGGTATCTTTCGCAGGAGGGCAGATAACCTCGGTTGCCTGTAGTGTCACGACCAATCCGGTTGATGTTTCGCTGGGGGATCATAATAAAAATGAGTTCAGCGGGGTAGGCACGACCACCTCCTGGAAGACATTTACTATAGGCCTGGATTGCGATCAGAACGCCCGGATTAACGTGCGCATCGATCCGGCGGCTGGTGCTGTAGGCAGCATGACGGATGTGATGAAGCTTGATAATGCGGGGAGCAGTTCGACGGCCAGCGGCGTTGGCGTTCAGCTCTGGTTCCAGCCTAACGGCGGCAGTGCGGTGAAATTTGGCCAGGAGACATTTTACTGGACATCGCCTCAGGGCGGGATGGAAACCGTCCAGCTTCAGGCGCGCTATTACCAGACGGAACAGACGATAACGCCGGGAACTGCTAATGCCACGGCGACGTTTACGCTGACGTATAAGTAATCTGATGTTCAGGGATTGCCTGGGCGTGAACAGTTCGGTTAGTGGCAGAAAAGAAATCCTGTCAACAATACCCACGGGAAAGGCGATGCTTCCCCGTGGGTAACAGGCACTAACTGCGGGATGTCGGATGTGATTCTCTGGCTGATCCACACTGCCAGTTAGCTGCATCCAGCTTGCCCAGCAACGCGCACAGCACATCTACCAGGCAAGCGAGGATCCGCTCGCCTTTTTCCGCCGAGGCACAGCGCGGATCGCCGGTCGCCCCGGTGGCACTGATCTCCCCGATATCCCAGATCCGGTTCACTCCGTAATCGCTGAACACCTCCTCCGGGATCTGTTTTTGCGCGTACTTTAATTCCACCAGTTCCGGGAGCAAGGCCATCATCACCGAGGTCTCTCCTTCGCCGCCGTGTCCGAGCCCAGTGTTGTCCCATGTGTCGAAAAATCCCTTTCCGAGATGATGGCCCACCAGATCCCACCACGCCGGAACGACTACAATCGCCGCCTGCCGGTGGCGGGCCTTCACATTGTGGGCGGCAATCTCAATGGCCGGGATGTTACCGTCATGGCCGTTAATGACCAGTATCCGGCGGATACCGTGGTGCAGCAGGCTGGTGAAGATATCTTCCGCCAGCGCGATATTGGTTTCATAGCGCAGGGTGATTGCCAGCGGATAGGCGTTGTAATGAACGGACGTACCGAACGGTGTGCAGGGCAGCACGAGAGTGTTGCTCATCCGCTGCGCCACCCGGCAGGCGACCGTTTCCGGAACAAACATATCGGGACCGAGCGGCAGATGATCGGCATGGTTTTCACAGCTACCAAAGCTGACGATCGCGGTGATCTCCTGGCCGGACTGCAATAATTCGCGAATTTCACGGCCGGTCAGTTCATTCAGCATCACTTTTTTCATCGGACAGTCTCCTGTTTTTACGAACCACAAAGAGGTAATAGGCGCTGGCGAGCGCCAGCCAGATCACTACGGTGACCAGGGTGATGCCGCCGCCGTCGGTAAAAAACTGCCCGGCCATGACCAGTACAATTAGTCCTACGGTGAGCGGTTGGATGTAACGCGCTGCCGGAGCCCTGTATTTCAGCGTTCCGTCATGCAGTGCGATCCGGTGCAGGGCCGGCTGGCTTAAGGCAATCATCAGCCAGGTGAACAGAAAGCCGAACCCGGAAATCCCCGCCAGGATGACGTACGCATCCGGTGAGATAATGGCGATGATGACGCCAGTGAACAGTACCAGGCTGCTGGCGAGAATGGCGTTATCAGGCGTTCTGTGCGTCGGGTGAAGACGGGCAAACCAGTCAGGGAAATAACCGTCGCAGGCCATGGCGTGCAGCATCCGCGAGGTAGCGTAAACCCCGGTATCAATGCAGGAGAGCGCGGCGGTCAGCACCACGAAATTCATGATATGCCGCGCCATCTCGCCGCCGAGAATACCGGAAGCCTCCACGTAAGGACTGCTGCTGACGCCAGCCTGCTGCCAGGGCAGGATAAGCAGCAGGACGGTCAGCGAGCCGATATATAGCAGTAGGATACGCACCACGGTGCCGCGCAGTGTGCGGGGGATGTCGCGCTGCGGGTTCTCGCTTTCGCCTGCGGCGGTGCCGATGGCCTCCGTTCCGCCGAAGGAGAAAATGACGATCAGCATCGCGCCAAGAAAACCCGGCAGCCCGGCGGCAAAAAAATCGCCATTGTCGGTGACGTTCGCCACGCTGGCGGGAGAGGCGTCATCCAGTCCGAGGCTGTAGCAGCCCGCGATGATAAAGGCCAGCAGCGCCACCACCTTGACCAGGCTTAGCCAGAACTCCACTTCACCAAAGAAATGCACGCCGACCATGTTGATGGCGGTGAGCGACGAAGCGATCGCCAGGCAGAACAGCCACACGGGGACACCGGGAAACCACAGGTTGAGGAAGGTGCCTGCGGCAATCGCCTCCGAGGCCGGGCCAATCAGGAACGCCAGCCAGTAGGTCCAGCCGGTGATAAAACCGCACCACGGGCCGAAGGCGGTGCGGGCATAAGATTCAAAAGAGCCGGACACCGGGCGGGAGACAGCCATTTCGGCGAGCAACAGCATAATAAACAGAGTGATGACGCCGCCGATAAGGTAGGCCAGTATCACCGACGGGCCGGTGCGGGCGATGGCGGCCCCGGCACCGAGGAAAAATCCGGCACCAATCACGCCACCCACGGAAATCATCGTCAGGTGGCGGGCTTTCAGGCTTCTGTCGAGTTCCATAATATCTACTCTTTTTGTTGTGGATGGATTCAGGACCGCGCTTATGGCTGCCCTTCCTCAATCCGCAGGTTGCCGGATAGATCGCGAAGCTTCGGGACCGGGCCGGAAAGATGAACCGCTTTTGCATAACAGGCGTTCAGGCTGGCGTTAAACACCATGGTCAGGTGGCCGAGTTCAAACAGCGACCGCTGAGCCTCTTTGCCCACGGCGGTGACCAGATAGTCGTAGTTCGCCAACATCAGCCGATCGCCAGGCAGGATCAGCAGGTTTTCTTCCCGGAATGTGGGATCCAGCGACAGGGAGTAATCGAGGCAGTCGTTCGGCCCGCTGCTGTCGAAGGTGATCAGCATCCGGTCAGCCAGACCGTCGGCGACAAACAACCCGATAGCAACGATGCGCGCGCAGTAGGTCATCATGGCTCGTTCTCCCGTTTGCCGGGCGTGAGTGCGTTGCCTGCCAGATGGCCTGGCGTGAATGAGAAGGCATGACTTTTGAAGAGGGGAGTAAAATCCTGAGTTTGGGAGGCCAGTAGATGGTGGCCTCCGGCTGTCATCATGATGGTGCAAGGTCGTGGTTCGGTGTGCATAAACAACTCTCCTGTCAGGTGTCGTTGGTTAATGCGTCCTGCCACTCACAGCGCGGGTCGTTATGTCCCGGAGTTTTCAGTTGATGTCATGGGGTGAAACGGTTTTTTGGGTTCGCGTTTGTTACTGGAATTGAGGTAACGGCCGGGCCAAATCTCTGACGGATGCACGTCGAGGGCGATGGCAATCAGCCACTCGCCTTTGGGCCATGGGCGATTCAGGGCATTCGACAGCGTTGATGAGGCCAGTCCCGCTTCCCGCGAGAGTTTCGCCAGACTGGTGCCGCGTTTGTGCAAGGCGGCAATGATGTCGGCGGGGTGCCAGTCTTTTTTAGTCATTCCTTTTACCTTCTTGTGTTACAAAGCTGATGAAATATCCCATTTTGGGATATTTATGTAAATGGCTGATATTCGATTTTGGGATATTAATCGAGTTTTTTGAATGTCATCTATTTATTCTGATGAATATCAGCTAGTTATAAAATTACTGCGCTCTGCAAGGATTAATCGGGGGATTACTCAATCTCAACTGGCAGAATCGCTGGGCAAACCCCAGTCATTCGTTGCTAAGGTGGAGAATGGTGAGCGCCGTCTGGACGTGATTGAATTTGCTACTATTGCTCGCCTGCTTTCACTTGATCCCGCAGAAATACTGAACGCAGTTATGAAGTAATTTGCGTGGGTTATTATCCTGTTTTGGGATAATGACAAGGCCACCGGATAGTCAGTCTTAACATAGAGTTGAGGCTGCCGGGATGACTTCTATCTACTCAAATGACTACCAGATGGTGATTAAGGCCCTCCGGGATGCGCGGATTGCCTGTGGCATTACTCAGCAAGAGGTTGCCAGTGCTTTCGGAAGGCCGCAGTCATTTATCGCAAAAGTTGAGAGTGGAGAAAGACGTCTGGATGTTGTGGAGTTTGTTCGTTTTTGCAGAATTGTGAATATTAATCCTGTCAGTATTCTACAAAAATTGTGAAAAGTCTGCCTATCAACTTAGGAATATAAATTTATTTGAGTTCCTAGTTTATATCTTTATTTATTTTTTTTCGGCTGATTTTAATCGGTAACAAGTATGTTATATAGTTTACTGTTACCGATTATTCTAACTTAAAAATCACCTCTGCAGATAACTGGGTCAGAGGCGACCGCCCTGTACATAGCTCTTAGTGTGGAATTAGCCGGGACGTTACTTGCTAAGTTATTAAAGTGCTCATGAACATTAGTATGATCCCCTGCAATCAGCAATGTTCGGATCATTGTTATGACAGTAGTTATAAATTGGGCTGAGTTTATAGAATATTTTTGGCTGAGATTATATCCTTCAAAATGATTTATAACTCGCTCACGCTCATTTTGAGACCACTCATCAGGTGGTGTCGCGAAAAATTCGAAAGTTAATATTTCATCTTTGATTATTGTTGCAGTTATCCAATCTGTTGAATAGAATTTATTCGTGTCATCGTAAGGGTACAATGTTTGTTCAGATTCAGAAAGAAATATTCCAGAACCTTTCCCTGTATTACAATTTTCGCAAGCTGGTATAAGATTTCTAGGATTTACTGAGTGTAATGGATATCGAGACTTAGGAAGATAATGATCTAAAGTTGCTACACCATTAATTCCACATAATGGGCATATTCCATTTTTTGAAGAGGCCCGCAAAAGATCGTATATTTTTCTGGACTGGCTTTTTTGTTTACACATGTAGGTAGAATAAAGATCCATTAATTCTTTTTTTGTAACGTTTTCTATTATTATTTGATCTGGCTCTCTTATTCTACATGGAGATAACCGATAGAGATTTTTGGGGTTTATATTTCTATCAAAAACTGACCATTCTTCCTCAACTAAATTAGAAATATTAGTAAGCTTTTCTTTGTATCCCTGCTTTCTCCGACTAACCGACAATAAACATGTTGAGAAAAAACCATCACAATTAATATCTGGAAAGTTTATTTTATTCATTGCTTTTACCATCCGACATTTTTTTACTAAGTCCTTTATCACGCAACATGATCATGCTTCTGAGAATAGCTTGGCCTTCAAAGCCAATTTTTTTTCTGAACTCAGTCATAATTTCATTGAAACTTAATCCTTCATCAACTTTTTCTTTTAGTAATTTATGGAATCCAGACTGTTCCAGTTCCAATCTAAACACTTCTTTTGTAAGTGTTCCTACATTTTCAGCGAAAGTTTCAATAGATGGTCTAGCGTATCGCATTTCATCTCCGAAACGTGTTAGTACCCAGCAACAATTCTTTGGAACTTCTTGAACAACTACAGGTGAATGAGTGGCAATTATTGCTACGCCGTTACGTTTATAAAGCAGGTTGCTCAATGAGCGAATGAATGCCGATAATAATGGAGGATGCAAATGACTTTCAGGTTCATCGAACAATACAAGTGTTTTGTCTTGTACTTTTTCAACTAATCTACTGATTGTCATAAATACAACTGCATGGCCTGAACTCATTCTTTGCAGTCGCTCACTACAAGCCTTTTTCAGTGCATTTCCATTTAACTCAGTGAGTAAGGATAATTGTAGGTCGGAAAAATTGGTATCCGATTCAAGGTTAATAATTGATTCAATCCATAGTTTTTTCCTAGATTCATCCGAGAAACATACCTTAATAGATTCGATGCACTGATTATGTAATACACTAATATCTTCTAATATTGGTTTCTTTCTATCACTTTCTGCTTTCTTTAATCCAATGTAATAATGGCAAGTACCTAGTTGAGGATCATTTTGCTCACTAATAGGATTAAACGGATCAAAAGCACTGAATGAAATTGATATAACAGTGCTAAAATATTCTGAGTTTATTTTTCTGCCGAAATCATCTTCAAAATAAACACTGTCTAGACAATCTCTTTTGACGATAGAACTAACCATTTCATTGAGAATAGTGGTTTTTCCTAACCCGTTTCTGCCAATTAGAGTGTGAATATTGCTAGGAGGGTATGAAAAAGGATCAACTTTGAATCTGATATTCATATCAGAATATTTATGATTTTGTCGAATAAACTCAAAGTCGAATTCAGAAAGGAGTTCATCTCCTCTGATTAATCGCGTGAATTGCCCTTTGACTGTATTTATGTTTACATCTCTTAATAAAGATGTTTTAAAAACATCTTCATTAGATGCCTTTTTTAATGATGTTTTACTTATAACAACATTTTTTAATTTTTTTAATATTGTGTGGCAATGTTGTTCGCCTAACGAATATAGGTTTTTATAAAATTCAGGGCTTTCTGCAAGACTAAAAAAATTACTCTCAAGGGAGGAGAATTCTTTTGATAATTTATCATAAGTACTTATGTCTGTAGTTTGTCCATTGAACCCTATTTTAATCTGTCCAATTTTATGATTTTTTCCTACGGAATCGGTAACCTCCATGTTAAACAAAGTACGATATGAAAAATCATTCCAGTTGAGAAAAAAAAGATAAACCGTATTGATTTCCCTTTGCGTTGAAATTGTTTTTTTATTTGTTACTTTAAATGTAAACAATTGTGATTTCCTGACGGTAAATAATACATAATGAGAGTTTAACGTTTATGTGTGTTACACGAATTTTCGTTTCTCGCCTAAAATACATTACTACTCTAACAAAGTTAACCATAAGAAATTTTAAGTAGCAATGATGTTTTAATTTCTTTTTACTATTTCTCGAATTAGTAGAAGGAGAAACAGCAAATCAATTGTTAATAAAATGTCTTCCACTCAAGATGATTGCCGCCTCAACCTCATTACATCCCGTCTCCTTCATAATCCGCATCCGCTCGGCCTTCTCGTGCTTCTCGGTCATAGCCAGCGCCAGATAGAGCGCTGGCGGCACCACACGAAACAGTGCCTCAACGCGCGGCGAGAGCACCACGCCCTCGGTATATTGCCCCGGCGATTTCACCGCCGAGCGCAGTAGTTGCCGCTGTTCCTCGGTCAGCGCCTTAAACCGGCACACCTGATCGATCTCCTCCGGCGGCATCACCAGCAGTTCCCACCATTCGATCATGTTGAGCAGCTTCTTCGCCTCATCGGGAAAATCCGCCAGGTTCTGGGTCGCCAGCCACAGCCAGATGCCGAGCTTGCGCCACATCTTTGAGCCCTTCGTGAGGAACCGCGCCAGCAGCGGGTTAACAGTAATGATATGCGCCTCATCGGTGATGTTAACAATGGGCCGCGCCAGATGCTGGTCGCGTTCGCCGAGGTTATTGATATGGTTAATCAGCGAGATATAGCTGATGGCAAGCTGCGCTTCATAACCTTCGCGGGCGAAGGTGGCGAGATCCACCAGGGTGATATCGGCCTCCGGCCATATCTGCCCCTCGCGATTAAACAGCTCGCCTTCAAACCCAGCGCAAAACAGGTTGATGGATTCCGCCATCTCATACGCCCGCTGGCGGCGGGCTTCCGGCAGGCTGGCATCACGGGAAAGAGCAAACAGTGCGTCGCGAATGTCCTGGGTCAGCGTCTGGCGCTTTTCCTCGTAGCAGGTGTGGGCGGCAGCGATAATCGCTTGGCGGATCATCGCCCGGTCCGGGCGGGTGAGACGGGCATCTTCTTTCGCCTCACCCCCGGTTATCATCAGCCGGGCGGTGATTTCCATTTCACCGAGTACGTCACGCTCGTCATCGCCGTCGCTTTCTTCGTCTTCCGGCGGTTCAGCGTCGGTAACCGCCTGTTCCACCAGTCGCCACGCGTCGGCGAACAGGGGCAGGGTGACGCCGGAACCGGGGCGCAGGCTGATTTTATTCACCGTCAGTCCGTGGGCGGTGGCGTAGTCGGTCATCAGGCCGAACGAGTTCCCGGCTTCGATGATAAACAGGCGCGGACGGTGCAGCGCCATCAGTTGCGCGATTTTGGCGTTTAGCGTAGCGGATTTGCCCGCTCCGGTTGGGCCGAGCAGCAGCAGGTGACCGTTCTGGGCACGATCCAGCTTATTCAGCGGATCGAAGCACAGCGGCGCGCCGCCGCGATTGAAGTAACAAATTCCCGGATGACCTGTGCCGGTTTCCCGCCCGTACACCGGCAGCAGCCCCGCGAGATGCTGGACGAAGTTGAGCCGGGTATACAGCCCGCGCGGATCGCGCAGGGGATCGAAGCACATCGGCAGCCAGCGCAGCCAGTGGCTGAGCGGGGCGACTTCGTGCTGTTCCTGAATCGGAACCAGTCCGGCGTTCAGCAACAGGCTGTGCAACTGACGCTGCTGGCGAAACAGGGTATCGGTGTCGGGCGCATGCAGGTAAAACGCCAGCGTGCTGCGGTAAAGTTTATGTCCGTCCTTAAGGTAGCTGCGTACCTCGTGACAGTCGCGGCGGGTGTATTCGGAATCGGTATTGTCGCCAATCGCCCGTTCGGAAAGGTGGCTGATGTGCTGCTCCAGCTTGTCCTGCGGATATATCACCACCGTCAAATTCATGATGGTGCCTGCTGGCAGCAGATCGTACAGGGCGTTGATGCCGTCGCCGCGCGTGGTCTCTCCGGTCAGCAGACCGGGCGGCGGCGCTTTACGCAGGCGGTCGACGACCACCACCTTATGCGGGCGGTTATCCAGCCACCAGACGCCGTTCGCTGCGTCCGAACGCGGTTCGCTTGTCAGCAGGCGTTCGGCGAAATCGGTGATAACGGGCAGGGCTTCTGCTTCCGGTAAATCCAGTTGTCGCCAGAAGGCTTTTTTATCTTCATCGGGTGGCGCAGGATTAAACCAGCGCACCAGCCAGCGGTGAATGGCCTGCTCATTCTGACGGACTGCGCTGATGCCCGCCGCTTTTAGCCCGGCGGTGAGACGCTCGCAGATATTATTCAGCGTCTCTTCCGGGGACGGTTCGTCCGGCGAGAAACCAGGAAGCCAGCGGTATATCACCATCCGCGTGCGCCGCCACGTCGCCCGCCAGCGGGTACGGGTCACGGTGTTATCGAGAAACAACCCCTCATCGCGGGTGAGATTCACCATATGGTTTGCCATCTGTGTGAGCCACTCGCGGGTAAAGGCAGAATCGCGAATTTCCGGTGCGGCATAAGCCGCCAGCGTCTCCAGCCATGCCTCGCTGTCGTCCTCATCCTGACAGAAAAACTGTACCACCCACGGGGCGCGCTCATGCTCGTCAAAGGCATCTTGCAAGGCGTCGGTGACGGTATCGCGCATCTGTTCCAGAAACGCCGTCGAACGGCCTTCGGTACCAACGGGATTTAGCTCAAATACGGCACCTACAGAGTGGCCATCCTCCAGCAGCAGCGTCTGCGACTCAGGCAAAAACTCCACCCACGGTAGCCAGTCGACAAACGACGGGCCCTTGCGGTAGCTGGCATTCAGCGCCTGTTCGGTCAGGCCACGCCGTTCACTCATGGCGGCGTCAGGCGTTCGCCCGGCAGCGCATACTGCGGGCGGGTGTAGAAGGGGAAGACGGTGCTGTAGCCGGGCACCGGCGTGTTGCCATTGAGGTGCCGGAAAACGTAGAGAACCATATCCGGGTTGGGCAGGCGCGGAAACTGGCTGCGAATGGTGTTTGCCTCAGGTTGCGCCACTGAACCATCGGGCGGACGGCGCAACTGGGCGCGCGCATCAAGCAGAGCGGCACTGCCGCCGCTTTGCTGCTGCCACAGTGAGAGCATACTGGCGTCGAGGTCGACCGGCATCATTTCCTCCTGCGAGGTGCTGCATCCGGCCAGTAACAACAGAAGTATAAGGATGGTAAATTTCATTCCAGACCTCCCGGCGTGCTGGCCTGCGGGTATTTCACCTGGCGGCCTTCCGGCTCATAGTCGATAGCCAACTGTTCGGTGAGATGCACCGCCACCTTATGGCCCGGCGGCACGTACACGGCGTCGAACATTTGGCCGTAGTGCTGTTTCATCCAGTCGGCGGTCTCCTTCAGTCCGCCGCCGATGGCCTGGCCGAGGACGTACTGACCGTTGTTGCCCGTCACCGCGCTGGTGATGCTGCCGTCCTCCACCACGGTGGTGCTTTCGCCATTGGCGAAGGCCTGCGCCGCCGCGCCGGAACCCGCCAGCAGGAACTGCGAGGTCAGGTACTCTTTCGCGTTGCTCTTACGCTCGCCAGGAATACACGGCAGCCCCTGGTTATCCGAGAGCCAGCCGATCTCCTGCTGGTTGTTGCCGGATTTGCCGCCCTGCGGGACGGTGCGGATGGTACCGTCGTGAAACACAAAGGTCATGGAGGTGATTTGCCCGCGCACGCAGGAGAGCGTCCAGTCGCCGGAGGCGATACCGGAGACCACCGCGCCCGCCACGTCCGGCAGTTCGATGCCGTTGGCGGTGAGGTTGTCCTCGCCAATCAGTAGCTTGAACGGATAGGGATCGCTGACGGTGCCGTTAAGCGGTACGCGGCCAATCAGCGCTGTCATGGCGACCGATCCGGTCAGCGTGGCGTTCTGTGGTAGGGTGTAGACCTTCACGTCAGGTTTTGGCGGCGGTTTGTCAGCCGCCTTCAGAGGGACGCGCAGCAGCTTTTCATCCATAGGCGGGGGCGCATCCAGCGGCTCCAGCCAGCGGATATCCGGCTGCACATCGGCGGGCAGTTCGCCGGGCGTCAACCCTAAGCCCGGCGGGATATCGTCTGGGCGTTTCGCCATCAGACGGTCGAGCTTATCCAGCAATCCCCGCTGGCTTTTCAGTAGTTGATCGTGCATCTGATCCTGCTGCCTGCGCATATCACCGCGCAACTCCGATACCAGCGTCGCCTGCTGGGCTTTGAGGCGCTTCTCGCGCGCCTGCTGGCTTTCATTATCGCTCTGGATTGCCTGAAGCTCCCGGCGGTACTGCTTCATCTGACCGACCAGCGTGGCGACGGTATCGGCAGGCGTGTCGCCGTCGATACCCAGATCGCGTAGTTCCTGCTGCGTTAAGGCCGCTACGCTGCGGGCCGGTATGGTTTCCTGCGTACTTTTTCCTGCCGGGCGCAGCAGCAGCCAGCCAGTGAGAAAAACAATCACCGGCAGCAGGATTTTCAGCAGCAGACTCTGGCGCGGCATCATGGTGTCGGCTCCGGCAGCAGGGCGCGGGAAACCGGGCCTTCCGTCACCAGGTACACCACGGTGGTATCTTCTGCCAGACCACGTGGGCCGAGCCAGTCATGCTGGAAAGCGGCGGCGGTGAACTGCCCCTGAAGCTCGCGCGGATCGAGCGTGATGCGCTGCCCGCTCTGGTTTTGCAGACGGATAGCGGTGACGGTAGTGGCGTTAACCTGCCATGACGCCAACGGGGTGGCGGTGACCGGCTGCTGTGGCAGTAAGGTGGTAATGCGTTTTGCTAGCCGGACGGGGGCAGGCGTGACGCCGGGCAGGGCTTCAACAGTGCGCAGCGGCGCATACAAATTCTGCGCGGCATAGCGCACCAGCAGAACGGGCAGAGGCTCCGTTGATGCTGTTACTGGGATGGGCGTTTTTGCTGTGGCAGACGTCTGTGGCGCATAGCTAATTTGCATTGGTTCAAGTGGCGAAGTGCCCTGGGCGGCCTGAATATCCAGCAGGATCAGCTCACCGCTGGCGGTATCTCGTAGTTGAATGCGGGTGGCAGGAAACGCCGTATTTGCCAGCAGGAAGACCTTGCCGCCCGCGCTTTGCAGACGCACTTTGCCTTCCAGCGTGGCGGGATAGCCAATGCGCACCGCTTTCCCCACGTCGACAATCCGCTCCTGCCCGACATGCAGCGTGACGGGCAGCGGGATGTTTTCCCACTGCACCACTTCCGTGGCGAAGGCCGGGAGGCTGAATAGCAAAGTCAGGAGGACAGTCTTCATGGTTTATCCTCCGCCACCAGACGCTGCGGGGCGGCGTCGGTACAATCGATCGCCAGTCCCCACGGGTTTTTCTCCGCATCAATGGCGTAGCGCACCACCTGTAATGGGTAGCGCACCAGCGCCTTTTTCACCGGTTCGTTCTGGTAATACTCCTCAACCGCCACATCCAGCGTTACCCGCCAGGCGTCCCGGCTTAAGGTCTCGACGCGCGGGACGGGGCGTTTATCGCCGTCATGCACCAGGCTACTGTAGCCGTGGCCGGGCAGTTCATAGACGCCGCGCGTGCGTTCGCGAAGTTCACCACCGTTGCGACGCACCTGAAAATCATGCTCCAGCCGGGTGTGGCAGGCGGGCGTCAGATAGGCGCGCAGCGAGCGCAGGTTGCGGGAATAGTCCTCCTCGCCGTTATCCGGCCAGCGGTTAAGCTGCTGGAAGATATAAAAGGTGAAGGCGTAAACGCTGGTGGGCGGTACTTCCCACCACGGGCGAGTGCTGCCGCTGCGCAGGTCCGGCGGGAACCAAAGGGTGAGCTTTTGCGGGGCGCGGTACCAGCCGTAGCCAACGCCCGCCAGACACAGGCACAGCAGAACAATCACTGCCCGCAGCGTCAGGATATGGTTATCGCGCTCGGCCAGCGCGTGGCGAAAGCGGCTCATCGCGGGCTCCTGCGTACCACCCACACGGTACTGTGCTGAACCAGCTGTACACCTCGAAGATGGTGGCGTTCCAGCCAGGCGAGGATCGCTTGTGGCAGCCAGGTGTCGGGCTTACTGCGTTTCGCGCGGGCCAGGATGCGTCCGCTGCCCTGAATCAGTAATGCCGCGCCCGCCAGTGCCGAACCGGGGATTAATGGCCAGTAGTGGGTTATCAGGGCCAGCAGAATACCGAACGCGCAGCCGACGCCAAGACCGAGAGCCAGCGCCAGAAACAACTCGCTGGTGGTCAGGCCGCGCCAGACCACGGGCTCACGGTTGAGGCGGTCGGGGAGAAAAGGGATGGTCGCCATACTACAGCACGTCCGAAGCCTGGTTGAGCAGCCAGATGATGACCACCAGAAGAATGCTGCCGATGCCCGCCATCGAGCCCAGATCTTTCCACTGCTTACGTCCGCTTTGGATCTCTGAATAGGTAGCAATACAGTTGTTCGCCACCACCAGAAAACCGACGGCGCAGATGGCCAGCGCCAGCAGCACCACGATGTCAAACCCGTAGTTTTGCAGCGTCTCCATAATGCCTTTGCCCTGACCGCGCGACGGATCCTCCATCGTCGGCAGGTCGGAGAGGGCGTTAAATGTGGCGAGCAGCAGTAACAGAAGCCAGCGCATGATGCCTCCTTAGCTCAGTACCAGCCAGAAGCTGACCAGCACCAGTAACAGTGAACGGGCCGCCACCGCGCCAAAGCTCTGCCAGCTCAGGCGCTGGCGGCAGACGCCCTGCCAGGCGACCAGCAGTGTCCAGGCGCACCACAGCAAAAGAACACTGGTAAACAGGCCGAGTACCAGCAGGCTGATGGTCTCAGGTTTGCTCTGGCTGGCGGCCTGGAAGGCGGCGAGTTGGGAGTCAGTCATCGGGATGCTCCCGCTGGTAGCTGGCGCTCAGGGGCTGGACAGCGCGCGGCTGCGCTCTTGCCGGGGCAAGGTAGCGGCGGATGCCCTGTTCAACGGTGGTAATATCCTGCTGCGCCTGTAAGTAGTCGAAGAAATAGCGTGACTGTGGATCGGTGCTGGCGCTGGTTTGGGCGCGCGCCAGCGAGGTTTTTACGCCGTCGAGTTGCTTCAGCGCGAGGGCGAGCTGGGTGGATTCCGGGGAGGCAATTGCCTGCGACCATATGGGCAAAGTCAGTAACAGATATAATGAGCTATTGCGCATGGCAGTATTTTCCGAAGGAGTGTTTCGGGCAGAATAGAAAAGAGGGAGATGAAGGATCAGCAAAGAATTCTTTGTATCTGGTAAATGATTTCAGCAGATGTTGTGGTAGAGTTGGTATTGCAAAAAAGTCAATTTAAGATGGTGGGAAATATTTATCGAAATAAGTATTTACGTTATCCTGATTGGCAGTGCTTTGTATCAAAGTATAATTAAGAGTTGGCAACAAGACAAAAGTAGATATACACATCATATGGCATAAAACGCCAGTTGATAATATTTCGTACATTATGTCGGGATTTTCGCTTAGTCATTCCGGGATTAAAATTATCAGGAAAGGATATCGTAGATGAAGCAACTCCTTAATGTGTTTATTTTTTCAGCTGTGCTAATTCTATCTATCGCATTGCTTGTTTCCAAATTGATTGATGGTTCGGCGTTTGTGGCATTAGTTGTTGCCGGGGGGCTGGGTACTGCTATATATGCGATGTTACCCTCAATCACTGAATTTTCGATAGGAGGTAATTCAGTAAAATTTAAAGAGAAGTTAAATGAAGCGGAAAGGATTACTACTGAGCTCAGAAAGCTTAAAGCTATATCTATAAAAACGACAATGAAGTCACTAAAAATAAATCAAAAAATAAATTTTACCGTATATCAAAATATAATTGAATTTAGAAGCGTTTACCAACTTCTTTCTGACGATAAAGAATTTGAAAGCGATTACAAAATGATGGTAATAGAAACTGCTTTGGCACTCAGGGAGAATGTTTTCGACTTTGTGAATCTGGATATAAAGAATCCGGGGGGGGACAATGTTGATTGGCGTGATAAGTATATAAGAGAATACATTGATGCTAATGAAGACCAGACTGCACTTTCTCTACGGGAGAAAATGAGCATTCGTTTCGCAAAACAATACATATATCTAACTGATTTTATAAATGAGCTATTTAAAGGAGGCTTGCCCGATTTAAAAATTGTAAGCCAGGAAGAAGGTTGGCATATAATTGTGAAAAGAACTACATGGAAGGATATGTGATGGGAGATTTTCGTGATACTTAATGTGCTGCGATATTAATAATGCCTATATTGGTAAGGCGTGGTAATACTGACGAGTCGCGAGGTTTACTATGAGAAAAATGTTTTTAGTAGCGGTGGGCTTGAAAAAGTTAAATATGGCATGTCTACGTAAAATTCATCCCTGCTCTAACCACTCGAACAAAATCATTTTGCGTAGACTTGTGTATTTCATTTTTAATCCCAGCTTTCTACTCTTAAGTTATCAGAATTATTTGCTGGGTCATGGTATGTTTTATATTTAACCTAAACATCTTTTTGATGAGATTAAATAAACTCATTCATCTGAATTTTGTCCAGAGCAATGGCGCTCGCAAAATATTTTCCAGCGTTCTTGAAGATAATTGACGTTTATTCTTTTTCGTGTGGATGCAATAGGCTTTCCTTCATAGTCGACAAGATCCTCATCATCATCCAGTACTGATGGTGCGAAGCGAATATGAAGCGTTTGCGGATCTATTGCAAATTGATGAGCATCAAATAATCTATGAATGTCGATACGCAACCATAGACCATTACTCCAATGGTCTAAACCATCTTTACAATGTTCAACGAGATGAGCAGCTTCGCCGCGTCGCTTACTACGCGCACCAGTAACAACACACTGCCCAAAACAATTATAGCGGACGCTATCGCTGAATGATTTTTGAGCTGGTCGTGATATAGAACCATAAGAAGCTCGTTTTCCTTTACGCTTAATTGGTACATCATCAGCAAGTTCATCATGCGCAGGTCGAGAGTGCTTCAAACGCATTTCCCATCTCTTCCCATCAAGCGCTAATTTTGGTATTTTCCGAGGATCATCATCAGGCCATATGGCACATCCTTTCGCTTTTACAACTTTGCGAAACTGACGGGCATCTTGAGTAGTGCCTGTGCCAGTACTTTTCATCGCATCGTGGGTGCTATTAAATTCCTCATAGTCTACATTTGAGTCAACTGGACGGATGAGCACTTTGTCTTTAATATACTTAGGATGCTTTTCATTATTCAGCGAGTCCATACATATATTCATGGTTTGGTTTTCCACTTGGGTAGAATTATCATCTCGATGAACGGGTGTTTTTTGCTCGGCTTTTTTATTATTATGTTCGCTTTGTTTCCATCGCTTATATTCAGATGATTGTGTGATTGCGGCGATTATGGCCGCATTTGTCTTGTTAAGGGAAGTATATTTATTTATTAACTTGAATACGGCACCACTATTGTTACTTCCTTTTTTTATACCTAGAGCACTGGCGATAATATTTAGTTGTTCATTTTTATTCATATGCTCGTCCTGTATTTGATGAGGTTAAACCTTGGGCTTCTATGGATTCATCATAATTTAAAAATCCTAAATAGGAAAGATATATTCGTCTACCTATAATATTAATATACTCATCTGTTACAGGTTGTACGAAACGTATTTTATTGTAGAAATGGTTTAAAACAGAGTTAAAATTCACATCCTTAGTTAACATTGATGCTGTCAAGTCTAACGGAGTTCAGTTTTTGACTTATGTTTTCATACTGTCTATGCACAAATCTACCTTCCGGATTGGATAAGGCTCTGACAAATAAAAATACTAGCTCAAGTCTAGTTCTCGTGATAGCTCTGTCGTAGTCCTTTCTGACAGAAAAGATCATCGCTTAAGCAAATGGAGAGGATATCAGTGAAGTGGTCCTCTATGGTGGAAAACGAGGTGAGTGACTTATAACCACCGTTTGAAACTCCCTGCCACCATCCATACCGTTATCCCGAACCATAAGGCGGCAGGTAGTAAAATCAGCATTGCGGGCAGAAATAGTGGCTGCGCTAGATAATATACCCACAGCGCTGTGGCGACTGAACTGCCGGACCTGATGGCGTAGCGATGGAGAAAAACGAATTCCAGCCCGGAGCCAAACCGTCTTAAATCCCGCAGCACCAGTCCCTCCGTCAGCCCTATTACCGCACACAGGCAGAGCAGGGGGAGCATGGCGGCAAGCCATACAAGGCGCTGTATAAAACTCACCAGCGTATAGGCCAGGGCGGTGAACGGTTTCTGCAGAAGTTTGTTTACCATAATCCCGTGAGTTGCTCCTTTTTCCTGCAGCACCAGAATTTCATTCCCTAGCAGGTGCGACTGTAAAGCAATAACCAGTTCCACCCGCTCCCGCTTCATCACCTGAAAAACATGTTTGCTCCCCTCCTGCGGCCACCAGAAATACAGCCCCGCCAGTTCCAGCACTACCCGCAGCACCAGCGCTCCAATAACCAGCCCGATAAGCCGTCCGGCCAGCGACAGTAGCCAGCCTATTGGTCCCTGTGGCGGACGTGACGGAGGCGATCGCTGTTCGTTCATTCCATCTGCCCCTGCTGGCGCGCCTGCATCCATTCCGCCAGTTGCGCGACGGACTCCGGTAGTGGGCTGTTCTTATCCGCTACGGGCAGTGGCAGACGAATTTTCCACAACTGCCCGCCTTCGAGCAGGGCAAAGGCCTGCCCTTTAGGAAGCTGGATCAGCGCGGCGGTATCGAGTAGCGGCACATTACTGGTGAGCACCTGTTCGCGGGTATTGCTGGTAAAGCTGTTGATGCCGCCCGGCGTGTCGGTGACGCCGGAGCTGACCTGGCGGCTGCGCACTTCCACCTGTGGCAGTTGCTTTGTCAGTAGTTCAGCAGTGGCGGTTTCGCGCACCCGCAGCATAATCAGGTTGTTGAAGTTACCGACCACCTGGCCTGCCTTGGGCACACTCCCAATGCGGGCCTGAATATCGCTCAGCGTCTGCGTATAGGCAGTGACCTGAATGCCCGCGCCGCCGCCTTTGTTGACCAGCGGAATAAACTCCTCGCCCATCAGTTCGTTAAACTCATCACAGTGCAGGTTAATGGGCAGCGGTTTTTCGCTATTGTCGGGTAGCCCATCATTCAGGCCAAACTTGTAGAGATGCCCGGCGACGCTTACCAGGTCGGCAAACATTGAATTACCGACGGCGGCAGCGACCACCGCATCGGAGAGCGCGTCCAGCCCGACATAGACCACCGCCTTCTGGCGGATCGCCTGCTGCCAGTCGAGGATCGGACGCGTGTCGTCCAGATCGTGGTAATCCGGAGCGAGCAGGGCGGCGAGCGTGCCGGTAGTCAGCTTTTCCAGCAGCGGCAGCAGCGAGGCGACAATCTTGTCGAAGTAAGTTTTGTCATAGCGCACCGCTGAGAGCAGGCCGTCGAGAATCGGATCGTAAAATTTCTCCGCATTGAGGTACTGTTCCAGCGCCACTACGTGAGGATCGCGTCCCAGCATATGGCGCGGCGTGTTTTTGTCGTTAACGCGCTCCGCCAGTTGTGCCACCACTTCCCACGCCCGCGCGTTGTGGCGCGGCAGCACGATGCGGGCATAGTCAATAAACAGGGCGTCGATATTGACGACGTGGCGGGAAATTAACTGATAGTCGGGACGCTGGCCGAGCGCCACCAGAGCGCGGGCGATAATGTTGACAAAGCGCCAGGCGAACTCGCGAAAGGCCGCTGAGTTACCTTCGCCGGAAAGCTGTCCGGTGAGGCGTGACGCCACTTCCGAGATGCGACCAAAGCGCCCGATGGCGTTGTAGCGGGCGGAGATTTTCGGGTATGCCAGATGGAACAGGATAAAGCGGTCGCCGCGCCCGGCACGCTGCGCTTCTGTCCACAGACGTTTCAACAGATCTGCGTCGCCTTTCGGATCAAATACGATCACCACCTCGCCACGGCGGATGTCCTGAGTGGCAAGCAGTTCCGCCAGCCGGGTTTTGCCGACGCGGGTGGTGCCGAGCACCAGCGTGTGGCCGGGGCGTTCACTGAGCGGCAGGGTGACGTCGCACTCTTTTAGTTCCACACCGTGCAACCACGGATTACCGCCGACGGGAGGAAGCGGACGCACCGGGTTCAGCCAGCGATCGGCGCAGAGCAGGCGGGTAAGGCCGGGCAGAGTATGTTCGCCGCGTTTTTCAATGTGTCTTGCCAGACGATGGCACCATCCGGGGCGCAGCCAGCGTCCGGCTTCCGGTTGCAGGCAGTCGTACAGACGCTGGGTGTGGATGGGTAGCCAGCGAAAGCCTTTACCGAGAAACAGCCGCTGGCGGCTGACCGGTATTTTCCGGCTGGTGAGCGCGTAGCGCGGCAGGCGCAGAAGGTTGCGGTGATAGCGCACGATGTGCCATCCATGCCAGCCGCGTCGCAGGGCCAGCAGCATCAGGGCGCAGGCTATCAGGCGGGCTTGCCACGGCGTCAACATAAGCAACGGGGCCTGCGTCAGGCAGATTAATGCGCCACAGCCAGCGCTGACGGTGCTGTAAAACTCCACGGGTGGGCGCAGCAGCGCTTCCAGCGCGTAGCGGCTCATGGCGGGGATTCCTGTTGGAAGTGGCGGCTGACCAGTTTGCGGTAGCGTGCGGCGGGCGCGCCGCCAGCGGGACGATGATAGCGGGCGGCGGCATTGAGCCAGCTTCCGGGACGTTCATCGTAGCGCTGACGCAGCAGGCGGGCGGTGAGCGACAGGTTCTGCAGGGGATGCAGGGCGTCGCAGGGCGAGTCAAAATACGCCCGGTGCCAGCCGATATTGATCTGCCCGAGCCCCACGTCAATGCGCTTCGGGCTGATGCGGCGGATGGCGGCCAGCAGTGCCTGACAGGCCTGTTCCCGGCTGGCGTAGTGGTAGCCGGTCCCGGCGATATTGAGCGTCCACGGCCACGGACGATGTTTGCCGCTCAGGTTCGCCCCGCTTTCGGTCTGTGTGACGGCCCAGAGCAGTTCCGGCGGCACGCGGAAATGCTCTGCGGCGCGCAGGTAAGCTTCTGGCAGCGGCTGCGCCAGCGCCAGACAGGGCAACAGCAGGATCAGGGCAGGACCTCGCGCCATTGCTCCCCCTTACGCTCCAGCGCCACTGGGATTTTGCTCTGCCCCAACAGGAGCCAGCGGCCCGCGTCGTGGTTAAGCGTGATGCTGTGTTCACTCACTAGTTTTGTGTCGATGCCATGCGCCATCGCCCAGCGGCGCACCCGGTTATCATCACCTTCGCTTCCGAGCAGCCAGATATCCAGCGGGCGCTGTTGCGCCAGCAGGGTACGCAGCAGGCTGTCGCAGGGCGGGCAGTCATCTTTAACGAATAGTGAAACGCGGGAAGTGCTGGCGGAGGTGGTTTTCAGCGGCGTTAGTCCCGGATACAGGCGCTGCCAGGCGGCGTCATACGCGCGCTGGAAGGCGAGTTCCTTCTCCAGCCGCTGGTACTCCTGCCTGACCAGCAGTTCGGCGAAGCGCTGACGTTCGTGGTCTGTGTCGGCTTCGACGCCCAGCGTGGTCAGCGGATCGAGCCCCGGCGACCAGACGCCGCGCGCCTGCTGTTTCAGAGTGAGATAGCGCTGCCACTCCTCCGGCGTGACGCCCCAGACGGTGGCCTGCTGTTGCGTGGTCAGCGGCCTGAGAGCAGAGTCCGCATTCTGGCTGGTTTGCACCTGAAGCGGCTGCGCCCACGCGCTGGCGGTGAACAGTAACAGGATAATCAGGCGTTTCATCGCTTACTCCGGCATCTTCAGCGTCAGCTGGCGTTTGCCGTGACGGAACACCGCCCGGCGCTCATCAAACCGCTCCAGTCGCCAGCCTCGCCACTGCTCTCCCCTGCGCAGCCATGCCACCTGATGGAGGTAAACGGCTTCGGGCGGCACGATTACGGCCAGGCGGATATCGCCGCGCTGTACGGTTCCGGCGAGAAAAAACGGGGCCGTTAACGGCCCCAAAGGGCGGAGGGACACGGGATGGCGGTAAGCCTCCGTCGGGGGGAGGGAATGGTCGCTGGTAAAACAGACCTCACGGCGCTTTTCGTCGGTGGTCATCCGCCACGCCTGGCCTGCCAGCAGTTGCAGGGCGGCCTTCAGGCGCAGCGGGCCGGTGTGGTACTGGCTCAGCGGTAACGGGAGGCCATAAAGCTGCGCCCGGCGCGCATCGGCAAGACACAGGCTCCAGCCGCTGTCGCGCAGCAGGTACTGCAGCGCTTCCCCTACCGTCGGATGAAAACCGGGCGGAACGGCCAGGGTGGTAAGCTGTTCGAATGGCGGCTGTTGCGGTGACGTGCTGACCAGCAGATAGCGGTCGTAGCGGACGACTTCTGGCGTGGCAGGGGAGGCGGCGGCCACGCCGTTGAAAATAAACAGGAGCAGAGCTGTCAGCAGTCGTTTCATCGCATCCTCCACAGGGCTTTTACAGGAGCGTGCAGGATGAGAGGGGAAGGGACTACCGACAACTGTTTGCGGCGTCAAAAAATAGCGCCCGGTTACGGGCGCGAAATCAGTTCAGTAAGGGAATCTTTCCCCCATCAGCCCCAGCGTGGCGGCGATGGGGATACCGCGCTCAGAAAAATGAACGCGTAACGTCAATCTGACGGTTTGCTGCTGAGTACTGCCGTTGGTTTTCTGCGACAGCACCGAGCGGTAGTCGATACGAATGATGCGCTGCGGCGGCGTCTGGGCGACAAACGCCACGACTGCCGCCATTTCAACGCCTTTGAGTAAATTCTGCATGGCGTTGTCATCCCGGCCTTCAAGGCATGTTTTGTGGGCCGGTGGGGTAATGGCCAGTTCCATCGGCAGCCTGGCCGCTATCGCCGCGTCATTCAGATTAAACAGCGCGCCCTGGTCAAGGGCTTCTTCACGTGAGCTAAATACGGTATTCATCATGCGTCTCTCCGGTAAAAGGCCAGGGAAACGCCCCGACGGGGAATTTCCCCGGCAGGGTGAATGCTGTGTGTCAGAACTGCGGTACAGGCTCTGCTGGCGGTGCGGCTGGCGCTGGCTGGGATTCCGCTTCGCGCTCTGCCCGGTAAACCTCTTCACCGTCAATTTTGATAAGCCCGATGTGCAGCAGATGGGCTTTCAGACTGACGCCGGTTTCGCCTTTACGGTCGCCTTTGCTGTAGACAAAGGTGTCGGCATACAGATCGCCGAGGCGGAACTGGATCAGCACCTTGCGTCTCTGCTCGCAGGCGTCGATACATCGGTGCACCAGTTTCTGCGCTTCCTTACCGCTGACGCGGCAGTCGAACCAGGTGTGCTCCGCGTTGCTGGCTTCGCCCCGTAGTGCGGCAATGTCGCAGCACAGGAACGGTTCGCCTTTTTTCGGGGTCACTTCCCGGATCCGGTTGAGGTAGCCCAGACCGCTGGTGTACAGGTTGAAGTAATGGGTATCGTTCATGGTGGTATCTCCGTGTTGAAGATGCGGAGGCCCCATGCGCGGGAACGCCCCGCTTCGGGTTTGGCTCATTGGCTGTAAGGCGTCTGAGCTACTGGCAGTACGGGCATTCCGCGCTGTGCGCCTCCGCGTTTCAGGAATGCATGGCGGATTTTGGGTAATGCTGTTTACTGTGAAGGGACGGGGTAAAAAAATCTTCGGGATAATGTTTACTGCGCGGCGAAAATATTAGTAGCCGAGGCATAGGTTTACTTTTGGATCAGGAGTTGCCCGATAAGGGCGCTGATGCTTTGCTGTTGCTGCGCCAGAAACGCCTCCAGCCCCATTTTCCCCGTCGCGATGTCATCCAGCATCTGCTCCCATAGCGCAGTGGTACCCGGATCTTTCAGCGCTTCCGGCAGGGCGTCAATCAGCGTGCTGGCAGTATCCGTTGCCAGCAGAAAGCGACGTTGCTTAATCAAATAACCGCGCTTAAGCAGCGTCTGGATGATCCCGGCGCGTGTGGCCTCGGTGCCGATGCCTGCGTTCTCTTTCAGCCGCTGCTTCAGGCGCTCATCGCTGACAAAGCGGGCGGCATTTTTCATGGCGGCAACCAGCGTCCCTTCGGTGTAGTGCTCCGCTGGCTGGGTCTGGCGGGCGCGAACGTCCACCTGTTCTACCTGGCAGGTCTGTCCCTGTTGCAGAGCGGGAAGCGCCTGCGTTTCTTCCGGTGAATGCGTTGCTATCTCGCGCAAAAATAGCTGCCGCCAGCCGCTGACAATCACTACTAAGCCACGGGCAGCCAGCGTTTCCCCGGCGCAGTTCAGACGCAGCTCCGTTTTATCCACCTCATTGTCCGGCAGAAACTGCGCCAGAAAATGGCTGCGTACCAGACCGTATACCTTGCGCTCACTGTCGTTCATCTGCGTCAAATCCACCGTTTTACGGGTCGGGATAATGCCGTGGTGGGCAGTGATTTTACTGTCGTCCCACAGTCGGGAGCGCTGATGTAGATTAAGCTGCGTGGCGAGGGGCTGGAGTGAGGCGTCGCTGGCAACCAGCGCGGCCAGCACCTGCGGCGCTTCTGCGTGCATCGAGAGTGGCAAATAGCCGCAGTCGGTGCGCGGATAGGTAGTGGCTTTATGGGTTTCATACAGGCGCTGGGCGATATCCAGCACCTCCTGCGCGCCCATGCCCCACTGTTTCGAGCAGGTCTGTTGCAGGGCGCTAAGGGTGAAGGCCAGCGGTGGCGGCGTTTTCTCCCGGCGGACGATCACATCCAGCACCAGCGCGGTTCCGGCCTGTTGCAGGCGTGCAGTGGCTTCGCGGGCGGCGGATTCACGGGTACAGCGCCCTTCGTCGTCGCAGTACGCACTATCCGGCTGCCACTGCGCCAGAAAGGAACAACCCTCCACATGTAAGCGGACGTCCACGCGCCACCAGGGGCGGGGCGTGAAGCGGGCTATCTCCCGGTCGCGCTCCACCACCAGACGCAGGGTTGGCGTCTGCACCCGGCCCACGGAGAGTACACCATTGTGCCGCCGGTTCATCAGCGTGCAGGCGCGGGTCATGTTGATACCGACCAGCCAGTCGGCTCGGGCACGCGCCAGTCCGGCCTGATACAGTGGAAAGGTGCTGTCGCCGGGACGCAGAGTGGCGAGCGCCTTGTGGATACTGGCCTCATCCAGCGCCGACAGCCACAGCCGCTGGACCGGACCGCGCCAGCGGCATTGTTCCAGAATTTCGCGGGCGATGGTTTCGCCTTCGCGATCGGCGTCGGTGGCAATCACCACTGCATCCGCCTGTTTCAGCAGCTTCTCAATGATACGGAACTGCCTGCGTACCTCCGGGCGGATCACCAGCCGCCATGTCGGGGGAATAAACGGCAGATGCTTTGCCCGCCAGTGTTTCAGCGCCGGATCGTAATCCTCCGGCGCAGCCATGCTCAGCAGATGGCCGAAGCACCAAGTGATGGTCACGGTGGTGTTATGCAGGTAGCCGTCGCTGCGGTTACGGGCGTCAAGCACGCGGGCGATATCGCGCGCCTGAGAGGGTTTTTCGCACAGGTAAAGTTGCATGGGCTGTCTCCGGTGAAAGGGAGTTCAGCATGGTGTGCCGGAGGGATAAGGCGACAGGGGAAACTGGTCGGAGAAGGTAAAAATTGCACCTTAAAACGTGCATTAAGCGCATAGTGCCTGTTTTAAGGTGCATGAGGTAAGTTTAAAATAATCGCTAAAGTGACACCCAGGGTTTAACTTTGCACAAAATTTTAAACCAGCGTGGTTAATGGCTGTATCCGCCGCAGCATAAACATCACCACTGAAAGCTGCGTATTCAGCACCTGTCGCCGCCATTCGAGCGCCATCAGCGCATCGCGCAGTTCATCGCTTACGTCAGGCTGTTGAATGGCCTCCTGCAACGCCACGCTCCCCGAACGGTTGTTGTCCAGATTACGCCAGCGCAGATAGCTGACGCCGGAGCGCGCCGGGTTGCTGCACAGGATCAGTGGTACGTTACGCCCCGGCAATTCATACACCGCCTGTTTCAGCACTGGCTGATGTTGTTGTAGTTGCGCGCGCAACGCCTGTAATTCCTGCACCAGCGCTCGCAGCTCTCCCTTACCCTTAAAGGCCTTTAAAAGGCCCTTTAGCGAGCTTTTGCGGGCGGAGCGTTCATCATCATCGTCATTGAACATCGCGCTGTATCTCCGCAAGCATCTTTTTGGGCAAATTCCCGAGCTTATGCGCCATCGACTGCGCCAGCGGACTGTTCGCCCTCACGTCGGCGCGGGTCACGCCAGTGGTGCGAAAGCGGTTCACGAAGCTGAACACCTGGAGCATTAGCCGTGGGATAGTGGCAATGAAATCGCGCTTCTCCGCCTGGGTGATAAGGCCGAGGTGCCAGGCAAGCAGGGTGCGGCGGACCAGCAGATCGTAATCAAGCAACTGTTGCAGCAGGCGCGAACCGGGCGGTGAGAACAGCGCCAGCGGCAGGATGAATTCGGTCGGGGACGGGTTACTGACCTGCGTGGTGTGGATAGCGCCCGGCAGGCTGGCGAAGGCCTGGTCCAGCCGACGATTTTTTTGCTTCAGCAGGTGCGCGATCAGGTTCAGGCGGATGCGCAGTTGCTTCAGCCAGTGGGCGGCCCACGGATCGTCAGCCTCTTCGGCGCGCAGCAGACGCCTGAGTAACGCCAGACAGAGCAGCATTCCGGTGGGATGCGCCTGCCACAGCCGGGCGGCGACGCGGGTGTGCAGGGTGATGCGGATATCGCTGAACAGGGTTGTGCCAGGCATCGGAAATTCTCCATGGATTCAGATGCCCGCAGTGTCGGTCCGCGCAATGAGTCAGGCGACGGGAAACCCATCTGGTCCGCAGAAAGTTAATTTCGCCGATGAATGAGGTTTGATTGATAGCTGGTACACCGGCTTTATGCGGTGCGCATAAAATCGGGGCTATCTGCGCCTGCGCCGAAGCTGATTGAACTCGCCCCGTCTGGCCTTCTCCAGCGTTGCCAGCAGATAGGCGAGGGGGCGATGGATATCGTGGGCGGCGATCCGCCACAGGCAGTCGTCCAGCACCTGTTGGCTGAGAGCAGGATCCAGATTGTGCATCGCGCGTTCGGCGGCGCGGCGTTCGCTGGCGCTGAAGGGATTATCCACAGGCCAGTGCAGCAGTTGCGTACGCTTTTGATGTTTATTGTTTAAATCTGTACCAGTATGTACGCAATGCGGCTCCGGCTGCCCGCCAGCCCCCGCCACATCACTGAGTCTTAATTGAAGACTCGGGCATTTTTTACTGAGTCCTCGATTAAGACCAGGGGCGGTCTTCAATGGAGACTCAGTGCAGGTTCGTCCACTGTCCACAGGTTGTTGCAGGGTGAGCAGCAGCCCGATGGCGATGTTGCGGATACGCCGGTTGCGGTGGTGGGAGCAGGCGGTGAGCAGCACCAGATATTCGCTGTCCATCCGACAGGCATCGGCATGAGTCAGTGGTGCATCATGCAGGGCGTAGAGGTTACCGGTGATCCTGCCGCTTTGCTCGTCTCGCAACCGCTGGCACAGGCTCAGCCAACGGGTGATCCGCAGCATCATCAGCGCGTTGCTGACGGTACTACGCGAGGCCTTCTCGCCTTCAGGCTGGTCAGAGAGCCAGCCCTGCAGTTCGTTGTAGGAGGGAAAGACGCCGCTGCCGTCGTCGCGGGCGTGCAGGCGCAGCAGTTGCCACGTGAACTTGTCGCGCGGGGAGAGGTTGCGCGCCAGCAGCAGGCGCTTCGGCACGCTCTGCTGCGGGTTGCCGAGAAACAGCAGCCGATCGTCACTCTTCATGCAGCAGCTTCTCCTGAGTCCACTGGCGCAGCAGGTTCCAGATAACCGTCAGCGACAGATCGTGTTCGTGGGCTATCGCCATCATGGCGGTCAGCGCTTCGGGTGAGTCGAGCTTTTTCACGCCCGTTTTCTGCCACTCGTTCCACACCAGCGTCTCTACCTGCTCATCCGGAGCATTGTTGCGCCCTTGCCGGACAAACAGGCCAATCAGCCGCCGCCGGGCGCAGACTTCCGGCGTAGAAAGGCCAAAATAGTGGTTGATGAATTCAATGGACGCGCCGAGCGACAGCGCTTCCTCCAGACGCTGCTGAAACAGCCGCTCCTGCTTCATCCTCGCCAGCATCCGGCCAAGCATTTCGTGGTCAATGTGGGTGGTGATGAACTGCACCGCGCTGTTGCTGAGAAACAGGATGTCATCGGCGGTGAGCCGCGTCAGCTCACACAGCTCCTGCGGGCTGAAGCCGAGCGATTCGCAGTAGCGGATCTGTCCCTCCTTCAGCGCCTGGACGATGTGGGTGAGCACCGCCTGGTTAACTGAGGGCGTCATGGCGAACCTCCCGCAGCCGTCGCTGGCGGCACAGGCTGATAAGCTGCATCAGTTGCTGGATCTGAGCGTTGTCGTAGTCCGGCGACAACAACAATTCGAGGGCAGGCATCGGCGTGCTGGTGTCGCCATTCAGGGCGGCCAGCACCTGATAGCAGCGCTGCGCCGCCGGATGGGGAAAATTGTGGCAGGGCACGAGGGTGAAACCGGCCGGAGCGCTGTCGTCCGGCTGGATACAGGTATCCAGTCCCCAGTTGGCAAACAGCGACCGTGCCGTATGCACCAGCGGTGAGGGCCTTGGCTCATCGGGCGCGGCGGGTTCAGTCGGTGGCTCAGGCTCTGGTAGTGGTGCTTTTTCCACTTCCGGCGGTGGCGGCCAGAGGACCTTTTCGACCGGGGGCCCCAGCAGCGCCTGCCGCTTGCTCTGGCCATCGGTCAGTTCCGCCAGCAACTTATTCCAGCTCATGCCGCTGCGACAGCTCATCTCTCCGAGCAGTTCGTCCTGCACTAGTTGTGGTACCACGCCTTCCGGCTCGCCGTTGAAGGTGGCGAGGGCGGTGCTGAACAGGTCGGCAAATTCGGGCTGGCGTTCCAGCGGCATCAGCTTTGCCCAGACCTGTTCCGCTGCGCTGCGTAGCGCCAGCAGGCGATCGATAATCTTACGGGTAAGACCACCATACAGCGCGTTAGGGAGGCAGGGCAGCAACCAGTCGACGGTCTGTAACATCCGGCTGATTTGCGACTGGCTGACGGGATAGCCGTCGCGGGTGAGTTGCTCCGCCAGCGCCAGTTGCGTCGGGCATTCAATACCTGCCTCGTGGTAAAGATCGCGTAGATGCAGAATGCCTTCCGCCCGTTCGATAAACATCAATCCGTTATGCAGGTCGCTTTCGGCCAGATGGCCGATCAGGCACTGTACTTCGCCCTGCTGCGGTGACAGCGTTTCCGGCCATGGTCTGAACGGCCAGCAGACGCGGTGGTAACGCTCATCCTGTGTCTCCTGCCACAGTTCATTGAGGATGGCGAGGCGCGTATTCCCGCCGCTGGCGAGCATATATTTTTCATCACCGGGGCGGCGGGTCAACACCGGTGGGTTATCCAGCCCACGGGCAAGAATTGACGCTTTCAGTACGTCATAGCCGGGGTTGCGGGTGACGCGGGGATTGAGGGAGAACGGCTGGATTTGCTCCAGACTGACCTGGACCATCTCCTGTTCTCCGGTAGTGCTGGCACCGTGAAGCCAGCGGTTGAGCAGGTGTGAAGCGCACATAATCTTCCTCCGGCATTCAGACATCGCGGGTAAGCCGGATGCGCTGGTGGATCCACGCGTCCACCTCGCTTTCCAGCCAGGCGACGTGGCGGCTGTTGAGTCGGATGGACGGCGGAAACTGTTGCAGCTGGATTTGCCGATAAATCCACGATTTACCGAAGCCGATTTTGTCTTCCACCTGGCGTAAGCGTAAAAATCTGTCGCTATTCATAACCATTCCTCCTGTGTCCAGAGTCGTTCACATCAGCACGATGGGCGTGGTTATCAAAGCAGCAGCGTCCCTGCCAGGCAGTAAAAATCCTTATCTGGGTTAGTGAGAGTTGTTAGTTGAAATGATTACTTGATCGCGTTATGGCGGTGCGCCACGCTGGAGTGCGGTTTTCAATGTTTCACCGCTCAGCGGCAGGTGCATACCTTCCTCGCGCGCCCAGCATTCGAAAATGTTCAGTAGTTTGTAGGGATGCTCCAGCATTTCATCGTCCAGTTGTGGGTTGTGCTTGCAGGCCAGCCACAGCAAACGGGAAAGCGCGGAGCTTATCCGCTCCTTTGATTCCGGCTGATGACGAGCCAGAAAATCTTCGAGATGATCGCGGCGGATCACAAGCGATGCATCAGGGGGCAATGTGTCCTCTAAGTAGCAAACTGAAAGGGTGAGTCGGGATTTAAGGTTATCGCGTCCATTGCCATACAACTGACCGACCAACAGGTGCAGTTCTTCCTGGAGGCTGTTCTGCGTGGCGAGGAGTTCGATTAATAGCTCCCTCAGTGATTTGCGGCGACAGAGTTGGTAGTAGCTGCCATTTTCATCACATACCACGAAGCCTATCTGGTTGCAGCAATGGGTGTCTTTCGGACAAGGGCGGTTCAACGCCTGTGCCAGCCGCTGATGGAGCAGAAGGCGTTCAAGCCCGATTAGCGGCAAATTCCACAGATGGCTGGTGGTCAGTTGCAGCGTCGGGTCGCGTCTGCATGGCGGCGAGTTCGCCATCACTTTGCGGTTGCCGGGTTTGTTGCACTGCGAAGGTGGAAAAGGAGGCTTGCTGAACCGGCAGGCAAAGCGGCAAGGGGGATTGAGTGGTCTCAGAAGTACGGGTGAAGGAAAGTAGACCGAGAGTGGCAGATCGCCATGCAGGGCATGGCGGATCAGATCGGCAGGCAGCAATGTGATGTTGTGCTGCCGGATGACTTCTGCGGCCTCATCCAGCGTCAGCCACTCCTGGCGGATTTTGTGTGGGGGCATGGGGCGTTCCTTTTTGTGTTGTGGGTTGCGTGTAGTGCTTGTTGATGGTGAAAACCGGTGTGAGATGTTTTTGCTAAAACAACTAACCTGATCAGTTTAGTTAACGATCTTTTCAGACATAATCTGGTGATGAATTACGCTGGAAAAACAGGATGTAACATTGAATAGCTCGGAAGACGATTTGCTTGAAGTGGCGTGGTATTTGTCGAAGTACGGTAAATCTCAACCACCCGTAGGACTGGGTGTTCAGAAATGGAAAGAGGCTTTTGCCTTGTTTTATCCTCGCTTTGGAGCGGGTAAAACCGCAAGCGAGTTTCACAATAGTCTGAAAAATAGTCGTGACCGTTTTGATTCCTGGCTTAGTGATGTGCGTGTCGGCTGGCGTGACGAGCAGGGCGCTCCTGCTGCGCTTTCTCATTCAGCGCAGCGTGTTCATCAGCGATTGAGTGTGCTTTCTGATAGCGCAATTAAGCAGCACGTTCTTTCGTTAATATCGTCTGATGGAGATGAACAGGCGCAACGTGATTGTCTGGCTATTCAGCAGGATAAAAGTATTGAAGATACTGTACGCGAGCAGTTGATTGCGGCGCGGCTGGGGCAGGGGACCTTTCGAAAAAATTGTCTCATGCTGTACCCGGCATGCCCTGTAACGGGAACGACGTTTGCGCCATTACTCCGTGCCAGCCATATAAAACCGTGGGCTGCCTGCGAGAATGGGAATGAACGTCTTGATCCTTATAATGGAATTATACTGGCTGCGCATATTGATATTTTATTCGATCAGGGGTGGATTTCGTTTGAGAACGATGGGTGTTTATTAATTAGTGCTGAATTGGATATTAGCGTTAAAGAGCAGTGTTTGTTACCGGAGAAAATAAAGGCGTTTTCTGTTGAGTCCCATTGTTATTTGGAATGGCATCGGGAGAATTTATTGAGATAGTTAAGATTTAAGGATATTCTTCATTAGCGCTGTTTTCTGACCTTTCAGAAGAGCGCTACCCAGTGAGTGCTTATGACCTTCTGTAGTTTGCAACGCAAGCGTTAACACTCTGCTGTTTCAGTCATAAAGATATCATGTGCCACGTAGTTGAATCTGGTCATTTTTTGAACTGCTGATAACTAGGATATTTGGACTGACCCGAAAATGCTACATAAATCCAACATAAATCTCAAAATACGCATTACTTAACAGAAAATGACCATTATTATTTGCAAATTGATTTTTCATCAGAAAAGATAAGAGCTTTCAATCTGATATAAAGAGCTTGCCATGAAGAGTATATCATTGCCGCCATACGCACCAACACTGATAGAATCAACACGTGCTATTGGCTATACATTAGAAGCTGCGATCGCCGACATTATCGACAACAGTATTTCAGCACAAGCTTCGTACACTGATATTTTCTTCTTCCCCATTGGCAATTCATACATTGCAATTATGGATGATGGATGCGGAATGGCTGCAGATGAGATTGATAATGCGATGCGCTATGGTAGCCAAAATCCGAATGAAAAACGCACTGAAAATGATTTAGGACGCTTTGGGCTTGGTCTGAAGACAGCCTCATTATCTCAATGTCGAACCCTAACGGTAGTTAGTAAGCAACGAGATTGCATTGAAGCAAGACGATGGGATATTGACCATGTGATTAAAACACAAGATTGGTCACTATTAGTGCTAGAATCAGAGGAAATAGATCAAATCCCTCATATTGATAATCTAAAAAAAATAAAATCTGGCACTCTTGTTGTATGGCAAAATCTTGATAGGCTCAAAACTGGTGAGATCGATTTAGAACAATCAATGGGTAAAAAGATGGATGAAATGAGGAAGCATCTATCACTAGTTTTTCATCGTTATATCAATGGGGAATCCGGAATAAGGCGATTAAATATAAGGATGAATAACACATCTGTCGAACCGGTAGATCCTTTTCTTTCCCATCGAAACACGCAAATAATGTCCGATGAATCAATATATATTAAAAACTCAAAAATCATTGTTCGACCATATATATTACCGCATATTTCAGACTTGTCTAAAGAAGAGATTGGTTCTCTAGGAGGTAAAGAAGGTCTAAGGAAAAGACAAGGCTTTTATATCTATAGAAATAAAAGATTATTAATATGGGGAACATGGTTTCGTATGATGCGGCAGGGGGAACTTTCTAAGCTAGCCCGTATTCAGATTGATATCCCTAACGAACTAGATAGCCTTTGGACGCTAGATATCAAGAAATCTACTGCTATTCCACCGGAAATAGTACGAAATAATTTAAAATCAATTGTAGAAAGTCTAGCAGACAAAAGTAAGAATACATGGGTATTTCGTGGGAAAAGAGAAACCCAAGATTCAGTCATACATATTTGGCAACGATTCAAAGGAAAAAATGGAGGGTGTTACTATAATATAAATCGTGAGCACCCTCTGGTAGAGGCATTCTCAGACACGACGCAAAATATAAGAAATATGGTCGAAAGCTTACTTAAATCAATAGAGTTCGGAATACCGCTAAATCAGCTATATCTAGATTTGACATCTGAAAAAATGATAGAAAACGACACCAGTATTAATAAACATGAAGCAGAACGTATTTTTCATGAGCTTTTAGGAGAAAACTCCATTAGTAAAGATAAAATTGACCTGCTTAATACTCTTGAAATTACAGAACCATTTATGGACTACCCAGACCTGATTGAACATTACAGAAGGAAAATTATTCATGACAACAACTAATATGGAACAGCTAGAAGGAATCATTTCCACCAGCATCAATAGAGGTTTCCCGGAAGAGCCGCCAACTGAATCTGAGTTCGAAGAAAAAGCTTTAGAATTGAGGCAGTCTCTTCAGAATGTATTTAATGTAAGTGATCTTGAATTTGAAGCGATAAAACGTAGGCTGAAGGCAAAAATTGTTATACAAATGGATGTTGGTGTAGCGATTTTGGATAACAAAAAGCCTCATCAGTCATGGCTTCCAGCAAGACGCGCTGAGTTAGATTTCTTTTTCTGGCAAAGATATAAAAGATACCTAGAAGAAGTTAAAGGCTGGAATCCACGTGTAACAGGCAATCTGGAACGTGTATCGGATGAAATTGTTGACTTGCTTGGTAATCCCAAAAGCGAAATGCCCTTTCAGCGCAGAGGGTTGGTACTAGGTGATGTACAATCAGGAAAAACAGCAAACTATACTGCAATATGTAACAAAGCCGCTGATACTGGATATAATGTAATCATTGTCCTTGCCGGTACAATGGAAAATTTGCGTCAGCAAACTCAAGAGCGTTTAGATGCTGAGTTTTCAGGAAGAAAGAGCGAGTATCTCTTAGACCCAAAACGTGATGCCAAGAATTACTCAGTTGGTGTTGGTGTTGGTAGATACGGACTGGATAAAAGAATCGAATCCTTTACATCAGTTATAAAAGATTTTGATAAAAATATCTTAAGCCAGCTTAGTCTTTCATTAGATAACGTAAGTGCGACAGTTGTTTTTGTAATAAAGAAAAACAAAAACATATTGAATAATTTAATTCGTTGGCTACAAACGAATAATACTGATAACGGGAGTGTTATAAAAAAATCACTTCTTCTTATTGACGATGAAGCTGATAACGCGTCAGTAAACACTAATGTTCCAGAAAAAGATCCAACAGCTATCAATAAATCTATTCGTAAGTTACTTAAGCTATTCCATCAAGCCTCATATCTTGGCATTACAGCAACTCCATATGCGAATATATTCATTGATCCGGAAGATGAAGATGAAATGGCTGGGGATGATTTATTTCCTCGTGACTTTATTTATGCTCTTTCTCCGCCAACAAACTATATTGGGGCAAAAGAAATATTTGGGGATGAAGAAGAGATACCTGCCCAATACAAGGATGTGCTTAATCCTATAGATTCTATAGAAATGGATGCTTTTCTTCCATTCAGTCATAAAAAGTGGCATGTTGTGACAGAGTTGCCTCCCAGCATGAAAGAGTCAATAGCATACTTTTTATTAATCAATGGAATTCGTGATATTAGAGGGGATATTCGGAAACATCGTACAATGATGATTCATGTCAGTCGATTCACTGATATTCAAAATCAGATTCGTGATTTAGTAACTACATGGGTATTGCAAATACGTTCCGATTTGCAAAATTATGCAAGTCTATCCGAAGAAAAAAGTAGTCAAATTAATGGGATAAATTATCTCAAGAAAATATGGGAGAAATACGGTCTTTCAGAGAAAGCGAGCAAGGGAACTCTTCCAATAACGTGGCATCACTTTCTCTCTGAGTATCTTTTTAAAGCTGTAGCTCCAATCGATGTAAGGGCTGTTAACCAAAAGAGTGGTGCTACCGGATTAAATTATTTTAGCCACAAAGATGATGGTTTAAGGGTTATTGCTGTTGGTGGAAATAGTTTGTCCCGAGGTCTTACATTAGAAGGATTGTGTGTAAGTTACTTTTATCGTCGCTCACAGATGTATGATACATTACTCCAAATGGGAAGATGGTTTGGCTATCGTCCCGACTATGATGATTTGTTTAAAATATGGATAAGCAAAGAAGCTATTGATTGGTATGGATATATAACAGCTGCGGCTGAAGAATTGAAGCTGGAAATAGCCCGAATGAAATATGCAAATCTTACGCCTATGGATTTTGGCTTAAAGGTACGTCAGGACCCCGCCTCTTTAATTGTCACCGCAAGAAATAAGATGAGATCTGCAACACCTGTTAGTCGACCAATTACTATCTCAGGACGATTACTGGAAACTCCCCGCCTCAAATCTGATCAAATGTCTTTAAAATTAAATGAAAAAGTATTTAAAGATTTTATTAGTCAACTGCCTGAAATAGGTAAAAGAATACCGCGTGATGATGCCCGATTCTTTTGGTCGGATGTAAGCAAGGATGAAATTGAATTATTACTTCGTGAATTTAAGACACATCCATGGCAGCTTAATTTCCAAGGTGTTGCTATAGCAGATTTTATTAGAGATAATGAAAATATTGGCAATTGGGATGTTTTTATTGCTGAGGGTAGTGGTGATGAATTTTACAAACTTAGCTGTGGTGATGAGGTCTTAGAAATAAAACCTGAGTCTCGTGCAGTAAAAGCAACGAGCACCCAAATAAGTATCAGTGGTACAAAAGTACGGGTCGGTGCTGGAGGGGCTGCTAAAATTGGTTTGAGTGACAGTGAAAAGGAGATTGCAGAAAATAATTTCAGAAAAATCAAACCGAATGCTCGTCACATTCCAGATAAAGCATATCTTGAGATTCAAAGAAAGCCAATTTTAATATTACATGTTATTTCAGTTGATAAGAATGCAAAAGATAACAATGGTAATCTTCGCAGTCAAATAGAAGCTGATGTTAATGTTCCAGAACATATTTTTGCTTTAGGTATTGGTATTCCTTCTAATGGTGAAGAGAAAACAGCAAGATATATGGTTAACATCGTTGAATTTCGTAGCTTTTATGACTTTGACGAGGATGAAGACGAATGAAAACTACGCCAGAAACTCTTCTTAATCAATGGGATAATATTATATATAAGGATGGTGGTTTCTTACAAATTGATACACAACATCCTCTCGAATGGCATATTGGGTATCAATCGGCTAATCAAAGAACACTATTACTGGTTTGTAACGCAGAAATTAATGCTATCGAATCATCTAAATCAATGATTGTAAGTCGTCGTCAAAGAGAAATAGATAATCGTTGGACTTTAACATTCGAATTAATGCGAAATGCAGAACAAGATGTTTTCGCGATCTTTTGTTGTGACATCATCGAATTCTCTCGTACAGCTTCAGATGAAAAAGAAGCATTGACATTTGTCATTAAGCGTTACAGGCAGTGGAGCCGATTGCTTGAATTGCAAAAAAATGGATTAATGGATGAAAATAAGTGTAAGGGTTTATTAGGTGAATTGCTTTTTTTAGAAGAATACATGAGTTATGGCTGCTCGGTGCAGAATGCAGTACAAGGTTGGGTTGGGGCGGAAGGTGCAGATCAGGATTTTATGTATTCTGAAGGATGGTATGAAGTAAAGAGTATAGGCATTTCTGCAGCTAGTGTAACTATTTCTTCACTGGAGCAGCTTGATTGTACACTGGCAGGAGAGCTCGTGGTTGTACGTATTGACAAAGTAGCGCCAGAAAGAGAAGGATCAATTTCACTAAACGAGATGGTTTGTAGAATATGTAGTAAGCTCTCACCATACTCAGACACTCTGGAACTTTTTCAACATAAATTAACGAGTTACGGATATATTGATATTAAGGAATACTCTGAACAAAAGTACTACTATCAGGGAATGCAACGATATGAGGTAGACACATTATTTCCACGACTAACCTCCAATTCAGTGCCTATAGAAGTACTATCTTTAAGTTATGAATTGAGTTTACCTGCAATGTCTAAATGGTTGAAAGGTTAAAATAAATGGATGCACAGGAATTTAGAAAAGACTTTTTGGAAGAAGTGAAAATTAACGCTACTGCAACAGGTGAAGGATCCTGTGCATCTTTTGTTTCTGCATTTTCCCGTCGCTTACAAGATATTGAATTTTTATCGGATTTTACGTCATCTTATTTTGAAGGGACTGGAAAATATAATAAAAAAATTCGAGTTGATGGTTATTCATATGATGAATTTGATAAAACTATGCATCTTGTTATTGCTGACTATGATGGTTCCACAAGTGAAGCGTATTTATCAAAAATAAAAGCAAAAAAAATACAAAAGCGATTGGTAAATTTTACATATGAGGCGCGTAATAACTCTCTACATCAACGTATCGAAATGAGTAGACCATGCTGGGATTTAGTGGATTTGATGAAGGAGAAGGAGTTAGAACTGCGAAAATATAGTTTTCATATATTTACTTCATCAATTATCCCTTCTGATGTAATAAAACTCGAATCTGAGGATATTGATGAAATACCTACAGAATGCCAAATATGGAGTATTGAACGGCTGTTTAATATTTGTAGTTCGGATATTGGACGGAATGCCGTAGAAATTGACTTTAAAGAGTACACTTCCAATGGAATTTCTTGTCTAAATGCTAGCGAAACAATAACAAAAGACTTCAGAAGTTTTCTTTGTATTATTCCAGGGACGGTATTGGCAGATATTTATGATAAGTATGGTAGTTTATTGTTGGAAGGTAATGTACGTTCATTCCTTTCAACCAAAGTTGCGGTAAACAAGAAAATTCGAACAACTATTATCGATTTCCCTGAAAGATTTTTTGCTTATAATAATGGTATCTCAGCAACAGCGATGAATGTGCAGATTGAGTCAACTTCTGAAGGGCAACGTCTTATAGCAGCAAAAGATTTTCAAATAATAAATGGAGGGCAAACGACAGCATCATTATCCAATGCGCGGTATAAAGATAAATGCAATCTGAACGAGGTGTTCGTGCAAATGAAACTTACTGTTATTGAAAAGATTGCTGATGAGGAGGCGATAAAATTAATACAAGATATATCCCGTTCATCTAATAGTCAAAATAAAGTAAGTGATGCTGATTTCTTTTCAACCCATCCGTTTCATGTACAAATGGAGCATTTTTCCCAAAAACTCTATGCTAGAGCCATTAATGGTTCACAATTCGACACCAAATGGTTCTATGAACGAGCGCGAGGACAGTATCTTCAAAAACAAATGCGCTTAACTCGGGCTGAGAAGAAAAAATTCCTTCTGCAAAACCCCAAAAATCAGCTAATTACTAAAACTGATCTAGCTAAAGTAAGAAATACTTGGGATGGGTTTCCACATATTGTTAGCCGTGGAGCCCAAACTAACTTTATAGACTTTGCAGAGAAAACGACTAAAGAGTGGAATAAAGGAGATGTCGATAAATTTAGTGATAAGTATTTTCAGGAAACTGTCGCCTTACTTTTAATTTATAAGTATATGGAAAAAATGATCCCAAATCAAACATGGTATTTACAGGGATATCGCGCAAACATTATTACTTATACCATTGCCTTTATGCGCATGTTGATAAAAAAACAATTCAACAATAAAGATTTAGATTTAATTTCAATTTGGAGTCGACAGGCGGTACCTAACACCGTACAGCAAACATTAATTGATTTATCAGAAAAAGTCTATTTTAAAATTACAGACAGCACACGAAGTGTGGAGAATGTAACTCAATGGTGTAAACGCGAAGAATGCTGGAATAGCGTCAAAAATATTTCCTATATTTTACCTGATTCGATAGAAAATTTCTTGACAGCAAATGATAAAGCATTCATTTGAAGATTGATTGTCAGGCTCGTCCTGACAATGGCATAAAGCATTTTTTTAATGCTAACACCATTGAAAAAAAAGGGGAAAAGTGTGATAATAAGGCGGCACTATGTGTTTTAAAAAATTTTACACATCAATGCCGTCTTGCACACTATGATGTTTTTTATAGATTCAGGTGGTGCTGGTTAAAAAACAATATTTTTAACATATAAAACACTTCGATCTTAAAGTGTTAGAGATATCAGGAATAGATGGACTCAAAAATGAGCGAACAAGTTAAGTTAAAATCGAAATATAGTATAGTAGATTTGTTCGCTGGTGCCGGTGGGCTCAGCTACGGCTTCCTTCAAACGGAAAGATTTTCGATCAAAGCAGCTTTTGAATTGAATCCTAATGCTCGGCAGACATATCAACGAAATCACGGCGAGCATGTGGCTATGTATAGCGACGTGGAAAATGCACTCTCTGAGTCAATCAGAGCAGAACTTGGACAGATTGATGTTGTTATTGGTGGACCACCTTGCCAAGGATTCTCAAGTGCTAACCGCCAAAAAAATCATGCGATCAGTCAAAATAACTCACTTGTCAAAAAGTTTGTCCAGGCCGTTCTTAATTTAACTCCTAAAGCATTTGTAATGGAGAATGTTAGTTTACTTCAATCCAAAGTTCACCGTTTTTATGTAGATGAGAATGATCAACATATACTTAAAAAGTACAATATATCAACTGAAGATACGGAAATCCAACTTCTTGACAAGCAATTCCTGTTTGAAGACTCTATTAATATAGTTAATGACCCAATTAAAATAAAAAAATATTTATGGGCTGAGAAAGACTATTTTTCTCTGAATGTTGTTTACAAAGCTCGCAAGAATGAACATAAGCTAAAAGCCACACTAGAGAAACATAAAAAAAACTTACTATCTCTTGCGGAAAAATTAATCATCAAGGACGATATAAATGATCATATTACTCATTATAATTACCTAGCAGGTAAAGTAATCGTTCAATACTTTAATAATACTAAGGAAGACAAAAGAGCTACACATTTATGCATTACAATTGAGCCTGTAATCATGATTCAACGAATGCTTGCTAAGTCCTTGGAAATTCACAACAATAAAATAAATGTTATAGAGTACACAACGAAACAGGGACTAGTGGCAAAAGTTACATCTATGGCGGTAGTTGATTATATAGAGTCAATACTAGGTTCCGAAGATAGTGGTTATAGTATTACAAAAGGTGTCTTGTCAGCTACACATTTCGGTGTGCCGCAAAAACGAATGCGCTTTGTAATTATGGGTGTAAAGAAAGAAATTGCTGAAAATATTACATTACCCGTGGGGGATTTTACTGAGGATAGTTTTAGAACAGTTGAAGATGCTATCAAAGATATAGAAAATCTCAAAGTCGCAACTACAGTTAGCGAAGGCAGTATTGGTATTCCTATTTCTAAGCAGCCAGATTCTATTAGCGAATTAGGTCAACAGCTTCGTAATTCGAAGGTGCTTTATAACCATATTGCTACTGATACTACGTCTCACGCATTAGAACGGTTTAAAGTCATTCAGCAAGGTTGCAATTTCCATGATTTACCCTCTGAGCTTAAGACGACATACTCAGATAGCTCTCGCACACAAAATACAATTTATCTAAGGTTGAAATATAATGAACCTTCAGGAACAGTCGTAAATGTAAGAAAGTCTATGTGGATACATCCGACTCTTGATCGTGCATTGAGTATACGCGAAGCTGCTCGATTACAAACTTTTCCTGATAGTTTTATATTTTGTGGTGTAAAGGATTCTCAATATCAACAAATTGGTAATGCCGTTCCACCTATGTTAGCAAAAGCTCTTGCTAGACATTTATGCGGCTATTTAGATAAGTAAGCTACTCCTATTTACCAACCCACTGCTCTCCCAGTGGGTTAGGTTAAAAGCATTAATAATATTACACTTGCAAACTGTCTTGAATTACGTCGTGGCTAATTATCTTTAAATTACGGTGAAATTTGCGCTATGACTTCCCTAGCTTTTATAGGAAACGTTGCTTGTTGGCAACAGAAGGTTGTATTCGACAGCTATACGGATAGAGTTTGGCCCCTCGAAGACCGTATGACGGGGCTATCCTGCGAGCCTTTGAAAACGGTAAAATGTTCTGCCCGTTTGACCTCTTCAGGCTCCTTAAGCTGAAGGGCATTTTGAAGATAGCCTGCGGTATCGAAATCGCCAAATGGATCAAAACTCATGCAGTAGCTTTTTTATGAAAGTGCTTTTGTTCGCGGAAGTAACGTCCCTGAAGCTGTAAAATTTCAGATTTACTGAGTACACCTTTCTTTTTAAGGTTTACCAATAATTGCTCAACGTTATCCAGCTCGACAGAGTCATCGGCAAGCGCGGTAATGGCCACAGCAACGCGGCTCATGCCATCACGGTTAGCTGTAACGTTGTTATCATTTGCAAGCTGTTGAACATAACTAGCGACACTAACGGTAATTTTTTGGGTCATTTGCCCATCCTCAGTTCTTGGTTAAATTTTAGCATATCGAAGTTATAGTGTCTTCAGAACTGCACTGAGCACATCATGTGTGGTGTGGTGTGGTGTGGTGGGCTGATGAGGCAATTTAGGGTTATGGTAGGAGCAGCGGCAGAGGGAAAAGCAACTTTGTGATCTTCCACGCAGTATTCAATTTTATGTCCCATTTTGGGGGCAAATCCCTAAGTTAGAACCTCACAACACATTAATTTTCAATAAATTAAACGTAAAGGCGAGTCCGGCCTTCGCACCAAATCCCCCAATCAGTCCACTAAAATACTTTTTTGTATCTGCATTTCATCATTTGAAAACCTCCTGTTGAGGCCTCTGTTCTTCTGGCTCCGATGCGGCTAGCACAGCACGCTCCCCACTTTCCACCCGCGCTTCCTCCTTCGTTAATGGCTCCCATCGTTATTCCTCTATAAAATGAATACGTAATGAATTTACAGCACCAACTTTATTTTATGTAGCCCTCATTATTATGAGGGCTTCGATATGGCTAATTCCTGGGCTGACTTCTGGTCTGACTTAATGCCATCCGTCCAATACGGCCCCTGCCCGGAGACCGTTATGCTTAAAGACTGAAGCCAATCTCCACCGATGCCGCACTGCGTTCCCCCTCGCCATGGTAAACCGCTTCGATGTTGTTACCATCGGGATCGCGTACAAACGCCGCGTAGTATCCCGGGTGATAAGTTCGCTCACCGGGTGCGCCGTTATCACTGCCGCCGTGTGCCAGCGCTGCCTGGTAAAAAGCATTCACCGTCTCACGATCCCTGGCCTGGAAAGCCAGGTGATGCCGTCCTGTCGGCTTACCTGCGGAACCGGGGCTATTAATGGATGAAACAACAAGCTCATCAGCCCAAAAATAATCGTCGTAGGTATTCACGACAGGGATCTCAAGGACCGCCAGCACGGCTGTATAAAACGCTTTGCTGGCCTCGAAATCATTTACCACAAGCTGGATATGGTCGTTAAGCCTGCCGCGATGTAATCGGTAAGTTTCCATGATGGTTTCCTCATTCAGTCGTATTAACAGGTATTTATCCGTTATCTAAAAGGAACGTTGTACGGATTTGATGGATGAGTACAGGTCCGGAGTGGCGATATAGAGCATGGCATTAAAATCCTGTCTGTCACCGCAATTCTGACCCCTCAACCTCGTCCCCCAATCACCCCGATAAACTCTCTGACCTGCTTCTGCTTCCTGGCCGACAGCTTCTCCACCCTGCGCATCGCGGCTTCCAGCTCCGGTTCCGGCTCAACCGCCGTCAGCACAATACAGCCCTCCATCACCCGCACCTCCACCCGGGTGCCGGTCGAAAACCCTGCCGCCGCCAGCCACTCGCCCTTCATGATCAGCGCCGGAACAAGACGACGATCTGGCAAACGTCTCACATAACTCACCGTCAACTGACGCTTATTTTTCGGCGACACTTCTGGATCAAACGAATCTACAATACAATCAGCATTAGTCATGGTTGCTATTCCTGGTAAATAGTAATTGTGATCAGCGGTGCGGGTGTGTTGGCGCACATTCGCACCGCGCTAAATAACACCTGTAAACCTAACCAGTAATAAAAATAAAGTCCAGACTTTAATCGGACATAATAAACGCCTTTAACCGCAAATTAAGAATTAACAGAATACGTGATGCTATTAATTAGCGCCTGTTGAAAATGACTTTCCTGATATTGCTGAAATAACCGCAAAGCAGATTCAAAAAATAAAAGCGAGATAATGCGCGCAACAGGATGCCCATGCCCAATTACGGGCACCCCATCTCTTTTGCCAGCGTACCCTTCCGGGACTTCAGGCGGCGGGCGATGCCTGCCGGCAGGGCAGACCAGAACGAGAGCGCCGGATGAGTCCGCCGCTCAATCTCCTCCACCGTCACTTGATAATCACAAAAACTGGCGCTTTTGGGCGTCGCCTGATCCAGCAAAAACGCCGCGTATTCGCCCTTATCCGGACTGGAGCCGATAAAAATAATCTTCCAGTAGCCGCTGGGAAGCTCCACCTCGGGCGCGGCGGGCAGGGTGGCGATATGCCGTTCGAACAGCGGCCCGGTAACGGACCACACCGCCGCCACGTCGCGGCGCTCGGCGAGGGCGCGCTCCTTATCCTCCAGCCGCGCCCACGCCCCCTGATTCAGGTTGGAGGCCTGCGGGGTGATATTGGAAAGATAGTTTAACGCCTGCCAGTCTGCGCTGGCGCCGAGCCCGGCGAGCGGCGCCTGATGCCCGCGATCGACCGCCAATGCTGCGCTGGCACCTTTGTATGCCGCGGGGGCAAGGGTATCCGTAGCGGGTAAATCCGGATCGCGCTTCCAGCTGCGCGAACGCCCGCTGGCCAGGCTGGCTTTGGTGATTTTATACGCCACCCAATTAGCGAATTTGCGCTGGCTGTTGTTATTGAGCGTATAGGCTTCGCGAACCAGCGTCTGCGCGCTTCCGCCGGTCGGGCAGCCCACTTCACAATGATCCTCGCCGGATGATGCGGCAGCGCACGCGACGGCAAAAAATAGCGACGGCAGAACGCTGAATACTCGGCATAGTTTCATAATATTGATGACGTCAAAGAAAAGATGAACCGATGCATAAAAGAAGCCCCTGAATAACCAGAGCGGAATTCAGCTATGAATCGCAAAGATGAATTGAGAGCGTAAAAAGAGTTAGCCGGTCGCAGCCGCACGGAATATCACAAGATGATTTAACATCACGGCGGATGTTATTTTGTGACTCTGGAAATGATGTTGAATGAGGTGACCAGACTCTCAAACCCGCTATTTTCAGCCGGGCTGAACGGGCGGGAATATGTCCAGCGAAGCATAAAGCGGTGCGGCATCCATGTCGTTGTCCGAAAAAATGTCGCGGCAGGGGAAAACGCTTCTCTCTGCGAGGAGGTTTACTCAGACTACACGAATGACCGATTAAGGAGAGAAGTTATGAAAAAGGAACGCTGGAGAGGCGTGCTGGCACTGGCCATACTTAGTCTCCCTGCGCTGGCGGAAACAGGCGTTTCATTCAGCCACAAAGACTGGGAAGTGGTGTGTGATAACACGCTGACCTGCCGGGCGGCGGGATACAGCGCTGAAGAAGGAAGCGGAGGTTCGGTGCTGCTGACCCGCCAGGCCGGAGCGGGCACTGCCGTCTCGGGAGAGCTGATGCTGGCGGAGGTGACCGACGGCGACGTTCTGCCGGGCAAACTGACGCTGTGGATCAACGGCCAGCCGGCAGGCGATGTGAAGCCCGTAAAAGAGAGCTGGCCGCTGTCGGAGAATCAGGCCCGGGCGATCGTTAACACCATCAAAGGCAGCGGGAAGGTCGAATTTACAGGCGGGGAGGCGCCGTTCGTGCTTTCCGGCGAAGGCGCTTACGCGGTACTGCTGAAAATGGACGATGTTCAGGGGCGAATCGGCACGCCAGGGGCGTTGACCAAAAAAGGCGACAGGCCGGAAAATAGCGTCCGGGCAGCGATTCCCGCCCCGGTTATTCACCGGGTCATGCCTGAGAAAGCGCAGGAGAGAGCGTTAACCGCGCCTGAGCTGGCGGTGCTCAAGCCGAAGCTTCTGGCCACGCTAAAGAACGATGATTGGTGCGATCGCCTCCAGCCTGAGGAGGGTGAGAAGGCTGAAACCATTAGCCTGACGCCGCTGGATCACGCCCATTCTCTGATTTCGGCCTTGTGCTGGCGGGCGGCCTATAACGAGGGATATGGCTATTGGGTTGTGGATAGCAAACTTGAGGGCAATCCGACGCTTATCACCGTCTCCGGTTCTGAGTATGGTGACGGCGAGATTTTTATGAGCCAGAAAGGGCGAGGGCTCGGCGATTGCTGGGGGACGGCAAGCTGGCTCTGGGATGGCACAACGTTCCGCAAAAGCCGTGAAGCGACCACCGGGATGTGCCGCTATCTTCGCCTCGGGGGGACATGGGATCTCCCCACCTGGGTGACCGAGGTTAAACCGGTAAAGTGAAATAGCACGGCCAGAATCTCTCCCGGCACACACGTCGACAGAGAGGGCGGAGAAGGATCTTAACGATCGCCAGCGTAGCAGGATCGCGATCGAGAGCGGCAGAGGCGGCAGAAAACTGACGCCTTGTTCAAAATAACAGCGCGGCTAATGTATTGCTAACTCGAATTAGTTTATGATTAAGCCGTTCTGTTCGTTATGGAAAATGAGTTTATGGCCAAAACCGTTGAGCAAGTCGCCAGGGCGCTGGAAATCTCGATTACCACCGTGCGCCTGGTGCTGGGTGGCAAAGCTGAGCAGTATCGCATCAGCGCCAAAACGCAGCAGCGTATTAATGATTACATCGCCGAGAACGGGCTGGTCGTTAACCATATCGCCCGCAGCCTGAAGCTCAATAAAACCGAGACCTTAGGGCTGGTGATCCCGCGTTTATCCAACCTGTTTTTCTCCACCCTGGCGGAAAAGCTCGAAGCCTGCTGCCGTCAGGCGGGGTATCAGCTAATGATTGCCTGCACCTACAGCGACAGCGAGCATGAAAACAGTCTGGTTGAAGGGCTGCTGGCGCGCAACGTTGACGGGCTCTTCGTGGTGCCCTCTACCCGGGAAACGCAGCTGCATCACCAGAAGGTGGCGCGCAAGCGGCCGCTGGTGCTGCTCGACCGCGATTTTGGCGAGAGCGACGTGTCGCTGGTGGTGAGTGATAACTATAACGGCAGCAAAAAGCTGGTGCAGGCGATGGCCCAGGCGGTGGACGTCTCGCCGATTTTTTTTATCGCCGGAGATACCCAGCAGCCGTCGATCCAGCGTCGTCTGCAGGGCTACCTGAGCGAGCTGCCCGCGGGGAAGGAGTGGATATTGTCCGCCAGCCATAACCGCCAGGAAGAGGGCAAGCAGCTGATGCTCGATTTTCTCCGTCAGCATCGCGAGCCGCCGAAGGCGTTTATCGCCTCCTCCCTGCCCATTCTGGAAGGGACGCTGAGCGCGCTGCGGGAAACCTACGGCTTTATTCCGTCGGATATTCCCATCGGCACCTTCGATGAACACCAGATGCTGGGATTTCTGCCGAACGCGGTGTGGTCGATGCGCCAGGATGAGGACGCCTGGGCGCAGCACGCGTTTCATCTGATGCAGCAGAAGCTGCAGGGGGAAAATGCCGATGTGAAGATCACTGTGCCGATGACCCTGATTCATCGCCCGCTGTCGGTAGAGAAGCAGCGGAGCCAGTAAATGACACGGCTTGTGTGAACACGTCAATCCCCGGCCGCGCTATGCTGGCCGGGGCTACAAATACCGCATCCTGCGCGCGCAGGTAGCCCGGATAAGGCGCGGGCGCCGCAATCCGGGAACCCTTAACGATCCCTCATCAAATCAATCGCTGAACAAACCGCGCCGCCAGCCCGGCGTCCAGCTCCGGTGGCAGGCCGCTGATCCCGACGCCGCCAATAGCCAGCCCTTCAACTATCACCGGCTCACCGCCCGGCATCGCCAGCAGCTGCGGGTCGTTAAATACCGCCAGCTGCAGGGCGCCGTCGCTGACCTCTTGCGCCAGCGTTGCCGTCGGACGGCGAAAGCGCAGGGCGCTCCAGGCCTTGCGCTGCGCCAGCTGGCGCGGTAGCGGCGGGCAGCGAGCGTGCGCGCCAAAGGCGATGAGCTCGCCCTCCGGCCCGACAACCGCCACTGCCAGCCCCCGGGTTCGCGCATCGCTTTCCGTCTCTTGTAAAAACCGCGCGACCTGCTGGCATATAACGCTATCGTTCAGACGGACCTGGGGACAGAACGCGTCATTGTCCGGCATCGGCGATATACCTCCGTAAGCGCAGATAGAGGTCATCCAGCTCGCCTTTCTGCGCCGCCGTCAGCGCCACAAACGGCTCGCGGGTGGGGCCGGTATCGACGGTCTCTTTCGCGGTAAGATACTTCGCCGACTGGAACACGCCGCGCGCGACCAGTTGCTCCACCACCTCGTTGATCTGCTGCTGCAGGCGCTGCGCCCGGGCGATGTCGCCCTGCTGAAAAGCGCTGCGCAGGGCGAGAAACAGCTCCGGCTGCAGGTTAACCGTGGTGCCAACCGTGGCCGTCGCGCCCGCCGCGAGGCTGGAAAGGAAGATCTCATCGAAACCGTTAAAAAAGACTTTCTCCGGGTAGCGGGCGATCATGCGTTCCAGCGAATAGAGGTTATGCGAAGTATGCTTCACCCCCAGAACCTGCTCTTCGCCGAGCAGCGCGTCGGCGCTCTGGGCATCCAGCTCGACGCCGGTAAACTGCGGAATATTATACAAAATCACCGGAATCGAAATGGCGTCCAGCACCCGACGGTAGTAGGCGATAATCTCCTCGCGGCTATATTTGTAGTAGTAGGGCGGCACCAGCGACACCGCGCTGGCGCCGTCCTGCTCGGCGTGCTTCGCCAGCTCGACGGCGTCCCGGGTGCGTGGCGTCCCGACGTGGGCGATCACCGGCACCTGACCGCCCGCCGACTGCACCAGCGTCGCCAGCACCTGCCTGCGCTCATCGAAACGCAGCAACGGTCCCTCCCCGGAGGAGCCGCAGCAGTAAAAGCCTTCAACCCCGCGCGCCAGCTGGGCGCGGGCGAGCGCGTCCAGCGCCGCGTAGTTCACCGACTCATCGGCGTGCATCGGCGTCACCACCGCGGAGATAATGCCGCGAAAACGCTGCCATTTATCGCTTACCATGCGGTCCAGCCTCCATCCACCACCACGTTGGAACCGGTCATATAGACCGAGGCGTCGGAGAGCAAAAACACCACCGCGCCGTTGTACTCGTGGGCTTTCGCCATCCGCCCGATGGGAATACGGTGGGTGTAGTTTTTCTGAAAGCGCGGGTCCTGATCGCTGCGCTCGACGCCGGAGAGGGTCAGGGTATTGACGCGAATGCCGTCGCGCCCCCAGTAGGTGGCGCAGTAGCGGGTAAAGTTATACAGCCCGGACTTTGCCGCCGAATAGGCCACCGGTTTGACGAACGGAATGCCGGTGTCCTCTTTTTTGTAGCTGTAGATATCCTGCACCGGAGAGACCACGCCGTAGATCGAACCGACGTTGATGATCGAGCCGCCTTTGCCGGCCTGCTTCATGCGTTTGCCGACCTGCTGGGTCATCAGGAAGGTGCCGACCAGGTTCACTTCCACCACCTCGCGGAACACCTCTTCCGGGAACTCCTCAAACGGCCCGGAGACTTCCGGCGGCGCGCTGGGCTGGGTATCGACGCCCGCGTTGTTGACCAGGCCATCCGGCACGCCCCACTTCGCTTCAATGCTGTCCAGCACCCGGTTAATGCTGGCTTTATCGGTAATATTCACTTCCGCGCACAGCAGGCGGTCGGAGTCCTTAATCGCCCCCAGCACGCGGTCGACGCGCGCGGCATCGACGCGGGTGGCCAGCGCCGCCACTTTCGCGCCGCGTTCGTGTAACGTCTTCACATACTGCGCCCCCAGCTGTCCAAGGCCGCCGGTCACAATGATGACCTTGTCTTTAACCGAGAATAACGTGTCTTCCATTGTCCTTTCCCCTCACTGCGTGGTTAGATTTTGTGGGTTGCGAGGTAATCACGATCGAGAATAATGCCGTGGCCCGGCCTTTCGCTCGGCACGTAGTAGCCGTCCACCTCTTCGCCCGCTTCGGCGATGATGCGCAGATCTTTCCAGCGCCCGCCGTCGGTCATCTCGGCGTATGAGATATTCGGCACCGTAGCCAGCAGGCTGGCGCTGAGCTCCATGACAAAATGCGGCGTCATCGGCAGGTTGTGCGCGCGGGCGACGGCGGCGATATCCAGATAGCCGGTGATCCCGCCGACGCGGCCGAGATCTGCCTGGATGTAATCCGCGCTGCCGCTCTCGATGTACTGCGTAAACTGGTTTAAGTTATAGACGTTTTCTCCCAGCGCGATAGGCGTGGCGCTGCGTTCGCGCAGCCGCAGGTGGCCGGCGATATCGTCGGAGGGCAGCGGCTCCTCAATCCACAGCAGGTTAAGCGGCTCGAACAGCTTGAATGCGCGCAGCGCCTGCGGGAAGTTCCAGCCCTGGTTGGCGTCTACCGCCAGCGGGAAGCCCGGCACCGCCTCCTGAATCTTACGCAGCCGCTCTACGTCCTCTTCCAGCGTCGGTTTGCCCACTTTCACTTTCGCCGCCAGGTAGCCGGTGCTTTTCCAGCGTTTGACCTGGTCAATCACTTCCTCAATGGACAGATGCAGGTTGATGCCGCTGCCGTACAGCGGAACGCGATCGCGCACGCGGCCAAGAATGTCGATAATCGGCGCATTGAGGGTTTTACCTAACAGATCCCAGTAGGCAATATCCAGCGCCGCCAGGGCATGGGTGGTGACGCCCGCGCCGCCGACGTCGTGTACGTGTTTATACGAGCGATGCCACAGGCCGCGCGGGGAGAGCGGCTGGCCAATAACGTCCGGGATAATCTCGGCAATCAGCGCAGAGATGGTTTTCCCGCACCAGCCGGAAGTGTGGCTAAAGCCGGTGCCGACGTGGCCGTTAGAACCGTAGACGTCAACAATCGCCACTTCGATATCGGTGACGTGGTGAATCTGATCCCCCCACGGGCCTTCCGGCAGCGGAACGCGGGCGGTCATCAGTTCGATATTTTCAATTACGGGCATTTTTGTGCTGTTCATCTGATTCCTTCCTTTATGGGTTCAGCGGGGGCCGCCCCTGCGGCCCGGGCGGTTAATGTTTGGAGGCCGGGGATTCATGCCCCTCCAGGGCGATTGCCGGGCTGGCGTCATGTTCTCGATCGTTCTCGTCGCCCACCGCATGGCCGAAGACTTCCGGTAGCAGGAAGATAGAGGCGAGGAAGGCGCAGAACGGCGCGATCGCGATAATCATTGAGGCGACCGGTACGCCGACCGCTTCAAACAGGGCCGGAAAGACCAGGGTGGTGACGAAGGCGGTGACCTTGACGATGGTATAGCCGATGCCGGAGGCCACGCCGCGATAGCGCGGTTTTGCCACCAGCGAGATCACCGTCATGCCGCTTTCGGAATCCCAGTAATGGCCCCACAGCATCAGCGCCGCGCCGAAAATGATAAAACCAAAGCTGCTGCTGTAGACGCCCCACGCCGAAATTGAGATGCCGATGGTGACCAGCAGGAAGCCGTATTTGCTCAGTCCCTTATGCCCGAGCTTCGGTAACAGCAGCGGGCCGACAAACGCCGAGAGCGCGGCGATACAGTTCACCGCCAGCAGGGCGAGGTTATTCTGGATCTGCCCGGAAATCCCGATGGTGACGAGGATCAGCGGCAGGAAGAAGGAGAAGGCGTAGTTTTCAAACGACTGCACGGCGCAGGAGAACCAGCCGAACAGGGTGGTGCGGCGGGTAAAGGGACGACGGAACAGATCGTGCAGCGTCTCTTTGAGTGTCGGGTCGGCGATGGTGACGTTTTCGTTGGGCAGAATATCGTCCAGCAGACGGCCATCCTGTTCGCCGTAATAGTCACGGGAGGCTTGTTTCGCTTCGATAAAGCGGCCGCGTTCGACGAACCACGCCGGCGTCTCCGGCAGCTCCCGACGCATAAACAGCAGCAGGCAGGCCGGGATCGCCGGGACCGCCAGCACGATGCGCCAAATCATATCCGGGTGAACATCAAGCGCCACCAGCGTGGTGACCAGCAGAATGGCGGCGATAATCCCCAGCGCGAACATAAACTGCCAGCGGTTAGCCATCACTTCGCGCTTGCCCTTCGGCATCACCTCCATGATGTAGGTAAAGCCGTTAGCCACGTCCGCGCCCACCGGGATCCCGGCGAGGCAGCGAATAATCGCCAGCCAGTACATATTGGGCGCCAGGCCCTGAAGAACGGCGAAGATCGCGAACAGGATCATCGACCAGAGGAAAATTTTACGCCGTCCGAGCTTATCGGTCAGCCAGCCGCCGAGCAGCGCGCCGACCACCGCGCCAAGCTGGGTGCCGGCGGCGGTAAAACCAAGCAGCCAGCTGCTGGGCTCATAAATATCTTTCAGGGCGAATAAAATAAACGCCATGGAATAAATATCCCATGACTCAATTAATAATGCGGTGATCATTAGCCATCCCGCTTTGGTGCAGCCGGGGGCCTCCTGCTGATCGAGCCGTTTCTTTGCCTTCTGGATAATAAATTCAATATGTTGCTGCTGATACATATAATCCTCTCTTATCCGGGCAGGCGGAGGGCCCGCCCGGACAGATGCGCGTTAATCCGCTCTTTATGGGCGATAAAGAGACGAATGAAGCGGATGTTTGCCAGGATCGCTAACAACGTAAAAATTACATAAGCGAATCAGTTGTTATTTCATTAATAAATGCGCATCGCCTGCGATAAAGACTTTCATATTTTGCGTCAGCGCCTGGGCAATAAAGGCGTTCAGCACTTCGGATAATACCTCCTCTTCTACATAAGCCAGACTGAGATGGTTGCTCTGGTGGCCCGCCATTAAATCGTCGCGCGAAACCCCGTCGAGAACGGCGTTGAGTAATGGCCACTCGTAGTTGGTTGCCCGGCGGCGGCGTTCGAATTCGTCATGCGGCAGTTCGACGGCGGTGCCGGTGCCGATATGCAGGATCACCTGGGTACCTTCGTAATGCGCTCGTGCCCAGATAAAGCGTCCGGCTTTGCCCTGACCGGCAATGGTCGAGCCGCCGTAGGGGAAGAACATCGCCGGCTGGCGATAGCCGGTGGCCCCGGCGATCCCGCCCTTCAGATGGGCGAACGGCACCGCGCCGGAGATCTCCAGATCCCAGTAGAACGTGCCGTTGTATTCGCTACCCCAGCGGATATCGTGAAGGGTGGTTTCGCTCGCCATGCCCAGTGCGCCGAGCAGCTTCGCCAGCATCACCTGTGGGATGGCGCTGCCCATATCCACCTCGTTGATGCAGGGGATCGGCGCGTCCGGGAAGACGATCTCGCCGTTCTCATCCGGGATCGGGAAACGTTCCGCGTTGCCGATGGCGCCTTCGGCAAAATCCGAGGCGGCGCAGCTGTCTTTGAGCCCCTGCTGATACTGCACGCCCACCGCCGTCAGGCCGAAGCGCTTCACGAAGCGCGCCATGGCGATCATCATCGCGCACTGTTCCAGCACCTGCTCCCGGGTCAGTTCCTTCGTCCCGTCGGCGCCGAACCGGAAGCGCATGCCGCGGGTCTCATACCAGTCGAGACAGGCTTCGCGCAGGTCGGTCGGCACTTTGTTCATTTCAACCAGCAGCGCCGATTGCGACAGCGACTCCACCGGCATCCCTACGTCGATCATCGCTTTTTGCGGGAACACGCCGTTGATCATCCCCATACAGAAGGTATCGAACAGGCCGACAATGGCCTTGTGTTTGAGGATCGACTGCCCAACCTTCACGCCGATCTGTCCGGCTTCGCTGGCCAGCAGCGGCGCGCTGGGCGCAACCGGATGCAGATAGCCGAGCTTATGGCTGAGATGGCCGTCGCGCAGCCAGGTGTCCAGGCCGCGAATAAACGCCTCGTCAGCGAAGGTTTCCGACCACAGCCGCGAGTAGTTGCGCTCCAGGCTGGTGAGGCAGCCTGCCATACAGAGCATGCCGACGAGGCCCGGCCAGGTGCCGTCAAAATTGGCGAGCAGCAAAATAGGGCCGCGATGATGTACCAGCGAAGGCGCAAGGTGATGGGAGTATTGCCAGGCGGTAAGCAGGACAATAATCGGCGCATCCGGATCGATCCCGGCGAACAGCTCGCTACCCTCTTTCTGGCTGCTGATAAACCCGTGGCCGCGGCGTTCGTTGACCGGATGGGCGCGGCGCAGGCGGTAGCCTAATGTTTCCAGCGCCGTTTCCAGACGCTGTTCAAACAGCTTCTGCGTGGGCCAGCAGGTGACGTTTGCCGGTTCGCGGAGATCCGCATTGGTGACCATCAAGACTTCGCCTGGCTGCGGGGTAATAAGCCCGGCTTCGGCGGGTAACGTTAAATTCAACATGTGAATTTCTCCTGTAGGGGGTAGGTCGCTTAGTTATCGTTGATCGTTCTGCGCAGGGATTAGCGCCGCATCAGCCGCTTCAGGCAGACTGATTTCTATGGCTAACTCGAATTAGCAAATTAGGATAAAAAAAAGACAGGGACAAACCCTTTGCCGGGGATTTGTGATGGCTATCAATGTGAAATTTTTAACTAATTAATTTTAAAAACATTATTTTAAAAGGTGGGGTGAAGTGACGAGGAAAGTTTGCTGAGGCGGTTTAAAGGCGTGCAGAAAGGCGGGCGGGAAGCGCAGCGAGGACGGTAAATTCAGGTTTGATATTTAATGAATTGAAATTATTGAATTATTTATTTTTCCGTTTGAGCATTTTGTCTGGGGTGATTGACAGGAGTGTTAAAATTTAACCGATCCTGGTCACACTCTTTTAGCATTTACGTTGTGAATTTCTGTATCTTGTTATAATTAGCTAATTCGAGTTAGCTTGTTGGTGATTTTCCCTCGCCAACGATGTTAGCCAGGTGCTGCCCGACTAAACAATAATGATTCAGGACAGAGGATTTAATGATGACCCTGCTTACCTCGCCCGCCATTGCCCCTGCAAAAAATGAACAAACATCGCAACAAACCCATGAAAGAAGAAAGCTGCTCACCGTGCTGGGCTCCGGTCTTTCTGGCACAACGATTGAGTTCTATGACTTTTTTATCTACGGTACCGCCGCCGCGCTGGTGTTTCCGTCGCTGTTTTTTCCTAACCTCTCGCCGCTGATGGCGCTGCTGGTATCCTTCCTGACGCTGTCGATTACCTTCGTTAGCCGGCCCATCGGTGCCATCGTATTTGGCCACTATGGCGATAAGATCGGCCGCAAGAAATCGCTGGTTCTGTCGCTGATGATTATGGGTATTTCGACGTTTTTCATAGGATTAATCCCCAGCTACGACACCATAGGCAACGCAGCGCCGTTGATACTTATCTTTTTGCGCCTCTGCCAGGGCTTTGCCATCGGCGGCGAATGGGGCGGGGCGACGACGCTGATCACCGAGTATGCGCCGCGCCATCGCCGGGGCTTTTTCGGCACCTTTGTTCAGTTGGGCAACGTGCTTGGCCTGTTTATCGCCACCGGCGTTTTTGCGCTGGTGGTGATGCTGCCGGAGGATGACCTGATGTCCTGGGGCTGGCGCGTGCCTTTCCTGTTAAGCATCGCGCTGCTGTTCGTCGGGATGTTTATCCGCTCAAGGATCGAAGAGACGCCGGTGTTTCAGGAGAATCAGAAGCAGCAGCAGAACGCGCCGAAAGCGGCCGAGCAGAAGTTTCCTGTTCTCACCGTGCTCAAACATCACCGTAAAGCGGTATTCCTGGCGATGGGTATGCGCATGGGGGAGATTGTTCTGGGCTGGCTGACGGTGGCGTTCTTTATGTCCTACGTGACCCGGGAACTCAACTTTACTCGCGAAACGGCGCTGAACGGGCTGCTGCTGGCCAGTTTTGTCGGCATTTTTACCTTTCCTTTCTTCGGCTGGCTGTCCGATAAAATTGGCCGCCGACCGGTCTATCTGGCCGGCGCCGCGATCACGCTGATCTTTGCCTTCCCGCTGTTCTGGATGATCGACTCCGGCTCGGTGAAGATGTTTATGTTCGCCACCACCTTCTGCTATTCCGTGGGGCTGGGCATGATGTTCAGCGTCCAGCCCGCCTTCTTTTCGGAGCTTTTTGACACCAGCGTGCGCTACACCGGCGTGTCGCTCGGCTTCCAGTTGGCGAATATCGTCGGCGGCTTAACGCCGATGATCGGTACCTTACTGCTGGTGTGGTCCGGTGGCGCATCGTGGCCCATCTCGCTGTTTCTCGCCTGCATGGCGCTAATTACCATCCTGTGCGTCTGCGTGACGCGGGAAAGCTATAACGATGAGCTTAATGAGGTGAAGAAGTAGCCGGGGAGGGTTGCCCCGCCATGACCGGCGGGGCGGGCGTATCAGAACAGATTAAATTTATATTCGATAATCACTTCCGAAGAGAGCGAGTTGGCCCGGCTGTAATGGCCGTCGGTAAGCACCGGCGTTTTGCCATTCATCTTATAGGACCAGCCCGGCCCGAACATCGCCCAGACGGTGAGATTTTTCAGTCTCGGGTGCGTCGGCACCCAGCGGCTGAAGGCGTTAATTTCCCCGGTACGGACGTGGTTGCCGCGGTAGTTAAACTGGGCGATGTTGCCGGCGAGACCGATAGCCAGCTCCGGCGTCAGGTTATAGTCCGACATATTAGAGAGAACCAGTTCACCGTCGCGCATATAGTCGTTGCCGGCGTAAGCCATTGAGATAAAGGTCCCGCGCGAGTTTTTACTCATATGGCGCGGGTAGAAGCCCACTTCATTGGCCTTATTCGCATCGGTATAGCCCAGACCCCACTTGGTGCTCCAGTTGTCCGCCTGCCACTTCACATCCATGGCGATGTGCCAGGCATCATCGTCAAAGTCACGCTTATTTGCCGGCATCGCTTTATACTCGTCCAGCGCGTGAGTGGCGTAGACCTGAGTACCGATGTTCAGCGCTTTTATCGGCTTAATATTGGTAAACAGAATATGGCGGCGCAGATAGTTGTCGCTTTCACCATAGCCGTACTGCATGTTCAGGTGCTCGCTTTGCCACAGAATATCGCCGCTGGCGATATGGTTAATGTACTGTCCGCTGTTGGTCTGGAAGCGTTTCTTATCCGGCGAGTTACGATCCATCGCGCTTTCGATGTACGCGCCGCGCAGCGTGAAGGGACCGTAGTTCACCGCGCCGGTCCAGCCCAGGTAGGTGGTCGGAGAGAGGCGGGTCGAGTTGGAGATGACGCCAAAGTTTTTCATCGTCTGCCAGCCCCAGCGGGCGTTCAGATGAGTGTCCGCCAGGCGATACTGCAGCTTGATATTGCGTTGACCAAATTTGGAAAAGCCTTCAGCGTTGCTTTTGTTATTTCCGCTGCCGTTGTTATAGAGTACGCCGCGGGAGTTAAAGTAATCGCTGGCGCCGAGCTTTACCGCCCCGTAGTATGTGGCATCAAAGCCAATAATATCGGTAAAATAGCCGGACTGATAATCGACAGCGACGCCCTGACCCCAGGCATTATGGACTTTCTTCGGCTCGGTCTCTTCTTCCTTAAGATATTTCCAGTAGTTTTTAAAGGATAAATTCAGATGAGACTGGCTGAATAACGGATCGTCGAGCACGGTATCGATATAATCGCGCTCCTTCAGGCTGTTAGTGGTCGAAGCTGACCAGGCGCTGGCGGGAATAGCCAGCAGCATAATGGCGACTGTTGTAGTATTGATTTTCATAATAAACCCCAGAGTAGGGACGCAGCGATCCAGGCGAGGTGTTTTCGCCTGAAGTCTGCCGTAATAAATAATTAAGCGTGGGTATTATTTTTTATCGAGAGCCTGTTTTCCGGCTTCGACATATTTCATAGTGCCGATTTCAGGAACGGTATATTTGCCGTCTTTATAAACAATTTTAACCACCGCGGCATTGGCAAGCGGTTTGTTTTTCGCGTTATCGTCCGTTAAGTCGGAAATCATGATCTGCATTGCGGTACCGGATGAAATCGCCAGCACGTTTTTATCGCCCCGGGCCTGCGCGTTTTCAACGATGGTATGCAGCGCTGCCTGGGTGCGGGTTTTTACCTGCTGATAGTTTTCCGCCATGCCTTTGGGATCGGCTGCAGCCAGCGCATTCTGGTTGGTATCAACGGCCAGGGTGCCCGCTTTCATTTGGCTGAACAGCGCAGCGCCATCTTTAAGCCCCAGCTGTTTGGCGCCGGCGTCGGCCATATCTTTGTTAGAGCCGCCTTCAAAACCGCCGAAGAAGGCTTCCCGCAGGCCGCTTAGCTCAGTAAGTTTGTAATCACTTACTCCGGCTTGCTTAAGTATCACCTGCATGGTTTCACGCTGACGTCCGGCATCGCTGGAATAGAAGCTATCAAATGGAATGCCTTTTAGTCCCTCGCCGAGATAACGTGCGACGCGAATGCCGTCTTCAGTAAGCGGGGAGTCAGCCCAACCCTGTACGCGGTCAAACGTATTCAGCAGCGTTTTGCCGTGACGAGCGAAATAGATATTCACGCCATCGTCGTTTTTAACTTCCTCTGCCGAGCAGGTTGCCGCACCTGCCGCTATCATTAATGCTATAAGCCACTTCTTCATATAACGCTCCACCTGAATGGTCTTTTTATAAGCAAAAAAAAACCTACGTCAGATATTCGACGCGAAGCATAAATAAAGCTATGTTCGCTCGAACTCTATGACGTAGGTTTCGCCTGTTCTTGACAGTAACAATCCAACAGTGGCGACGTTAGCACTAATTATGCAAAAAGACACCCTCTATTTATTGTTATTGTCAATAAATGTGATCGTCTTCATGAAGGTAATTTTGCTGGTTGAGATGTATCTTAAGTTTAATTTTCAGAATAATTGGCAGTTTTTGACTTAAATAATTATTGGGGATTGATCTCCGTCACAAAATAATGATGTCCGCTCTGGACTCTGCCGCGCACTGGCGTTATTTTCGCTTCACTCTGGGATTGTTACTGACCACAGGCAAAACCTAAGACTCCTGTCCGCCAATTTGGCGTGCGGCAGGAGTCTTAGGTTTTTTTTTGCGCCTGATAAATACCTCTGCTACCTAACAAGGAGTGATGATGAGAACGAAAATTCTGACTGCCGCCATTCTGGCGTTATCTGCCGCTGGCGTACAGGCTGCTGAAAAACCGCTGAAAATACTGTTGGTTAACGACGATGGCTGCCAGTCTGTGGGAACCACATCGCTGCAGGAAAAACTGGCGGCCAAAGGATATGACGTCTGGATGGTGGCGCCGGCAACGAATCAGAGCGGGATCGGGTCGGCAATCACCTTTAAGACGGGTAAGGTCTTTGATGTCAAAAAAGCCGCTGACAAACGCTACTGCTTCCCGGGAACGCCGGCCGACGCGCTGGATTTCGGCCTGTGGGGCGTGCTGAAAGACGCGCCGCCGGATCTGGTGATCTCGGGCGTTAACGACGGCCCCAATACCGGTATGGCGCAGGTTAACTCCGGTACCGTTAGCGCTGCAGCCCGCGCCATTCGCTATGGCTTCCCGGCGATTGCCGCCAGTATTGGCTACCGATTCACGGAAGAAGAGATGAAGAACAAATGGCCGAGCACGCATAAGTACTGGCCTGACTCGGTGGATTACGTTGTCTCGCTGGTTGATAAACTTAACGCCGCGCATAAACCGGGAAGCCCGATTTTGCCGCAAGGGTCCGGTTTGAGCATTAACTATCCGCCGCTGCCGTCGGCTGAAATTAAGGGCGTTCATTATATTGAGAATGAACAGTTCCCCGCGCCGCAGATTGGTTATGAACTGCTGGCGGACGGCACTGCAAAACAGACGATGAATCCGGAAGCGATAAAACCGGCGGAAGGGGATAATGACTCGGGCTGGCTCAACAAAGGATATATTACTTACACCCTGTTTGATGGTTCATGGAACGCGCCGCAGTTCCAGGCGCAGTATGAGACGCTGCTCGGAAAATAACGTCGTAGTGATATAAAAGAAGAAGGCGCTATTCGCGCCTTCTTTATATGAACAGATGATGAAGCGCTATTCGTCGAAGAACCAATAGCCCTGGTTAATCAAACGGGTCAGCTCGGCGATAAAGGCCGGATTGCGCAGTGCGGCCTCACCTAACTCATCTTTACCCAGCAGGGTATAGCGGCAAAGCGCGTCCAGTGCCGCAGGTTCGGTTGGCTCAAGCTGTTCACTATTCACAAAGAAGCTATCGCCGATGTGCAGTACCCGCAGGCCGCTCAGGCGAGTCAGCATTTCGCCTCCCTCCAGTGCGTCGACAATCTCTTCTTCTGCATAAGGCGGTTCAGCTGGCGCAATATCCAGCTCGTGGCGCGGCGTGGTAGCAAAACGTCCAAACCACTGGCGGAAATCTTCCGGCTGGCTAATCATCTCGATCATCATGCCGCGCAGACGTTCCAGTTCATATTCTTCAACCCGGCCCGGATGTTCACGGCAGGTTAAATCCGGATCGCTGTAGTGCTCGCCGCCGAGATCGTTTTCCAGCGCGTAATCGGCAAAGCTGCTGATCAAATCGCGGCCGTTTGGCCCGCGGAAGCCAACGGAGTAGTTCAGCGCCGTTTCGTGAGTGATTCCGTCGTGCGGGAATCCCGGCGGAATGTACAGAATATCGCCGGGCTCCAGATCCTCATCAATAATCGGCGGGAACGGGTCGACGTGCAGCAGCGCGGGATGCGGGCAGAACTGACGCATCGGCAGCTTATCGCCCACGCGCCAGCGGCGGCTACCCATGCCCTGAATAATAAAGACATCGTACTGGTCGATGTGCGGGCCCACGCCGCCGCCCGGTACGGAAAAGGAGATCATCAGGTCGTCTAAACGCCAGTCCGGCAGTACGCGGAAAGGGCGCACCAGCTCAGCGGCGGGCATGTGCCAGTGGTTTACCGCCTGAGCCAATAGCGACCAGCCGGTTTCGCCCAGGCCATCAAAATGTTCAAACGGCCCGTTGCTGGCCTGCCATTGACCATTCTTAAGGCTCACCAGTCGACTATCGACTTCCGGTTCCATGGCCAGCCCGGCCAGTTCATCCGGGGTAATCGGATCGACGAAATTCGCGAAAGCCTTCTTTAATACCACCGGCTGCTTTTGCCAGTACTTTTCTAAAAACTCGGGCCAGTTAATGTTGAGTTGATAAGCCATAGGTTTATACCAATAAGAAGAAACGGGCCTGATTATAGAAATATGCACCCTCAAGCCGCTTTGTCATGGGTCAAGGCTGATGCTTAATTCATCATCTGAACTAACGGCACCATAAAAGAGGGAAAACCTGAAGTGGGTAACGCCGTTTTTTGCAAAATCTCATTTTTGGCTAAAATGTGCTGCAGGCCTTGTGGTGCCTGGGTTCTTACGGTTTTTCGTAGCAAAGGTTAGTCGTGAAAAGTTTAAATTATGAGCGCTTGATAAGTTTTTTGTATTTTAAGGGTTGCTATATCCCGGCAGCTCCCTATAATGCGCTCCCACTGACACGGCAGATGTGAATCACTTCACACAAACAGCCGGTTGGTTGAAGAGAAAAAATCCTGAAAAACGGGGTTGACTCTGAAAGAGGAAAGCGTAATATACGCCACCTCGCAACGGTGAGCGAAAGCCGCGTTGCACTGCTCTTTAACAATTTATCAGACAATCTGTGTGGGCACTCAAAGTGACATGGATTCTTAACGTCTTCGGACGAAAAATGAATACCAAGTCTCAAAGAGTGAACACGTAATTCATTACGAAGTTTAATTCTACGAGCATCAAACTTAAATTGAAGAGTTTGATCATGGCTCAGATTGAACGCTGGCGGCAGGCCTAACACATGCAAGTCGAACGGTAGCACAGAGAGCTTGCTCTCGGGTGACGAGTGGCGGACGGGTGAGTAATGTCTGGGAAACTGCCCGATGGAGGGGGATAACTACTGGAAACGGTAGCTAATACCGCATAACGTCGCAAGACCAAAGAGGGGGACCTTCGGGCCTCTTGCCATCGGATGTGCCCAGATGGGATTAGCTTGTAGGTGAGGTAACGGCTCACCTAGGCGACGATCCCTAGCTGGTCTGAGAGGATGACCAGCCACACTGGAACTGAGACACGGTCCAGACTCCTACGGGAGGCAGCAGTGGGGAATATTGCACAATGGGCGCAAGCCTGATGCAGCCATGCCGCGTGTATGAAGAAGGCCTTCGGGTTGTAAAGTACTTTCAGCGGGGAGGAAGGGAGTGAGGTTAATAACCT
>NZ_JBEAIJ010000005.1:0-222341 GCF_040065315.1 Klebsiella sp. CN_Kp100
CTTCCAGCACGCGGGCCTGCAATGCCGCATTCACCGGCACCGGGGTGTGGCCGTATTCGCCCTTCAGAATGCCGGCAGTCTCCTTCGCGATGGTTTTGTAGCGCTCGCCGGTCAGCACGTTCAGCACCGCCTGGGTGCCGACAATCTGCGAGGTCGGGGTGACCAGCGGGATGAAGCCGAGGTCCTCGCGCACGCGGGGGATTTCCGCCAGCACCTCATCCAGACGGTGGGCGGCGTTCTGCTGCTTCAGCTGGCCCTCGAGGTTGGTGAGCATCCCGCCCGGCACCTGGGCCACGAGGATACGGCTGTCGGTGCCCTTCAGCTGGCCTTCGAAGGCGTGGTATTTCCTGCGCACCTCGCGGAAGTACGCCGCGATGCTCTCCAGCCTGAGGATATCCAGCCCGGTGTCATATTTTGTGCCCGCCAGCGTCGCCGCCAGCGCCTCGGTGGCCGGGTGGCCGTAGGTGGCGCTCATGGAAGAGATGGCGGTATCGACGCCGTCGACGCCCGCCTCGATGGCCTTCAGCAGGGCCATCTCCGCCATCCCGGTGGTGGCATGAGCATGCAGGTGCAGCCTGACGTCATAGCGTTTTTTGATTTCACTCACCAGCTCAAAGGCGGCCATCGGGGTGAGAATGCCGGACATGTCTTTAATCGCAATGGAATCGACGCCGGTTTCCAGCAGCTGTTCGGTCAGGTCCAGCCAGGTCTGTAGCGTGTGCGCCGGGCTGGTGGTGTACGAGAGCGTGCCCTGGGCGTGGGCGCCGTGGCTGCGCACCGCCTGCAGGGCGGCTTTCATATTGCGCGGGTCGTTCATGGCGTCGAAGACGCGGAACACGTCCATGCCGTTTTTGACGGCGCGCTCAGTGAAGCGCTCCACCACGTCATCGGCGTAGTGGCGGTAGCCGAGGAGGTTCTGGCCGCGGAGCAGCATCTGCAGGGGGGTCTTCGGCATGGCCTTTTTGAGCTCGCGCAGGCGGACCCAGGGGTCCTCGCCGAGGAAGCGGATGCAGGCGTCAAAGGTGGCACCGCCCCAGCATTCAAGGGACCAGTAGCCCGCGTCGTCGAGCTGAGCGGCGACGGGGAGCATATCGTCGAGGCGCAGGCGGGTGGCGAAAAGGGACTGGTGGGCGTCGCGCAGGACGACATCGGTAATGGCAACGGTCATGGATTCCTCCGTGAATTAAGGGTTAAGTCGGCGATGGTGGTGGAGAGCGGCGGCAATCACCGGCTTTAAGCGGGCGAAATCGTCAGCGGGCGCAGGTGCCGCCTTCGGGGCCGGAGCCGGTTCAGGGAAGAAGCGGTTAACGGCGGCGGACATGCCCTGAATGGCGAAAATCAGCAGAAACAGAAACGCCAGCACGAATCCCATGCCGAGGAACATCAGGGTGAAGCCTTCACCCAGCAGTACAGCTTCAGTCATTGAAAAACCCTAAAGTAAGGGCACGACGGCGTGTTTGAAGGCTAACCAAACGATACTTCCGGCTAAGGAGTAGGGTGGATTTCCCGAAGCCGCCCCCGGCTCTGGCCCCTAATTGGCATCGCTGTGGTTGACGCTCAAACATCGCCATCGTGCGTGTTGGTTACATCATCATGCCGAACACAATGCTGGCGATGACCAGCACAATACCGCCGCCCAGACGGGAGGAGATTTGCGCATAAGAGATAAGATTCATACGGTTACAGGCAGAGAGCACTTCCAGGTCGCCTGAGCCGCCGCGGTTAGCCATGCACAGGCCTGCGGTGATGGCGGATTCGATCGGGAAGAAGCCAATCATCCAGCCGCCGACGGCCGCCCCGACGACAGCACCTACGACGATTACCGCAGCGATGATGACGTTCGCGAAGGTAATCGCGTCGATAATTTCCTGCAGGTCGGTGTAGCACACGCCGACTCCGACCATCAGTACCCACAGCAGCTGCTTAGAGAAGAAGTCAGACAGGCGTTTGGCCCCGGCTTTGATCTCCGGCGAGCAGAGGCCGGAAGCATTCAGCGCCGCGACGATCAGCACCATCCAGGCAAAATAGTGGATTGACACACCGCCAATGCTTGGCAGAATTTTCTTGGCAATGACGTAGGCCAGCAGGAAACAGGTGGTGGCGAGCACCAGGCCGACCGCCGTTTCGCGATGGGTAATCTGGCCTGCTTTTTCATCATCATCGACTTTAAAGGAGGCTTTACGTACCAGTTCGCCTTCCCCGCTCAGCCAGGTGTGTTTTTTACCGATAATATCGAGCAGTGCGGCAAAAACGATGGCGAAGATATTGGCGATGGTCAGAATGGCAATCGCGGTGGAGTAGTACTCTTCACGGGAGCGGCCGGTGACGGAGTGATAAATTTCGGACAGCGGAACCGCGCCTGCGCCGTTGCCGCCGCCCATAATCGGCAGAACGTACAGCATCATGATGCGGTCTACGGAAATACCGAAGCACAGGCCGATGATAATCCCGAAGATAGATGCGCCGAGGATCCCCATAAGGATCGTCGGAATATAACCCAGCAGCGATTTCAACAGCAGTTTACGGTTAACCGAGAGAATTGCGCCAGTTATCAAAACTGCGATGAATAAGTTCAGGAAATTGCTTTTATCCATCACATTAGTGATTGCATCAATTTCTTTTTGGGTAAAAATGCCTGCGTAAACGAAATAAGCAGCTACGAGGAAGATCATCACCGGCGCGCCGCCAATATATTTATTAAATATCGGCAGCCGTTTGCCAATTTCGCCAAAGATGGCGCCGATAATAAACATGATGGCGAAGCCGCCAACAATGTCGGTCGGCAGCGCGTTATAAAAATGTGAAAGTAGTAAAGTGATTAACGCAAACGCGTATAGCGGAAGCGGCATGCCGAAGATTTTAAACTTCAGCAGTTCACTTACACCATTTTTCTCCGTCGAAGGAGCCTGGCTCATATTAGTCATATGACGTCACCCTGTTAAAAAAAGGAATAATGCCGTTAGAAAAAGCAATAATAGGACGGCGGCATAATAATAAAGATGCGCTACGGCGATATGTGATTACGTTCACTGATTAGTCGTGTTTTTAATTAATTTAATTGTTTTTATTCTTCTGAATTAATTAACAACATAAAAACCATAAAGCAAATTAAGGTACGGGGAAAAGTGTGATTCAAATAAAAGAACCGCTACGGGAACGGTGGCGAAATACAGCTCGTTTTGGTCAATGAAGCGCGAAAAAAATGAATCTGATATTAAAACGCGTCGTGGTACAGAAAGATCCCCGGCGGCGAGAGGCCGTTGACCTCTTTCTTCATCAGCATCAGCTCTCGCTGGAGGCGGATTGCGAAATAGTGATTGTCGCCGAGTACCAGCGGCGCATTGTTGGCTGCGGCGCGATTGCCGGATGCGTGCTGAAGTGCATTGCCGTCGACCCGTCGCTGCAGGGAGAAGGGCTTAGCCTGAAGCTGCTGACTGAACTGATGACCCTGGCGTATGAGCTGGGCCGCAGCGAGCTGTTTCTGTTCACTAAACCTTATAACGCGGCCCTCTTTTCCTGCGCCGGTTTCTGGCCTATCGCCCGTGCGGGCGACAGGGCCGTTTTGATGGAGAACAGCCGCGAACGCCTGGCCCGCTATTGCCGCCAGCTCAGGATGTATCGCCAGCCCGGAGAAAAAATCGGCGCCATCGTAATGAACGCCAATCCCTTTACGCTGGGGCATCGCTGGCTGGTGGAGCAAGCCGCTCGCCAGTGCGACTGGCTGCATCTTTTCGTAGTGAAGGAAGATGCTTCATTTTTCAGCTACCAGGATCGCGTGGCGCTGATCGAGCAGGGGATCGCCGGGATCGATAACGTGACCCTGCATCCGGGATCGGCCTATCTGATCTCGCGCGCCACTTTCCCCGGCTACTTCCTGAAAGACAAAGGCGTGGTTGACGATTGCCACTGCCAGATCGATCTGCAGCTGTTTCGCGAACATTTAGCTCCGGCGCTGGGGGTCACCCACCGCTTTGTCGGCAGCGAACCGCTGTGCGAATTAACCCGTAATTACAACCTGCGTATGCGACAGCTGCTGGAAGCGCCCGGCGACGCGCCGACCATTGAAGTGGTTGAGCTGGCGCGGGTTGAGAAAGAGGGCGCGCCGATTTCCGCTTCCCGGGTGCGCAAGCTGTATCAGCAGCGCCAGTGGTCGGCTATCGAGCCGCTGGTACCGCCGGGAACGCTCGCTTTTCTGATGCATCTGGCGGAAAGCGAACGCCAGACCGCCTGATTTTACCGCCATAACTAAGGATCAGCCTCTATGGAAATGATGATTGACGCCCTGGCCGGCACGCTGGAGTCCAGCGATGTGATGGTCAGGATTGGGCCTGCGAATGAGCCAGGTATTCAGCTTGAAATCGACAGCATTGTGAAGCAGCAGTTTGGCGCGGCGATTGAACGCGTCGTCAGAGAGACGCTGACCCAGCTTGGCGTTACCCGGGCGAACGTCGTCGTCGATGATAAAGGCGCGCTCGAATGCGTGCTGAAGGCTCGCGTCCAGGCCGCAGCGCTGCGCGCGGCGCAACAATCTCAACCGCAATGGAGCCAGCTATGAAACCTCGTCGCAGTATGCTGTTTATCCCCGGCGCCAACGCCGCGATGTTAAGCACCTCTTTTGTCTACGGCGCTGACGCGGTGATGTTTGACCTCGAAGACGCCGTCTCGCTACGAGAAAAAGATACCGCTCGCCTGCTGGTGCATCATGCGCTCCAGCATCCACTCTACCGGGATGTGGAAACCGTGGTGCGTATTAACCCGCTCAGCACGCCGTTCGGCCTTGCCGACCTTGAGGCGGTGGTGCGGGCAGGTGTCGACATGGTGCGTCTGCCGAAAACCGATAGCAAAGAAGATATTCATGAGCTGGAGGCTCACGTCGAACGTATTGAGCGCGAGTGCGGTCGGGAGGTGGGCAGCACCAAATTAATGGCGGCGATTGAGTCGGCGCTGGGCGTGGTGAACGCGGTAGAAATCGCCCGCGCCAGTCCGCGTCTGTCGGCCATTGCGCTGGCGGCCTTCGACTACGTCATGGATATGGGGACCTGCCGCGGCGACGGCACGGAGCTGTTCTACGCCCGCTGCGCGGTGCTGCACGCGGCCCGCGTCGCCGGAATCGCGGCCTATGACGTCGTGTGGTCGGACATTAACAATGAAGAGGGTTTCCTCGCGGAAGCGAATCTGGCGAAAAATCTCGGCTTTAACGGCAAATCGCTGGTTAACCCGCGCCAGATTGAGCTGCTGCACCAGGTTTATGCCCCAACGCTGAAAGAAGTTGAGCATGCGCGGGACGTCATCGCGGCGGCGGAAGAGGCGGAAGAACGCGGACTCGGCGTGGTCTCGCTAAACGGCAAGATGATAGATGGACCGATTATCGATCATGCGCGCAAAGTCGTGGCGCTGTCGGCTTCCGGCATTCGTGATTAAGGAGGAAATAATGAAAGAGACCGTGGCAATGCTTAATCAACAGTACGTCATGCCGGAAGGATTAGAACCTTACGCAGGGGTAACGGCGAAGAGTCCGTGGCTGGCCAGTGAAAGCGAAAAGCGGCAGCGTAAAGTCTGCGCTTCGCTGGAGGAGGCGATTCGCCGCTCCGGGCTGCAAAACGGTATGACCATCTCCTTCCATCACGCGTTTCGCGGCGGTGACAAGGTGGTCAATATGGTGGTGGCGAAGCTGGCTGAAATGGGCTTTCGCGATCTGACGCTGGCCTCAAGCTCGCTGATCGACGCCCACTGGCCGCTGATCGAGCACATAAAAAACGGCGTGATCCGGCAGATTTATACCTCCGGTCTGCGCGGGAAGCTGGGGGAAGAGATCTCCGCCGGGCTGATGGAAAATCCGGTACAAATCCATTCCCACGGCGGCCGGGCGTATTTAGTGCAAACCGGTGAGCTAACCATTGACGTGGCGTTCCTCGGCGTGCCGTGCTGCGATGAATATGGCAATGCCAACGGCTTTAGCGGTAAATCCCGCTGCGGCTCGCTGGGTTACGCCAAAGTGGATGCCGATGCCGCCAGATGCGTGGTACTGCTGACTGAAGAGTGGGTGGATTATCCGAACTATCCGGCCAGCATCGCCCAGGATCAGGTGGATCTGATCGTGCAGGTTGATGAAGTCGGCGATCCGGCGAAAATCACCGCTGGCGCGATCCGTCTGACCAGCAACCCACGCGAGCTGCTGATCGCCCGCCAGGCGGCTAAAGTCATCGAACATTCGGGCTACTTCAAAGAGGGCTTCTCTTTGCAAACCGGTACCGGCGGCGCATCGCTGGCGGTAACTCGCTTCCTCGAAGATAAGATGCGTCGTAACAATATCACCGCCAGCTTTGGTTTGGGCGGGATTACCGGCACGATGGTCGATCTGCATGAAAAGGGCTTGATCAAAGCGCTGCTGGATACCCAATCTTTCGACGGCGATGCCGCCCGTTCGCTGGCGAACAACCCTAACCATATCGAAATTTCCGCTAATCAGTACGCCAATCCCGGTTCGAAAGGGATCTCCTGCGAACGCCTGAATGTGGTGATGCTCAGCGCGCTGGAAATCGACACCGGATTTAACGTTAACGTGATGACCGGCTCCAACGGTGTCCTGCGCGGGGCGTCCGGCGGCCATAGCGATACGGCGGCAGGCGCGGATTTAACCATTATCACCGCGCCGCTGGTGCGTGGGCGTATTCCGTGCGTGGTGGAGAAAGTCCTGACTCGCGTCACGCCGGGGGCCAGCGTGGATGTGCTGGTGACCGACCACGGTATTGCCGTTAACCCGGCGCGTCAGGACCTGATTGATAACCTGCGTAACGCGGGCATCCAGCTCATGACCATCGAAGAGCTACAGCAGCGCGCCGAACTGTTGACCGGCAAGCCTGATCCGATCGAATTCACCGATCGGGTCGTGGCCGTGGTGCGCTATCGCGATGGTTCGGTGATCGACGTGATTCGTCAGGTTAAAACCGCTGGTTAAACGCGCTGAGGAGAAAGGCATGAGCGAAGTGATAATAAGCCAGCATCGGCCATTGAGCCGTCAAACGGTGACGGCTGAGGAGATGGTTTCTCGCGTGGGACGGGCGCTACTGACTGAAGTTCGCCTGACGCCGAAGCCGGGTCTGGTGGATATTCGTAATGCCGGCGCGCATCGGGATATGGATCTGGCCACCTTTGAGGCCAGTACGGCGGTTGTCGCCCCGTGGATGGAGAAGTTTTTCATTATGGGACACGACACCGCCAATATCACGCCGGAACAGGTGTTGACGATGCTGCGTCCGGTGGGCATGGCCTGCGAGACGGATATGCTGGAAGCCACCGGCGGGGTGAACACCCATCGCGGCGCGATCTTCGCTTTTGGCCTGCTCTGCGCGGCGGCGGGAAGACTGGTTGCCAGAGGGGAGCCGGTTGAACAGCATCGGGTTTGCGATCAGGTGGCCCGATTCTGTCGCGGCCTGGTGGCGCGCGAGCTCTCCTCCTCTGAAGGAAAGAAGGTGAGCAAAGGCGAAGGGCATTTCCTGCGCTACGGGCTCTCCGGCGCCAGAGGAGAAGCGGAAAGCGGCTTTCACACCGTGCGCACTCAGGCGATGCCGGTATTCAATCGCGTCATGGCGAATACCGGCGACGCCAATCTGGCGTTATTGCAGACCCTGCTGCATCTGATGGCCTGGAATGACGATACCAATCTGGTATCGCGCGGTGGGCTGGAAGGGCTGAATTTTGTTCAGCAGCAGGCGCAAAAACTGCTGTGGGAAGGCGGAGTGCTGGCCGATGTCGGGCTGGAAGCGCTGCGCCAGCTCGATGATGAACTGATTGTTCGCCATCTTAGCCCTGGCGGCAGCGCTGACCTGCTGGCGGTAACCTGGTTCCTGTCTGGTTTTCCTGCCGGGGAGATGTTCCTGCATTAATTGCCCGGTTTTTCATCGATAGCTGACCCCGGATTGACCTGCACATGGCTGAACCGGGGTTCCAGCCCCATTTGTTCATTCCTTCTCTCTGCCCAATGGCCGATTCCCGGCATAATCGTATAGTTTTTACTGATATCGGCGGCAGTTTGTCATAAATTTCTAATTATCGGTGTTTTTGAGTAGCGGCTCATCGTTGGGCTGGTTACTCTGAAAACAATTTACGTAGTGTTAACAAAAGAGAATAGCTATGCATGATGCACATATCCGCGTGGCCATCGCGGGCGCGGGCGGCCGGATGGGACGCCAGTTAATTCAGGCGGTACAGCAGATGGAAGGCGCGGCGCTTGGCGCGGCGCTGGAGCGCGAAGGTTCCTCGCTGCTCGGCAGCGATGCGGGCGAACTGGCGGGCGCGGGCAAGTCAGGGGTGGTGGTGCAGAGCAGCCTTGAGGCGGTAAAAGACGATTTCGATGTCTTCATCGATTTCACCCGTCCGGAAGGCACGCTGAACCATCTCGCTTTTTGCCGTCAACATGGTAAAGGCATGGTTATCGGCACCACCGGTTTTGACGACGCCGGGAAGCAGGCCATTCGCGAGGCGTCGCAGGAGATCGCCATCGTCTTTGCCGCAAACTTTAGCGTTGGCGTTAACGTTATGCTTAAGCTGCTGGAGAAAGCGGCGAAGGTGATGGGCGACTATACCGATATTGAGATTATTGAAGCGCATCATCGCCATAAAGTCGACGCGCCATCAGGTACGGCGCTGGCGATGGGCGAGGCGATTGCCGGCGCGCTGGATAAAGATCTGAAGGAGTGCGCGGTATACAGTCGCGAAGGCTATACCGGTGAGCGCGTTCCCGGCACCATCGGCTTTGCAACCGTGCGCGCCGGGGATATCGTCGGCGAACATACGGCGATGTTTGCGGATATCGGCGAACGTATTGAAATCAGCCATAAGGCTTCCAGCCGGATGACTTTTGCAAATGGTGCCGTTCGCTCTGCATTATGGCTAAAAGGCAAGAAAAATGGTCTTTTTGATATGCGTGATGTGCTTGAATTGAACTCTTTATAACGATTATTACCCATCGTGATGTGGTTATTGCTTTCAATAAGTAATTGATTGCAAGGGGCAATACTTTATTGCCCTTTTTTATTTTTTGATTTTTGCGATTTTTATTGGATGAACCCTCCAAAAAAATACATTATCCACCCTGATTTTGTTGTTTTATTGTAAATTTTGACTATCCGGTCCACTTTTTTACACCTTGAGCGCAGTTTTTACACTCTTCCTCCTCCGCAAGCGTTTTCCCAGGCGAGTTAGTTGATCTTTTTGCCGCTTAAAGCAGAGATTACAGAGTAGTCGCCTGAAACAAGATTAAAAATATCCGCTTTAAGTTGACTTTTACCCGCCATCTCTCCAGAATGCCGCCGTTTGCCAAAATTCTGCGGGCAACAGATTTGCATTGATTCAGATCTACATTATGAATTAATATGCAAATAAAGTGAGTGGATATTCTCTGGAGGGTGTTTTGATTAAGTCAGCGCTATTGGTTCTGGAAGACGGAACCCAGTTTCACGGTCGGGCCATTGGGGCTACCGGCACGGCGGTTGGGGAAGTCGTTTTCAATACTTCAATGACCGGTTATCAAGAAATCCTCACTGATCCTTCCTATTCCCGCCAAATCGTCACTCTAACTTATCCCCATATCGGCAATGTCGGCACCAATGCCGCTGATGAAGAATCTTCTCAGGTACACGCGCAGGGTCTGGTCATTCGCGATCTGCCGCTGATTGCCAGCAACTTCCGCAATACCGAAGACCTCTCTTCTTATCTGAAGCGCCATAACATTGTAGCGATTGCCGATATCGACACCCGTAAGCTGACCCGCCTGCTGCGTGAAAAAGGCGCGCAGAACGGCTGCATCATCGCCGGCGATAGCCCGGATGCGCAGCTGGCGCTGGAAAAGGCAAAAGCGTTCCCGGGCCTTAACGGTATGGATCTGGCGAAGGAAGTAACCACCGCAGAAACCTACAGCTGGACGCAGGGAAGCTGGACCCTTGCGGGTGACCTGCCGGAAGCCAAAGCGGAAAGCGAGCTGCCGTTTCACGTGGTGGCCTACGATTTCGGCGCCAAGCGCAACATTTTGCGCATGCTGGTAGACCGCGGCTGCCGTCTGACGGTGGTGCCGGCTAAGACTCCTGCCGAAGAGGTGCTGAAGATGAATCCGGACGGGATCTTCCTGTCCAACGGTCCCGGCGACCCGGCGCCTTGTGACTACGCTATCGACGCGATTGAGAAGTTTCTGGAAACCAGCGTTCCTGTATTCGGCATTTGCCTCGGCCACCAGCTGCTGGCGCTGGCGAGCGGCGCGAAGACCGTGAAGATGAAGTTCGGCCACCACGGCGGCAACCATCCGGTAAAAGATATTGATAACAACGTGGTGATGATCACCGCGCAGAACCACGGTTTCGCGGTGGATGAAGCGTCTATGCCGGCCAACCTGCGCGTCACCCATAAGTCGCTGTTCGACGGCACCCTGCAGGGGATTCATCGTACTGACAAACCGGCGTTCAGCTTCCAGGGACACCCGGAGGCGAGCCCCGGCCCGCACGATGCCGCACCGCTGTTCGACCATTTTATCGAGTTAATTAAGCAGTACCGTCAGTCCGCGAAATAATCAGGAGTTAAGAGAGCCATGCCAAAACGTACAGATATAAAAAGCATCCTGATTCTGGGCGCGGGCCCGATTGTTATCGGTCAGGCGTGTGAATTTGACTACTCCGGCGCCCAGGCGTGTAAAGCGCTGCGCGAAGAGGGCTACCGCGTCATTCTGGTGAACTCTAACCCGGCCACCATCATGACCGACCCGGAAATGGCCGATGCTACCTACATCGAGCCGATTCACTGGGAAGTGGTGCGCAAGATCATTGAGAAAGAGCGTCCGGATGCGGTTCTGCCGACCATGGGCGGCCAGACGGCGCTGAACTGCGCGCTGGAGCTGGAGCGTCAGGGCGTGCTGGCAGAGTTCGGCGTGACCATGATTGGCGCGACCGCCGACGCGATTGATAAAGCGGAAGACCGTCGCCGTTTCGACGTGGCAATGAAGAAAATTGGCCTCGACACCGCGCGTTCCGGGATCGCACATACCATGGAAGAAGCGCTGGCGGTTGCCGCTGAAGTTGGCTTCCCGTGCATCATCCGTCCTTCCTTTACTATGGGCGGCACCGGCGGCGGTATCGCCTACAACCGCGAAGAGTTCGAAGAAATCTGCGAACGCGGTCTGGATCTCTCGCCGACGAATGAGCTGCTGATTGATGAGTCGCTGATTGGCTGGAAAGAGTACGAGATGGAAGTGGTGCGTGATAAAAACGACAACTGCATCATCGTCTGCTCTATTGAAAACTTCGACGCAATGGGTATCCACACCGGCGACTCCATCACCGTCGCGCCGGCACAGACCCTGACCGATAAAGAGTACCAAATCATGCGTAACGCCTCGATGGCGGTACTGCGTGAAATCGGCGTAGAGACCGGCGGTTCCAACGTTCAGTTCTCGGTGAACCCGAAAGATGGCCGCCTGATCGTTATTGAAATGAACCCGCGCGTCTCCCGCTCCTCGGCGCTGGCCTCGAAAGCCACCGGCTTCCCGATCGCTAAAGTGGCGGCGAAGCTGGCGGTCGGTTACACCCTTGATGAGCTGATGAACGATATCACCGGCGGCCGCACCCCGGCGTCGTTTGAGCCGTCCATCGACTACGTTGTGACCAAAATCCCACGCTTCAACTTTGAAAAATTCGTCGGCGCCAACGACCGTCTGACCACCCAGATGAAATCGGTGGGCGAAGTGATGGCGATTGGCCGCACCCAGCAGGAATCCCTGCAGAAAGCGCTGCGCGGTCTGGAAGTGGGCGCCACCGGCTTCGACCCGAAAGTGAGCCTCGACGATCCGGAAGCGCTGACCAAAATCCGCCGCGAACTGAAAGATGCTGGCGCTGAGCGTATCTGGTACATCGCTGACGCTTTCCGCGCGGGCCTCTCCGTTGATGGCGTGTTCAACCTGACCAATATCGACCGCTGGTTCCTGGTGCAGATTGAAGAGCTGGTGCGTCTGGAGGAGAAAGTGGCTGAAGTCGGTATTACCGGCCTCGACGCCGACTTCCTGCGTCAGCTCAAGCGTAAAGGCTTTGCCGATGCGCGTCTGGCGAAGCTGGCTGGCGTGCGCGAAGCGGAAATCCGCAAGCTGCGCGACCAGTATGACCTGCACCCGGTCTACAAGCGCGTGGATACCTGCGCGGCGGAATTCGCTACCGACACCGCCTATATGTACTCCACCTATGAAGATGAGTGCGAAGCCAATCCGTCCGTTGACCGCGATAAAATCATGGTGCTCGGCGGCGGCCCGAACCGTATCGGCCAGGGCATCGAGTTCGACTACTGCTGCGTCCATGCCTCCCTGGCGCTGCGCGAAGACGGCTACGAGACCATTATGGTCAACTGTAACCCGGAAACCGTCTCTACCGATTACGACACCTCTGACCGCCTCTACTTTGAGCCGGTGACGCTGGAAGACGTGCTGGAAATCGTGCGCATTGAGAAGCCGAAAGGCGTTATCGTGCAGTACGGCGGCCAGACGCCGCTGAAGCTGGCGCGTGCGCTGGAAGCCGCAGGCGTGCCGGTTATCGGCACCAGCCCGGATGCAATCGACCGTGCGGAAGACCGTGAGCGCTTCCAGCACGCGGTTGACCGCCTGAAACTGAAGCAGCCGGCGAACGCCACCGTGACCGCGATCGAAATGGCGGTCGAGAAGGCGAAAGAGATTGGCTACCCGCTGGTGGTGCGCCCGTCCTACGTTCTCGGCGGCCGCGCGATGGAAATCGTCTACGACGAAATCGACCTGCGTCGCTACTTCCAGACCGCCGTCAGCGTCTCTAACGATGCGCCGGTGCTGCTGGACCGCTTCCTTGACGATGCGGTTGAAGTTGACGTCGATGCCATCTGCGACGGCGAAATGGTGCTGATTGGCGGCATCATGGAGCATATCGAGCAGGCGGGCGTACACTCCGGCGACTCCGCGTGTTCGCTGCCGGCCTACACCCTGAGCCAGGAAATTCAGGATGTGATGCGCGAGCAGGTGCAGAAGCTGGCCTTTGAGCTGCAGGTACGCGGTCTGATGAACGTGCAGTTTGCGGTCAAAAACAACGAAGTCTACCTGATTGAAGTCAACCCGCGCGCGGCGCGTACCGTCCCGTTTGTCTCGAAAGCCACCGGCGTACCGCTGGCGAAAGTCGCGGCGCGCGTGATGGCGGGCAAAACGCTGGCTCAGCAGGGCGTCACTAAAGAGATCATCCCGCCGTACTATTCGGTGAAAGAGGTGGTTCTGCCGTTTAACAAATTCCCGGGCGTTGACCCGCTGTTAGGGCCAGAAATGCGCTCTACCGGTGAAGTCATGGGCGTTGGCCGCACCTTCGCGGAAGCGTTCGCCAAGGCGCAGTTAGGCAGCAACTCGACGATGAAGAAACAGGGACGCGCGTTGCTCTCCGTACGCGAAGGCGACAAAGAGCGCGTGGTGGATCTGGCGGCAAAACTGCTGAAGTTTGGTTTCGAGCTGGATGCAACCCACGGTACTGCGATTGTGCTGGGCGAAGCCGGCATCAACCCGCGTCTGGTGAACAAGGTGCATGAAGGCCGCCCGCACATTCAGGACCGCATCAAGAATGGCGAATACACCTACATCATCAACACCACCGCAGGCCGTCAGGCGATTGAAGACTCCAAGCTGATTCGCCGCAGCGCCCTGCAGTACAAAGTGCACTACGACACCACGCTGAACGGCGGTTTCGCTACCGCAATGGCCCTCAATGCCAACGCGATAGAGAAAGTGACCTCGGTGCAGGAAATGCACGCGCAGATTAAAAAGTAATCTCATCTGCCAGTAAAAGCGCCTCCGGTGGCCAACGCCGGAGGCGCTTTTTTTTGCGTTGCGATAAAGCGAAATAGGGGGAGAGGGTTCATCCTTAATGGAACAAAACCATTTCATGACGCACGCAAGGATAACGACATGGCGATACTTTTGTTTGATTGGGGCGGCACATCGATTAAATATGGCGTCTGGCAGCAGGGGGAGCTGAAGGACACCGCATCGGTTGAGACGCCTGATAGCTGGGAAGAGATGAAAAATCGGCTATTGGAACTTTATCAACAGTTTCAGTCGCGCTACGCCATTAATGGGATCTCAATTAGTGCTCCTGGGTGCGTGGATCCGCAGAGCGGGGTCATTAGCGGCCTGAGCGCCATTCCCTATATTCATCACTTTCCCATCGTCGAAGAGCTTTCCGGGCTGTTTTCACTGCCGGTATGCATTGAGAACGACGCCAACTCGGCGGGTATCGCCGAGGCGGCATTGGGCGCGGGCCGCGAGTATGACAGCGTACTGTTTGTGATTGCCGGTTCAGGTATCGGTGGCGCCATTGTCGACAATAAAGTCCTGCGCCACGGCAGCCATCGCTACGCCGGGGAATTTGGCATGATGACCCTGCACGAGGGGCAAACCTTTAGCGAACTGGCAACCGCCGTCGCTACGGCGCGTCGTTATGCCCGGCGCATGTCGCTGGCGGCTGACTCCGTCTCCGGAGAGGATGTCTTTCGCCTGGCTGAGGAGGGCGACAATATCGCGCAGCAGGAAGTGGCGCAGTTTTACCACTGGATGGCGATAGGCTTACTGAATTTGCAGGTGTGCTACGACCCAGACTGCCTGATTATCGGCGGCGGTATCTCCGCCAGCGATAAGATTTTTAACGGCATCAAGCAGCGCCTGAACGAGCTGGTGAATGAAAAAGATTTAGCAGAATTTTTACCGCAGGTGGTGCTCTGCCAATACCGCAACGATGCTAACCTGATCGGCGCGGCGGTGAACTTCGAACAAAAACAGAGGGATCGGCGCTAACAGGCCACTTCGGAGAGTTCTGGTTTTCTCTCCCCGGACAGTCAGCTAGCCTAAAGTGGTTAGGGTGATAATGAATATGACTGAATAACGGGAGAGAAACACCATGTACAACAAGCCCCTCACCGCCGCTATTTTTGCCGCTGCAGCGCTTTTCACCGTGGCTGGCTGTTCATCTAATCAGTCGCTAAAAACCACCGATGGCAAAACTATTGTCACCGATGGCAAACCCCAGGTGGATGACGACACCGGTCTGGTGTCCTACAAAAACGCGGAAACCGGTCGTACCGAGCAGATCAATCGCGATCAGGTTAAATCGATGGATGAACTGGATAACTAAGCGTTATTCATGGCCCCGTATCGCGGGGTCACCCCTGCCTGAGCGATCCTCGCCCTGAATGAGAGATAAATCACACTTATCATTGTAAGCGATTCGATTAACTGTCTACACTCTTGCTGATTACAACAAGAGCTAACGCAGGCTAATCAATGATCCTCATAATTTATGCGCACCCTTATCCGCAGCACTCGCATGCGAATAAGCGGATGCTTGAGCAGGCAGGGACGCTTGACGGCGTAGAGATACGCTCCCTCTATCAGCTTTATCCTGACTTTAATATTGACATCGCCGCCGAGCAGGCGGCGCTGGCTCGTGCCGATCTGGTTATCTGGCAGCATCCGATGCAGTGGTACAGCGTGCCGCCGCTGCTCAAGCTGTGGATGGATAAAGTGCTGGCGCACGGCTGGGCATACGGTCACAACGGTATCGCGCTGCGCGGTAAATCGCTGATGTGGGCGGTTACTACCGGCGGCGGCGAAAGCCACTTTGATATTGGTTCCTTTCCCGGTTTCGACGTCCTGGCGCAGCCGCTGCAGGCGACAGCCCTCTACTGCGGCATGACATGGCTACCGCCGTTTGCGATGCATTGCACTTTTATCTGTGATGACGAAACCCTACAGGCGCAGGCGCGCCGCTATCGGCAACGCTTAATCGAATGGCAGGAGGCGCACAACCATGGATAGCCATACGCTGATACAGGCGCTCATCTATTTAGGCTCCGCCGCGCTGATCGTGCCGATTGCCGTACGTCTTGGCTTAGGGTCGGTGCTCGGCTACTTAATTGCCGGCTGTATTATTGGCCCGTGGGGGCTGCGGCTGGTCACCGACGCCGAGTCGATTCTGCACTTCGCGGAAATCGGCGTGGTGCTGATGCTTTTCGTTATCGGTCTTGAGCTCGATCCCCAGCGCCTGTGGAAACTTCGCGCTTCGGTGTTCGGCGGCGGGGCGCTGCAGATGGTCGTCTGCGGCGTGCTGATCGGCCTGTTCTGCATGTCGCTTGGTCTGCGCTGGCAGGTTGCCGAGCTGATTGGCATGACGCTGGCGCTCTCTTCAACGGCGATCGCTATGCAGGCGATGAACGAGCGTAACCTGACGGTCACCCAGTTGGGCCGGAGCGCCTTTGCGGTGCTGCTGTTCCAGGATATTGCGGCTATTCCTCTGGTGGCGATGATCCCGCTGCTGGCGGCGAGCGGCGGCTCGACGACGCTGGGCGCGTTTGCACTCTCGGCCCTGAAAGTGGCGGGTGCGCTGGCGCTGGTGGTGGTGCTTGGCCGCTATCTGACCCGGCCGATGCTGCGTTTTGTTGCGCGCTCCGGCCTGCGTGAAGTCTTCAGCGCCGTGGCCCTGTTCCTGGTGTTTGGCTTCGGGCTGCTGCTGGAAGAGGTTGGGCTGTCGATGGCGATGGGGGCATTCCTGGCCGGGGTGTTGCTGGCGAGCTCGGAGTACCGCCACGCTCTCGAAAGCGATATTGAACCGTTTAAGGGGCTGCTGCTGGGGCTGTTTTTTATCGGCGTCGGGATGTCTATCGACTTCGGTACTCTGGTGACTCATCCGCTGCGGATCCTGATTTTGCTGGTGGGATTTCTGGTGATTAAATCCCTGATGCTGTGGTTGATCGCCAGGCCATTAGGCGTACCCCGCGCGCAGCGCCGCTGGTTTGCGGTGCTGCTGGGGCAGGGGAGTGAATTTGCCTTTGTGGTCTTCGGCGCGGCGCAGATGGCCGATGTCCTGGACGGCGAATGGGCGAAGGCGCTGACCCTGGCGGTGGCGCTATCGATGGCTGCCACGCCAATCCTGCTGGTGTTGCTGACCCGTCTGGAGAAATCCACCAGCGGTCAGGAGCGCGAGGCGGATGAAATTGACGAAGAGCAGCCGCGGGTAATTATTGCCGGCTTTGGCCGCTACGGGCAGATTGCCGGCCGCGTGCTGCTCTCCAGCGGCGTGAAGATGGTGATTCTCGATCACGATCCTGACCACGTCGATACCCTGCGTAAGTTTGATATGAAGGTGTTCTACGGCGATGCGACGCGGGTTGACCTGCTGGAGTCGGCGGGGGCGGAAAAAGCGGAAGTGCTGATTAACGCCATCGACGATCCGCAGACAAACCTGCAGCTGGCGGAGCTGGCAAAAGAGCATTTCCCGCATCTGCAGATCATCTCCCGCGCCCGCGATGTCGATCATTACATCAAGCTGCGCCAGGCCGGCGTTGAGGCGCCGGAGCGTGAAACCTTTGAAGCGGCGCTGAAGTCCGGGCGTATGACGCTTGAGGCGCTGGGCCTGGGAGCCTACGAGGCCCGCGAGCGCGCCGATCTGTTCCGCCGTTTCAACCTGCAAATGGTCGAAGAGATGGTGGCCATGGCGGAAAACGATGCGGCCTCGCGGGTGGCGGTATTCAAGCGCACCAGCGATATGCTGACCGGAATAATCAACGAAGACCGCAACCATTTATCGCTGGTTCAGCGTCATGGCTGGCAAGGAACGGAAGAGGGGAGGCATACCGGTGATATCGCTGATGAGCCGGAAAATAAACCCCCGGCATAAGGGGGAATTCAGGGTGTTACGTTAGCTTTACAAGTAACATTTTGTTTTCAATTTAAATCCTGTCTGGCGGCTCGCGGGGCTTACGTGGGCTCGCCAGCAAATCTTAAAATTTTCTGATTCTTTACTCTCCGCCCAGTCGACGAAGTATTACGCTTTCCGTATAGTGGCGGCAATTTTTTGCATTCGGGAATTATTCAATGATCAGTCTGATTGCGGCGTTAGCGGTAGATCGCGTCATTGGTATGGAAAATGCCATGCCGTGGAATCTGCCTGCCGATCTCGCCTGGTTTAAGCGCAATACCTTAAACAAACCGGTAGTGATGGGGCGTCTCACCTGGGAATCTATCGGTCGCCCGTTACCGGGGCGTAAAAATATCGTTATTAGCAGCCAGCCCGGCACCGACGATCGCGTGCAGTGGGTGAAGTCGGTCGATGAAGCCATCGCCGCCTGCGGCGACGTCGAAGAGATGATGGTGATCGGCGGCGGACGCGTTTATGAGCAGTTCCTGCCAAAAGCGCAAAAGCTTTATCTGACCCATATTGATGCGGAAGTGGAAGGCGATACTCATTTCCCGGATTACGATCCGGACGAGTGGGAGTCGGTATTCAGCGAGTTCCACGATGCTGATGCGCAGAATTCCCATAGTTACTGCTTCGAGATTCTGGAGCGTCGCTAAGGTTTTCCCCGGTGGCGTTCGCTCACCGGGGTGACTCTCTTCAGGAGGCGATCGCCTCGCCTTCATCAAGATTTGGCTGCCGGTTTGACGGCTGCGTGAAGTACGTCTTATCTTCCCAGCGCAGGCAGGTCAGATCGCCGCCCCAGCAGCAGCCGGTATCCAGCGCGTAAATACCTTCCGGCGTGCCTTTTCCTTCCAGCGAAGCCCAGTGACCGAAGGCGATGCTGTATTCGCTGGCCACCGGGCCGGGAATCGCAAACCACGGCTTGAGCGGCGCGGGCGCGTTTTCCGGCGCCTCTTTGGCATACATATCCAGCTGGCCGTTCGGGAAGCAGTAGCGCATGCGGGTAAAAGCGTTAGAGATAAAGCGCAGGCGCGCCAGTCCGCTCAGTTCGTTGCTCCAGTTGTTCGGCATGTCGCCGTACATCGCATCGAGGAAGAACGGATAGGAGTCGCTGGCAAGCACGGCTTCCACGTCGCGTGCGCACTGTTTAGCGGTTTCCAGATCCCACTGCGGCGTGATCCCGGCGTGGGCCATAACCAGCTTTTTCTCTTCATCGATTTGCATCATCGGCTGACGACGCAGCCAGTTGAGCAGATCGTCGGCGTCCGGCGCCTCAAGCAGCGATTTCAGCCGATCTTTGGGTTTATTGCGGCTAATGCCCGCAAAGACCGCCAGCAGGTGCAGGTCATGATTGCCCAGCACGATGCGTACGCTGTCGCCAAGCTGTTTCACGAAACGCAGTACTTCGAGCGAACCGGGGCCGCGCGCGACCAGGTCGCCCGTCAGCCACAGCGTATCAGTCTCAGGGTTAAACTCCACCTGCTCTAATAGTGCGATCAGTTCATCGTAGCAACCGTGAACGTCGCCAATAAGGTATGTAGACATTGTTTTAATGGATGAGAGTGGGTACTGCGAGACGGAAAACAGGGATTTCAATGGTGAACGGCGCGCCGTTCACATCGATCATCTCATAATGTCCCTGCATGGTGCCCAGCGGCGTTTCAATGACCGCGCCGCTGGTATATTGGTATTCACCGCCGGCCGGAATATGCGGCTGCTCGCCGACAACGCCTTCCCCCTGGACTTCGGTCTCACGACCGTGCCCATTGGTGATAAGCCAGTAGCGGCCAAGAAGCTGAACCTGAGTCCGCCCCAGATTGCGAATGGTGACGGTATAAGCGAAGACGTAGCGCTCTTCTTGCGGAGAAGATTGCGATTCGATATAGACGCTTTGCACCTGTACACAAACTCGGGGCGAATTAATCATGGTTAGCTCTCCTTGGTGGGCGCGTTCTCAGATAACCAGTTAGCTAGCTGACAGTACTGCGCCACGGAAATATTCTCTGCGCGCTTCGCCGGGTCGATGCCCAGCTCGGTCAGAACTTCAACGCTGAACAGATTGCCCAGACTGTTGCGGATCGTTTTCCGACGCTGGTTAAATGCTTCTGTCGTGATGCGGCTCAGCACGCGTACATCTTTAACGGGATGCGGCAGCGTGCGGTAAGGCACCAGGCGCACCACGGCGGAATCAACTTTAGGCGGCGGCGTAAAGGCGCTCGGCGGAACTTCAAGCACCGGGATAATCTGGCAGTAGTACTGCGCCATGACGCTTAGTCGACCATACGCCTTACTGTTCGGCCCGGCAACCAGACGATTGACCACCTCTTTTTGCAGCATAAAGTGCATATCGGCAATGGCATCAGTATAGCTGAACAGATGGAACATCAGCGGGGTCGAGATGTTGTACGGCAGGTTGCCGAATACGCGCAGCGGTTGGCCCATGTTCTGCGACAGCTCGCCGAAGTTCATGGTCATCGCATCCTGCTGATAAATCGTCAGCTTTGGTCCGAGGAACGGATGCGTTTGCAGACGAGCGGCCAGGTCGCGGTCCAGCTCGATAACGGTGAGCTGGTCGAGGCGTTCACCGACCGGTTCGGTCAGCGCGGCGAGGCCGGGGCCGATTTCAACAATCGCCTGGCCTTTCTGTGGATTGATGGCCGAGACAATGCTGTCGATCACAAACCGATCGTTGAGAAAGTTTTGCCCGAAGCGTTTACGGGCTAAGTGGCCCTGATGGACTCGATTATTCATTGAGTATTAACAATCATTTTAATGGCGAGATTAAGCGCCGTGATAAAACTGCCGACTTCCGCTTTCCCCTGGCCCGCAAGTTCAAGCGCGGTGCCGTGGTCAACGGAAGTGCGAATAAATGGTAAACCGAGCGTAATATTCACGCCGCGGCCAAAGCCCTGGTATTTTAGCACGGGCAGGCCCTGATCGTGATACATCGCGAGTACCGCATCGGCATGGTCGAGATATTTCGGCTGAAACAGGGTATCCGCCGGCAGCGGGCCGCTGAGATTCATCCCCTTCGCGCGCATCTCTTCCAGCACCGGAATAATGGTATCAATCTCTTCCGTACCCATATGGCCGCCTTCGCCCGCGTGCGGGTTCAGGCCGCAAACCAGCACGTGCGGGTTATTGATGCCAAATTTGGTGCGCAGATCGTGATGCAGAATGGTGATGATTTCCCGCAGCAGCTCGGGGGTAATCGCATCGCTTATTGCTTTAAGCGGCAGGTGAGTGGTCACCAGCGCCACGCGCAGCGCTTCGGTCGCCAGCATCATCACCACTTTACTGGCCTGCGAGCGCTCTTCAAAGAACTCGGTATGACCGGTGAAGGCGATTCCCGCATCGTTGATAATGCCCTTGTGCACCGGCCCGGTAATCAGCGCGGCGAATTCGCCGTTCAGACAGCCATCACAGGCGCGGGCCAGCGTTTCCACCACATAGCTGCCGTTGCTGACGTTGAGCACGCCTGGCTCAACCGGCGCATTGAGAGCGACGGGAAGAAGCGTCAGGGTGCCTGCGCGCTGTGGCGTAGCGGGAACGGTAGGGTCATAAGGCAGAAGCGATAAAGGAAGACCGAGCAGGCTTGCCCGGTCGGATAACAGAGCGCCATCGGCGCAAATCACCAGCTCGACCGGCCAGTCGCGCTGCGCAAGCTGCACAACGAGATCGGGGCCAATCCCGGCAGGTTCGCCGGGAGTGATAACAACTCGATTCATACACTTCATCCTTCAGGCGTTCTCTTACTGGCTGCGTTTCGTCGCCCCAGTCAGAGACCAGGGCGATTCGCCGAGCCGCCTCGATACACCCTGAGTGATGTTGTGTATGAGGCTAATGCGATTAGTTGCTCAGTACCTTAACGTAGGCGCTGGCGCGCTGTTCCTGCATCCAGGTAGCCGCTTCTTCAGAGAATTTACGGTTCATCAGCATGCGGTAAGCGCGATCTTTCTGCGCGGCGTCGGTTCTGTCGACGTTGCGGGTATCCAGCAGCTCAATCAGGTGCCAGCCGAAGGATGAGTGAACCGGTGCGCTGGTCTGGCCTTTATTGAGGCGCAGAATAGCGTCGCGGAAGGCCGGATCGAAGATATCCGGCGTTGCCCAGCCTAAATCACCGCCCTGGTTTGCCGAACCCGGATCTTCAGAGAACTCTTTTGCCGCTTTAGCAAATGTGGTTTTGCCGCTCTTAATGTCAGCCGCAATTTGCTCCAGCTTTGCCCGGGCCTGATTGTCATTCATGATCGGCGACGGTTTCAGCAGGATGTGGCGGGCGTGAACTTCAGTCACGGAGATATTCTGGCTGCCGCCGCGCATATCGTTGATTTTCAAAATATGGAAGCCAACGCCGGAACGTACCGGACCAACGATATCGCCTTTCTTAGCCGTGCTCAGCGCCTGGGCGAAGATGCCCGGCAGTTCCTGAATACGACCCCAGCCCATCTGGCCGCCTTTCAGCGCCTGCTGGTCGGCTGAGTAGGTGATCGCCAGTTTGCCGAAATCCGCGCCGCTGCGCGCCTGCTGAACCACCGAGTTGGCCTGGTCCTGAGCTTCTGCCACCTGCTCGGAAGTGGGGTTTTCCGGCAGCGGGATCAGAATGTGGCTGAGGTTGAGTTCGGTGCTGGCGTCGTTCTGATCGCCAATCTGCTTGGCCAGGGTTTCAACTTCCTGCGGCAGAACGGTAATACGGCGACGTACTTCGTTGTTACGCACTTCCGAAATCAGCATCTCTTTGCGGATCTGATTACGATAGGTGTTGTAGTTAATACCGTCATAGGCCAGACGGCTGCGCATCTGATCCATGGTCATGTTGTTCTGTTTGGCGATGTTGGCGATAGCCTGGTCCAGCTGATCGTCAGTGATCTTCACGCCCATTTTCTGACCCATCTGCAGGACAATCTGGTCCATGATCAGACGCTCAAGGATCTGATGACGCAGGGTGGCGTCATCCGGCAGCTGCTGCCCGGCCTGGCCGGCGTTAAGTTTTACCGATTGCATCAAGCCATCGACGTCGCTTTCCAGAACAACGCCATTATTGACGACAGCCGCTACTTTATCGACAACCTGTGGGGCAGCGAAACTGGTATTCGCGATCATGGCGATACCGAGAAGCAGCGTTTTCCAGTTCTTCATACTTTTTCCATTTCAATTAACCGCAATTGCGGATTACGTTTAAACCAGCCACATCACAGGGAGCTCTGGTACGGTAAAATGTTCGAACGCAGCATCTGCTGGGTGCCGAGACCGTAATTGGAGCTCAGGCCGCGCAGCTCAATGTTAAAGCCGAAGGTATTGTCGTATTTGCTTTCGCTGCTGCTGTTATCCCAGCCGTTGATCTTACGTTCATAGCCAACGCGGATAGCGTAGCAGCAGGAGCTATACTGCACCCCTAACATCTGGTTCGCTGACTTTCTGGTATTCGTATCGTAGTAATACGCGCCGACGACTGCCCAACGATCGACGATTGGCCAGCTGGCGGTCATTCCCACCTGCGAAATACCATCTTTATACTGCTTAGCGGTGGAATACGAAGGCAGAGTCGCCTGAATGTATTCCGGACTTGCATAACGATAGTTAAGTTGTACTAAACGGTTTTCGTCGCGACGGTATTCCACGGTTCCGCTGCTGGTCGCGACGTTATCCAGACGCGTATCGTACTGAATTCCCCCGCGTAAACCCCAGTCGTCGGTAATGCGCCAGTAGGTATCCCCGGCCCATACCAGTGAACCTCGCGTGTCGTTGTTCTCCCAGTTGATGTTGTCGTCACCGGTACGTGCTTCGGTGAAATAGTAGATTTGACCAACGGAAATATTAAAACGTTCAACTGCGGCGGCATCATAAACGCGAGATGTGATGCCGGTGGAGACCTGGTTGGCGGACGCAATACGGTCCAGACCGCTGTAGGTGCGGTCGCGGAACAGGCCGCTGTAGTCTGATTGCAACAGCGTTGAGTCGTAGCTGCCGATCTTACTCTGGTCACGATACGGGATATACAGATACTGCATGCGCGGTTCAAGCGTCTGGGTATAGTTCTCTTGCATATCGCGCTCGAAAACCATTTTGCCGTCGACTTTAAACTGCGGCATGACGCGGTTAACGGAGTCTTTATAGTCAGTGCCGTTGGTCGCGTTGTAGCTATCAAGGTTGCTTTGCTGGTAATGGGTGGCCAGCAGTTTTGCCTCAGTATTGATGCTTCCCCAGCCGTTAGACAGCGGCAGGTTGATGGTTGGCTCAAGGTGAAGACGCGTTGCTTCCGGCATTTTGCTGTTCGAGTTAACAAAATGCACCGCCTGGCCATAAAGATGCGTATCAAACGGGCCGACGTCGTTCTGGTAGTAGTTCACGTCCAGCTGCGGCTCGGCGGAATAGGCATTGCTTGAGTCGCGGTCAAAGACCTGGAACTGCTTGGTCGATACGGTGGCGTCGAAGTTCTGATTCGCGTAGCCGGCGCTGAGTTTCTGCGTGGCATAGCCATCGGTACTGGAACCGTATTTGGAGCTGAAATCGTTAAAGTAGTCCGGGTCGCTGACTTTGGTGTAGTCGGCGTTGAAACGCCACACCTGGTCTACGACGCCTGAATGGTTCCAGTAGAACAGCCAGCGGCGGCTGTTGCTGTCGTTCGAATGATCGTCATGATAAATTTTATCCGACGGCAGGTAGTCGAACTCAAATAAACCGGTCCCTGCTTTGGTCAGATAGCGGAATTCGTTTTCCCACATCACGCCGCCGCGCTTGCTCATATAGTGCGGGGTCAGGGTGGCGTCAAAGTTAGGCGCGATATTCCAGTAGTAAGGGAGATAGAACTCCGCGCCGTTTTTGGTGCTGTATTTAGCGTTGGGGATCAGAAAACCTGAACGGCGCTTATCGCCCACCGGCAGCTGCAGGTAGGGACTATAAAAAATCGGCACCGAACCGAGCTTAAAGCGCGCGTTCCAGATCTCAGCCACCTGCTCTTCGCGGTCGTGGATAACTTCGCTGCCGACCACGCTCCAGGTGTCAGAGCCCGGCAGACAGGAGGTAAAGCTGCCGTTTTCCAGAATGGTGTAGCGGTTTTCGCCGCGCTGCTTCATCAGGTCAGCGGTACCGCGCCCCTGACGGCCTACCATTTGGTAATCGCCCTGCCAGACGTTGGTATCTTTGGTGTTGAGATTCGACCAGGCCTTCGGCCCTTTGAGGATCACCTGATTATCGTCATAGTGCACGTTGCCGAGGGCATCAACCGTCCGCACCGGCTGCGGCTGGCCTTCCGCCTGCTGCTGGTGGAGCTGGACCTCATCGGCCTGCAGCCGGCTGTTTCCCTGATTAATATCGACGTTGCCGGTAAATACGGCGTTATCAGGGTAGTTGCCTTTCGCATGATCGGCATCGATCGTCACCGGCAGGTCGTTGGGTTTCCCTTCGACCAAAGGACGATTGTAGCTTGGGACGCCAAGCATACACTGCGTGGCGAGATCGGCAGCGAGGCCCTGTTGGCTATACAAGGCGCTGGCGATCATGGTGGCCAGGAGGCTGGGAATACGTTTTTTCATACGTTGTATTTGTTGTTCCGTCATCGTGTGGCAGCGGCTTGCAAACGGTCAGAGCCTAACTTACTCGTCTAAATCGCGCTAGTGTTAATCCTGCCCGTTTCGAGCCCGAGCGTTAGGCACCGTGTAGAATGACGAGTATGATAAAGCAAATTATAGGCTATGTCCCACAATTGACCGAGGCGTAAACGCTTTGTAACGTGCGGTCAGATATAGCTTAACTGGCGGCAGAGAGATTGGGGAGTCTATGCAGTATTTGGGTAAAATAATTGGCGTTGCGGTTGCGTTGATGATGGGCGGCGGCTTTTGGGGCGTGGTACTGGGCTTTTTAATCGGGCATATGTTTGACCGCGCGCGCAGCCGCCGGCTGAACGTCTTTGCCAACCAGCAGGAGCGCCAGTCGCTGTTCTTCTCGACGACGTTTGAAGTGATGGGGCACCTGACTAAATCTAAAGGGCGCGTCACCGAAGCCGATATCCACGTCGCCAATTTGCTGATGGATCGCATGAATCTTCATGGCGAAGCGCGGACGGCGGCACAGCACGCGTTTCGGGTAGGGAAATCAGATGATTATCCGCTGCGTGAGAAAATGCGCCAGCTGCGCAGCGTCTGTTTTGGCCGCTTTGATTTAATTCGGATGTTTCTGGAAATTCAGCTGCAGGCGGCTTTTGCCGATGGCGATCTGCATCCCAACGAGCGTGAAGTGCTGTTTGTGATTGCCGATGAGCTGGGCATCTCCCGCGCTCAGTTTGAGCAGTTCCTGCGCATGATGCAGGGCGGGGCGCAGTTCGGCGGCGGGTCGCAGCAGCAATCTTACGGCCAGCGCGGCGGCAACGCCGGCTGGCAGCAGGCGCAGCGCGGGCCCACTCTGGAAGATGCCTGCAATGTGCTGGGGGTAAAACCGACTGATGATGCCGCCACCGTCAAGCGCGCCTATCGTAAGCTGATGAGCGAGCACCATCCGGATAAGCTGGTGGCGAAAGGGCTACCGCCGGAAATGATGGAGATGGCTAAGCAGAAAGCGCAGGAGATCCAGAAAGCCTGGGAGCTGATCAAAGAACAGCGCGGCTTCTGAACGACCGGCCTCTCCCGGGCGGGGGAGGCGTCACGATGGGCTGGCGGCGCGGCGGTACATACGCCGCGGATGGCCAATCTTGCCGTACAGCATTTCCACCTCCAGAAAGCCGATTTCCACGCAGTGCTCCAGATAGCGACGAGCCGTGGTTTTGCTCAATCCTGCTTCGCTCACCACGTCATCAACCGAAAAGCAGCGTTCTTCATCGCCGGTAAACAGATTTTGCACCAGCGCCAGCGTTTTTTCTTCAATCCCTTTACTACCGCTATCGGCACGATAGTTTTTGGCCTGTAGCTGATACAGCGAATCCACGTTCTGCTGGTCGACAATCTTCCACTCGCGCTGCTGATCGTAAAACTGCACAAACCGTTCAAGGGACTGGCTCAGGCGCTTCCATGACACCGGCTTAAGAATGTAGTCGAAGGCGCCGTTGCGGATTGCCAGACTACAGGTTTCCATATCGCTGGCGGCGGTGATAAAGATCACCGAACAGTTAGCCTGGGCCATGATCGGGTCGTTCATCAGCGTGACCCCTTTGCCGTCCGGCAGATAATTATCCAGCAGCACCAGCTGGGGCGGCCTGGCGTTGAGTCTCTGCCGCGCCTGGGCGAGGGAGGCCGCCATGCCTGCCAGCCGCATGCGCGGGTGTTTTTGAATAAGCTCGGCGTGCAGCCGCGCCAGTTCGCTTTCATCTTCGATGATCAGAACATCGACCAGGTCATGATGCATAGTGCGTCTCTTCTTGCGGATGGGCTGGCCCGCTGGCGGGGATAAACAGCGTAAAAATCGCGCCGCGCGGGGCGTTGTCGGCCACTTCAATTGTGCCGCCGGCCTGGGTAACGTAGCGCTCAATAAGATACAGGCCAATACCGTGATCGCCGCGGGTTTTGGTGGTGACGCCGCGCTCAAAAATATGCTCGCGGATCTCCGGACGAATACCGACGCCGCGGTCGGCGACTTCAATCATTAATTCCCGGGCGTTGAGCTGAATCAGAATCTCGACCGGTTCGTGCGGCAGTTCGGCGCGCTGGGTAGCCTCGATAGCGTTATCCAGCAGATTACCGATGATAGAGATAAGCTCGGACTCCATCAATGACGGCAGCGGACGGTCAATGCGGCAGGCCGGGTCAAAGCTCAGTTCAACCCCTTTTTCCCGCGCGCGGGCGGCTTTGCCCAGCAGCAGACCGCACAGCGTCGGCGAATTAAAGTGCGATGAGATAAAGTCTAGCAGCTCCTGGGCATGCTCCGACTGCGCCTGAATGTAGCGAATCGCCTCATCATAGTGACCCATATGCAGCAGGCCGGAAAGGGTGGTCATACGGTTCAGCTGTTCATGGCGCATGATGCGCAGATTATCAACGTAGCGCTTCACCTGGCTGAGCTGGGCGCTCAGCGAGTTGATTTCGTCGCGGTCGCGGAAAGTGATCACCCAGCCCTGCAGTTCACTCTCCAGCAGGATACGCACCCGGCTGGCGACAACGGTCAGCTGATTAAAGCGGCACAGCTCGTCGTGGGTATCGTTTTCGAGCATCTCCCCGCTGGCGAAAAACGGCTGCGGCGTAATGACGCTATCGATAGACTTACCGCGCAGCTGATGCGCCGGCTGGCTCAGTCCGAGCAGGCTGCGGGCGGCATGATTTATCACTTCGATACGCCGGTGATGGTCAATTACGATCACCCCTTCGTATATCGACTCCATCATCGCCTTTTGCTGGCGCACCAGCAGGCCGATTTCCCGCGGCTCCAGCGAGAAAATTTGCTTCTTAATGCTGCGGGTGAAGTACCAGGAGAAGATAAACAGCGCAATCAACAGCAGCACCGCGGCGACAAAGATATTGATGACTTTTTCCAGCGTGATGCTGTCGAGATAGCTGGTGAGGTAGCCGACGGAAACAATACCGATGACCCGGCCCGCATCGTCGAAAATCGGCGCTTTGCTGCGCAGGGAAATCCCCAGTCCCCCTTTGCGGATGGTGGTGGCGCTTTTCCCCTCCAGCACCGGCTGGTTATCGCCGCCAACCAGCCGCGTGCCGACCCATTCCGGGTGGACCGAATGAAACAGATGCACGCCTCGCCTGTCGCCAATGACAATAAAGCTGGCGTCGCTGTGGGCGGCGATATTTTGCATAAAAGGTTTTATCGCCAGCGCGTCTTCACGCGCGACCTGTTGGCGTAAATCCGGCATCAGGGCAATTTCTTGCGCCTGTATTTTCGCGCGGGCGCTCATTTCCTGATAAAGCTGACGGCTGGCGTCAAAATAGTAATACACGCCCAGCAGCGCGAAAAGCACTGAGAAAAAAGCGACCAGTGAAATGAACAGCTTAAATTGAAATGAAACCTTCATAATTCTATTGCACCGTATCAGGGATGCGGCACTGTATCATCTTTGGCCATACCGACATCGTGGCTGAAGGAAAACGGTGACCCCCTTCGCAGGCGTCCGGAAACCACAATTATCTGCTGGCGCGGAATTTATCAAGGTTAATCAGGCGCTGGATTTAAAAACCTTAAAAACCACGGCAATAAATCAGAGCGGTTTCACAATATTAATAGAAACCATAAAAACCATAGTGACCATTAAAACTTCTTTTTTAATCTGTCGATCCTCACATTAACTCTGCGCATGGCCCTCTAACCTGAAAAATAATAATAACCAGAGGGCTTAATTATGAGCACCACAGACAATGCATTCTCTGCAACCATCGACCCTATCAATACCCCGAAAGCGCCGCTTAAGCAGCGCTGGTGGCATATCCTCGATAACTGGAAAGTCGGTATTATCCCGCTGCCGCTCTTTCTGCTGGCCGGCGGCCTGATTGCCCTGGACTGTTTAGGCGGCAAGCTGCCGAGCGATATCGTCGTGATGGTGGCGACGCTGGCCTTTTTCGGCTTTGCCTGCGGTGAATTCGGTAAACGCCTGCCGGTTCTGGGTAAGCTTGGCGCAGCGGCCATCTGCGCGACTTTTATTCCTTCTGCGCTGGTTCATTACGGCCTGCTGCCGGAGGTGGTGGTGGAATCGACCACCAAATTCTATAAGTCGACCAACATTCTTTATCTTTATATCTGCTGCATTATCGTCGGCAGCATTATGAGCATGAACCGCACCACGCTGATTCAGGGCTTTCTGCGGATTTTCTTCCCGATGCTGTGCGGAGAAATCGTCGGCATGGTCGTTGGCGTCGGCGTCGGTACCGCGCTGGGGCTGGAGCCGTTCCAGGTATTCTTCTTTATCGTCCTGCCGATCATGGCCGGCGGCGTCGGCGAGGGAGCGATCCCGCTGTCGATTGGCTACGCCGCGCTGATGCATATGGATCAGGGCGTGGCGCTTGGGCGCGTGCTGCCGATGGTGATGCTGGGCAGCCTGACGGCGATTGTTATCTCCGGCTGTTTAAATCAACTGGGCAAGCGTTTTCCGCATTTGACCGGTGAGGGACAGCTGATGCCGAACCGCCGCAACGAGACGCATCGCGAAACGCCCGTCGAGGGCAAAATGGACGTAACGACGCTGGCCTCCGGCGCGCTGCTGGCGGTGCTGCTCTATATGCTGGGCATGCTGGGGCAGAAGACCATCGGCCTGCCCGCGCCGGTGGGCATGCTGTTCCTCGCGGTGCTGCTGAAGCTGGTGAACGGCGTCTCTCCGCGCCTGCAGGAGGGATCGCAGATGGTGTATAAGTTCTTCCGCACGGCGGTCACCTATCCGATTCTGTTTGCCGTCGGCGTGGCGATCACCCCGTGGCAGGAGCTGGTCAACGCGTTTACCGTAACCAATTTGCTGGTGATTATCAGCACCGTAACGGCGCTGGTGGCGACCGGTTTCCTGGTCGGCAAAAAGATTGGCATGTACCCGATTGACGTGGCGATTGTCTCCTGCTGCCAGAGCGGTCAGGGCGGTACCGGCGACGTGGCGATACTGACCTCCGGCAACCGCATGAACCTGATGCCGTTCGCGCAGATCGCAACCAGGATCGGCGGCGCGATTAATGTTTCGCTGGGTCTGCTGTTCCTCAGTCACTTTCTGGCCTGATTTAACTTTTTTATAACCGCTAAGCCTGCTTTTTCGTGCTAAATGGCGCAGAAAATATCTGCGTCCCGTCTCCAAAACAGGGATCGTTTAGCGATACAATCAGCGCCATTATTCGCGACTGCGACGGCAGCCTGTCCGCTGCCTGTAATTGAGTGAGGAGAGAAACAAATGTCAGTGGATACTCTCGCCCGTGAGGGCGTAAGCATGGAAGCGCTGCTGGCGGCGAAAGAGCAGCGCGCCGCGCGCCAGGCCGACTGGTTAGCCCATTATCAGCGGCCGGTGATTTCGCTGACCCTGGTGACCCCGGGCGCGGTGAAAGACAGCATTCGCTACCGTAATATGATGGGCGTAGCGCTACAGGCCTGCGATCAGATGCTGTGGAAACACCGCTGGCAGACGCTGGATCGCCAGGTGCTGTGGCTGCCGACCGGTCCGGAAGCGCTATGGTGCGTCGATCACGCCGCCAGTGAAATCAAAGCTTTCTGTACCGATCTTGAGCATACCCATCCGCTGGGCCGCCTGTGGGATATCGACGTGATTTGCCCGAAAGATGGCCTGGTTGGCCGTCAGTCAATGGGGGAAAACCAGCGCCGCTGCCTGCTGTGCGATGAACCTGCGCACGCTTGCGCGCGCAGCCGCCGTCATGACACCGGGGAGGTTGTCGCCCGCGTTGAGCAGATGATTGATGCGTGGTTTGCCCGCGACTAACGCCGGTGTTCCGCTGCGATGATGAGCGAGGAATTGCCCGGGTAAGCCGCTGGCGGCAAGACCCGGGACAGATTTGAACGATCAGAAGTCGATCGGCGCGCGGAACGTCATCGTATTACCGAATGACGGATGGGTGATGGTCAGGGTTTCAGCGTGCAGCAGCAGACGCGGCGCCATGGCCAGCGCTTCCGGCGACGCATAAAAGCGGTCGCCAAGAATCGGATGGCCCAGCGCCAGCATATGCACGCGCAGCTGATGCGAACGCCCGGTAATTGGCTTCAGGCGCACGCGGGCGGTGTTGTCCGTCGCGAACTCCAGCACTTCATACTCGGTTTGCGCCGCTTTGCCGGTTTCGTAACACACCTTCTGCTTTGGCCGGTTCGGCCAGTCGCAAATCAGCGGTAAATCCACCAGACCCTCGGCTTTTTCCGGATGCCCCCAGACGCGGGCGACGTACTGCTTTTTCGGCTCGCGTTCGCGGAACTGCCGCTTAAGCTCGCGCTCTGCCGCTTTGGTCAGGGCTACCACAATCACGCCGCTGGTCGCCATATCCAGCCGGTGCACCGACTCGGCCTGCGGGAAATCGCGCTGAATGCGCGTCATCACGCTGTCCTTGTGCTCAGCCAGCCGGCCCGGTACGGACAACAGGCCGCTTGGCTTGTTGACCACCATAATGTGCTCATCCTGGTAGAGGATAACCAGCCAGGGATCCTGCGGCGGATTGTAGTTTTCCATCGCCATATTCGCGTTCCGTTACTGGTGGGTGACCACGATTAAGCGCAGCGCATCCAGGCGCCAGCCTGCCTGCGCCAGCGCGTCCATGACCTGCTGACGGTTGCTCTCGATAGCCGCCAGTTCATCATCGCGGATGTTCGGGTTAACGGCGCGCAGCGCTTCAAGGCGCGACAGTTCGGCCGACAGCTTATCGTCGGCTTCTTGACGCGCGGCGTCGATCAGGGCCTGGGCCGCTCTGGCCACCTGGCCTTCGCCCTGCTGCAAAATGGCGTGGACGTCCTGCTGGACGGCGTTGACCAGCTTGCTGCCGGTGTGGCGGTTTACCGCGCTCAGCTGACGGTTAAAGCTTTCGAACTCCACCTGACCGGCAAGGTTGTTGCCGTTTTTGTCGAGCAGCATGCGCACTGGCGTCGGCGGCAGGAAGCGGTTGAGCTGCAGATGCTTCGGCGCCTGGGCCTCAACGACGTAAATCAGCTCCAGCAGCAGGGTACCTACCGGCAGCGCTTTGTTCTTCAGCAGCGAGATGGTGCTGCTGCCGGTATCGCCGGAGAGGATCAGATCCAGACCGTTGATAATCAGCGGATGCTCCCAGGTGATGAACTGCGCGTCTTCGCGGGACAGGGCGACGTCACGCTCAAAGGTAATGGTGCAGCCATCTTCCGGCAGGCCAGGGAAGTCCGGTACCAGCATATGGTCGGAGGGGGTCAGGACAATCAGGTTTTCACCACGGTCGTCCTGGTTGATGCCGACAATATCGAACAGGTTCATGGAGAAAGCGATCAGGCTGGTGTCGTCATCCTGTTCTTCAATGCTTTCCGCAAGCTGCTGGGCTTTTTCTCCGCCGTTGGAGTGGATCTCCAGCAGACGATCGCGGCCCTGTTCCAGCTGCGCTTTCAGCGCTTCATGCTGCTGGCGGCAGGCTTTGATCAGGTCGTCGAAGCCGTCGGTATTTTCCGGCGCGGCGAGATAGTTAATCAGTTCATTATGCACGCTGTCGTAAACGGTACGGCCGGTCGGGCAGGTGTGCTCGAACGCGTCCAGACCTTCGTGATACCAGCGCACCAGCACCGACTGGGCGGTTCTTTCCAGATACGGAACGTGGATCTGAATATCGTGGGCCTGGCCGATACGGTCAAGACGACCGATACGCTGCTCCAGCAGATCCGGGTTGAACGGCAGGTCGAACATCACCAGGTTGCTGGCGAACTGGAAGTTGCGGCCTTCGGAGCCGATTTCAGAACACAGCAGCACCTGAGCGCCGGTATCTTCCTCGGCGAACCAGGCGGCGGCGCGGTCGCGTTCGATAATTGACATCCCTTCGTGGAACACCGCGGCACGGATGCCTTCTCGCTCGCGCAGAACCTGCTCCAGCTGCAGCGCGGTGGCCGCTTTAGCGCAGATCACCAGCACTTTCTGCGAGCGGTGGCTGGTGAGATGGCCCATCAGCCATTCAACGCGCGGGTCAAAGTTCCACCAGGTACCGGTATCGCCTTCAAATTCCTGATAAATCTGCTCCGGATAGAGCATGTCGCGGGCGCGCTCTTCGGCCGTTTTGCGGGCACCCATAATGCCGGAAACCTTGATGGCCGTCTGGTACTGGGTCGGCAGCGGCAGACGAATCGTATGCAGCTCGCGTTTCGGAAAGCCTTTGACACCGTTACGGGTATTGCGGAACAGCACGCGGCTGGTACCGTGGCGGTCCATAAGCATTGACACCAGCTCCTGACGAGCGGCCTGGGCATCATCGCGATCGCTGTTGGCGGCCTGCAATAACGGCTCGATATCCTGTTCGCCGATCAGATCGCTCAGCGCGTTCAGCTCGGCGTCGTTCAGCTTATTGCCGGCCAGCAGCAGGGCGACGGCGTCGGCAACCGGACGGTAGTTCTGCTGCTCTTCAACAAACTGGGCGAAGTCGTGGAAACGGTTGGGGTCGAGCAGGCGCAGACGGGCGAAATGGCTCTCCATTCCCAGCTGCTCCGGCGTCGCGGTGAGCAGCAGAATGCCCGGCACGCATTCGGCCAGCTGTTCAATCGCCTGATATTCCCGGCTCGGGGCGTCTTCGCTCCAGACCAGGTGGTGCGCTTCATCAACGACCATCAGATCCCACTCCGCTTCGCACAGGTGTTCCAGACGCTGCTTGCTGCGGCGTACGAAATCCAGCGAACAGATCACCAGCTGTTCGGTTTCAAACGGGTTAATTGCATCGTGCTGCGCTTCGGCATAGCGCTCATCGTCAAACAGCGAGAAGCGCAGGTTAAAGCGGCGCAGCATTTCCACCAGCCACTGGTGCTGCAGGGTTTCCGGAACGACAATCAGTACGCGTTCGGCGGCGCCGGAGAGCAGCTGCTGATGCAGGATCATCCCGGCTTCGATGGTTTTACCCAGACCCACTTCGTCCGCCAGCAGGACGCGCGGCGCATGGCGACGGCCAACGTCATGAGCGATATTCAGCTGATGCGGGATCAGGCTGGTGCGCTGACCGCGCAGGCCGCTCCACGGCATGCGGTACTGTTCGCTCTGGAATTTGCGCGCGCGATAGCGCAGGGCAAAACGATCCATACGGTCAATCTGTCCGGCGAACAGACGGTCCTGCGGTTTGCTGAAAACCAGCTTGCTGTCGAGCAGCACTTCACGCAGGGTAACGTTGGCTTCCTGGGTGTCGAGTCGGGTGCCGGTGTAGGCCAGCAGGCCGTTCTCTTCATTAACTTCGTCAACCTGGAGTTGCCAGCCTTCATGGCTGGTGATGGTGTCGCCCGGGTTAAACATCACGCGGGTGATCGGGGAGTCGTTGCGTGCGTACAGACGGTTTTCGCCGATGGCGGGGAAAAGCAGGGTCACCATGCGCGCGTCCAGCGCAACGACCGTCCCTAATCCCAGTTCGCTCTCTGTGTCGCTAATCCAGCGTTGACCAAGTGTAAAAGGCATATATGTTCGGCTCTTTAGTTCTTTAATTGCAGGCAATAGTTGATCATCTCCATGGAGAATCGGAGATGCGTCAAAATTGGGTCCAGGAATGGAAAGGGCGCTATATTACTGGATGGCGGAATGTTCGTCACGTCCTCCTCACCCTTCATTTTGCGGCTTTTGTGCTGACGGAACGAGTGAGAAAAAATCAAAATAGCCCCAGTTGCCCCGTCACTATTGTAGCAAAATCGTCGTCGACAAAGGGAAGTATTCCTTCGGCGACAGGCTCTAATTGCTTAGAGAGATAGTGCTCATAATCCAGCGGCGACTGCTGATAATCCACTGGTTCCGGCCCGCCGGTGGTCCAGACGTATTTAATGCTGCCGCGCTGCTGATACTGCTGCGGTCTACCCAGCCGAACGTTGTGCTCATCAGCCAGCCGCGCCGCGCGCACGTGCGGCGGCACGTTGCGCTGATACTCCGCCAGCGGACGGCGCAGGCGTTTGCGATAGACCAGTCGATCGTCAAGCTCGCCGTTCATCAGCTTATCAATGGTTTCGCGCACATAGTCGCGATAGGGCTGATGGCGGAAAATGCGCAGATAAAGCTCCTGCTGAAACTGCTGGGCCAGCGGCGTCCAGTCGGTGCGTACCGTCTCCAGGCCTTTAAACACCATGCGCTGCTCGCTGCCTTCCTGAATCATCCCGGCGTAGCGCTTTTTACTGCCGGTATCCGCGCCGCGAATGGTAGGCATGAGAAAGCGGCAGAAGTGGGTTTCAAACTCCAGTTCCAGGGTGCTGGCGAGCCCCTCTTTGCCCAGCTCCGTCGCCCACCATTCGTTGACGAAGGCCACCAGCGACCGACCGATAGCGCCAGCTTCCTCTTCGCTGTGGGCCCGCTTGAGCCACACGAAGGTGGAGTCGGTATCGCCGTAGATAACGTCATAGCCCTGGGATTCAATCAGCGCTTTGGTCTGGCGCATAATCGCGTGACCGCGCATGGTAATGGAAGAGGCCAGGCGCGGATCGAAAAAGCGGCAGGCGCTGGTGCCGAGCACGCCGTAGAAGGCGTTCATAATGATCTTCAGCGCCTGCGACAGCGGTTTGTTTTTATGCAGCTTGGCTTCGTCGCGCCCGTGCCAGATCTGCCCGACAATCCCCGGCAGGCAGTGCTTATCTCGCGAGAAGCGCGCGCCGAGAAAGCCTTCGGTGCTGTGAGCGTCATCGGGCTGCGCCAGACCTTCAACCAGCCCCACCGGGTCGATCAGGAAGGTGCGGATAATCGACGGGTACAGGCTTTTGTAGTCCAGCACCAGCACAGAGTCGTACAGACCGGGGCGTGAATCCATTACGTAGCCGCCAGGGCTGGCCTGCGGCGGCACTTCTCCGAAGTTCGGCGCGACGTAGCCGAGCCGGTGCATGCGTGGAAAATAGAGGTGGCTGAAGGCGGCGACCGAACCACCGTGGCGATCCGCAGGCAGGCCGTTGACCGTCGCGCGCTCCAGCAAAAACGGCATGATCTCGGTTTTATGGAAGATGCGGGTGACCAGCTCGCAGTCCTGCAGGTTGTAGGTGGCCAGCGCCGGTTTATCCTGGTGAAAACGGCGGTCGATTTCATCCATCCGATCCCAGGGATTATCAATGGCTTTGCCCTCGCCGAGCAGCTCGCGGGCGACCGATTCGAGCGCAAAAGAGGAGAAGTTCCAGAACGCGGATTTCAGCGCCTCAATGCCGTCGATAATCAGGCGGCCGTTGGCCTGAGCAAAGAAGACGCCATTCTTAAAACCGTGTTCGCGCCACTCCAGTTCGCTGTTGCCGCGCCCGAGCAGTAGCGGGATGCGATAGCGCTCGGCGTGCTTTTGCAGGACGCGTAAATCGAACTGCACCACGTTCCAGCCGATCAGCACGTCCGGGTCGTGAGCGGCAAACCAGGCGTTAAGCTTTTCCAGCAGCTGCGGGCGGCTGGCGACGTACTCTAGCTGGAAGTTGACGGCAGGGGGCGAGGCGGGCTCCGGCCCGAGCATATAGACAACCCGCTGGCCGCAGCCTTCAAGACCGATGCAGTAGAGCTCGCCGTGGCGGCTGGTTTCAATATCCAGCGAAACCCATTTTAGCGGCGGGCGGTAGTGGGGATTGGGCTTCATCCGGGCGTTGACCAGCTGCTGGCCGCGCGACTCGCCTTCAACCCACACTGGGGCGGTGATAAAGCGCTCCATCAGATAGCGCTCCGGCGGGCGAACGTCGCCTTCATAAACCGTGACGCCGTTTTCGCGCAGCTTTTTTTCCAGCCGCATCAGCTGGCGGTGAGCGCGGCAGTAAAGGCCAAAAACCGGCTGGCGATGAAAATCTTTCAGGCTGAGCGGGGCAAGGCGATGGCCGTTTTCCCCCTGCAGCAGGCGTTCAACCTGCGCGCGCTGGGATTCAGGGATAAACGCCACTGACTCCTGGGGCGGCAGCGTGACCTCAAGCGGGCCGTCATCGGTCGCCAGCCAGAAAGTCAGTTCGGTGCCCTGCGGGGTATCCCGCCAGTGACGGGTCAGTAAAAAACCTTCTCGTGGCTGCGTCACGCCGTGCTCTCATCAGTAAAAACCAGGCCTGATTATAGCCTGGTTCACCGAGTAATGCTGGGATTTTATACAGGTGTGGCGCGGGCTATCTCCCGGAGGCGGCGCTGCGCACCAGTCCGGGCTACCAGTCCTGCAGACGGCTGCGCACCTGTAGCCCGGCTAAGCGCAGCGCGAGCCAGGGAGATCGCGGGTTTATTGCCCGTAATAGGCTTTCGCGCCGTGCTTGCGCAGATAGTGTTTATCCAGCAGCGTCTGCTGCATCTCCGGCAGCTGCGGCGCCAGCTGGCGGCAGAAGATGCCCATATAGGCGATCTCTTCCAGCACAATGGCGTTATGCACTGCGTCTTCGGCGTTTTTACCCCAGGCAAACGGCCCGTGAGAGTGCACCAGCACGCCGGGCATTTGCGCCGGATCGATGCCTTTTTCACGAAAGGTTTCGACGATCACTTCGCCGGTTTGCCACTCGTACTCGCCGTTGATCTCGTCGTCGGTCATCAGCCGGGTGCAGGGAACCGCGCCGTAGAAATAGTCGGCGTGGGTCGTGCCGGTAGCGGGAATGGGCTGACCGGCCTGCGCCCAGATGGTGGCGTGACGCGAATGAGTGTGGACAATACCGCCCAGCGTCGGGAATGCCTGATACAGCAGACGGTGGGTCGGGGTATCAGACGAGGGTTTTTTCTGGCCTTCAACCACTTCGCCGGTCTCCAGGCTGACCACCACCATATCCTCGGCGGTCATGACGCTGTAGTCGACGCCGGAGGGTTTAATCACCAGCACGTCCCGTTCACGGTCGACGGCGCTGACGTTGCCCCAGGTGAGAGTGACCAGATTGTGCTTTGGCAGGGCCAGGTTGGCTTCGAGAACCTGGCGTTTAAGATCTTCTAACATAATGTGCTCCGAATAGCTGGCGAGTCAGCCTCTCCTCACCCCGGCCCTCTCCCGGAGGGCCAGGGAGGAAGCCGTCCCGTGCCCGAACTTTTCTTCCCGGTTCAAGGGTAGGGGAGAAAAGCAGTTCCGCGCCCGAGCGGTACCCTCTCCTTATGGGAGAGGGTAAGGGTGAGGGGACGATCTCTTAGCGTTTTGAACCGTAATACACTTCGTTCCAGCGCAGCGCATCCTTGAAGGAGGGCAGGCGGGTCTCGTTGTCAATCACGGTCAGTTCGATATCCTGTAGCTCTGCGAACTGGCGCATATCATCAAGGGTCAGCGCATGGCTGAAGACGGTATGGTGCGCGCCGCCAGCAATGATCCAGGCCTCGGACGCGGTGCGCAGATCCGGATGGGCTTTCCACAGCGCATTGGCCACCGGTAGCTTCGGCAGCTCGTGCGGCGTTTTCACCGTCTCAATGGTGTTCACCAGCAGACGATAGCGATCGCCGAGATCGATCAGGCTGGCAACGATCGCCGGGCCGGTCTGGGTGTTGAAGATGATGCGCGCCGGATCGGCTTTCCCGCCGATGCCCAGCGGCTGCACGTCGAGAATCGGTTTCTCCGCGGTAGCGATGGTCGGGCAGACTTCCAGCATATGCGAGCCCAGCGCCAGATCGTTGCCTTTCTCGAAGTGGTAGGTGTAATCCTCCATAAAGGAGGTGCCGCCCTGCAGACCGGTTGCCATCACCTTCATGATGCGAAGCAGGGCGGCGGTTTTCCAGTCGCCTTCGCCCGCAAAGCCGTAGCCCTGCTGCATAAGACGCTGTACGGCGAGACCCGGAAGCTGTTTCAGGCCGTGCAAATCTTCAAAGGTGGTAGTAAAGGCGTGGAAGCCGCCCTGTTCCAGGAAGCGCTTCATCCCCAGCTCAATGCGCGCGGCATCAAGAAGGTTCTGCCGCTTATCACCGTGGATTTGCACCACTGGCGTCAGGCGATAGCTGCTTTCATACTCATCGACCAGGGCGCTGATTTCGCCATCGGTGACCGCATTGACGACCTGTACCAGGTCGCCCACCGCCCAGGTGTTAACCGAGAAACCAAACTTAATCTGCGCGGCGACTTTATCCCCGTCGGTGACCGCCACTTCACGCATGTTATCGCCGAAACGGCACACTTTCAGGTGGCGGGTATCCTGTTTCGAAACCGCCTGACGCATCCATGCGCCGATGCGCTGATGGGCTTCTTTATCCTGCCAGTGGCCGGTTACCACGCTGTGTTGCTGACGCATCCGCGCGCCGATAAAGCCGAACTCGCGGCCGCCGTGGGCGGTCTGATTCAGGTTCATAAAGTCCATATCGATACTGTCCCACGGCAGCGCCGCGTTGAACTGAGTATGGAACTGCATCAGCGGTTTATTCAGGATCGTGAGGCCGTTGATCCACATTTTCGCCGGTGAGAAGGTATGCAGCCACACCACCATCCCGGCGCACTTATCATCGTAGTTTGCGTCGCGACAGATATGGGTGATCTCATCCGGCGTGGTACCCAGCGGCTTAAGCACCAGTTTGCACGGCAGTTTGGCTTCCGCATTCAGGCTGTTCACCACATGTTCTGCGTGCTTTGTCACCTGGCGTAGCGCTTCAGGGCCATACAGATGCTGGCTACCGATGACGAACCACACTTCATAATTATCAAAAATTGTCATTTTCATGTCCTTAATGGGTGAAGGCTGCCTGAGATTGCGGCGCGGATTCCGCTTTTGCAGTCGAAGGGAGGTAACGTTGTTCCGCGCTGAGCGACCACTGCTGGTAGCGCTGATAGAGTTGTTCAAAACGTTGCGCCTGCGCCGGGCGAGGCTGCAGGGTGCTTTCCACCCGGCTGGCCATTTGCTCCTGCGCGGCAGGAATATCGTGGTAGACGCCGGCAGCAACGGCGGCGAAGATAGCCGCGCCCAGCGCGCAGCACTGATCGGACGCGACGATTTGCAGCGGGCGATTCAGCACATCGCAGCAGGCCTGCATGATCACCGGGTTTTTGCGCGCGATGCCGCCGAGCGCCATCACGTTATTGACCGGGATCCCCTGTTCGGTGAAGCACTCCATAATGGCGCGGGCGCCGAAGGCGGTGGCGGCAATCAGCCCGCCGAACAGCGCCGGGGCGTCGGTGGCGAGGTTCAGATCGGTAATGACCCCTTTCAGACGCTGGTTGGCATTCGGCGTACGGCGCCCGTTAAACCAGTCCAGCACTACCGGCAGGTGGTCGAGAGACGGATTTTTCGCCCATGCGTCGGTCAGCGCGGGCAGCAGCTGTTTCTGGCTGGCTTTGATCTGTTCTTTAAGTTCCGGGTGGGCCTGCGCCAGCTGCTCCAGCGGCCAGCCGAGAATACGGCCAAACCAGGCGTAGATGTCGCCAAAGGCGGATTGCCCCGCTTCCATACCGATAAAGTCAGGCACGACGCTACCATCAACCTGGCCGCAAATGCCCTTTACCGTGCGCTCGCCAACGCTCTGTTTATCGGCGATCAGAATGTCGCAGGTGGAGGTGCCGATAACTTTAACCAGCGCATTTGGCTGCGCTCCGGCGCCGACGGCGCCCATATGGCAGTCGAATGCGCCGCCGGAGATGGCGACGGTTTGCGGCAGGCCCAGACGCGCGGCCCATTCGGCGGTCAGCGTGCCGACCGGCAGATCCGCAGTCCAGGTCTCGCTGAACATCGGGTAGGCCAGGTTCCGGTTAATTATCGGGTCAAGTTCATCGAAGAACCCGGCTGGCGGCAGGCCGCCCCAGCTTTCATGCCAAAGGGATTTATGCCCGGCGCTGCAGCGGCCGCGGCGAATATCCTGCGGGCGCGTCGTCCCGGAAAGCAGGGCCGGCACCCAGTCGCACAGCTCAATCCACGACGCGGCGGCCTCGGCGACGGCGCGGTCCTGGCGAGTCACGTGGAGGATCTTGGCCCAGAACCATTCGCTGGAGTAGATACCGCCGATATAGCGGGAGTAATCTTCTTTGCCGGGCTGGTGGCACAGGCGGGTAATTTCCTCCGCCTCCTCCACCGAGGTATGGTCTTTCCACAGCACGAACATGGCGTTGGGGTTGTTGGCGAACTCATCGCGCAGCGCCAGCACGTTGCCGTCAGCGTCGATGGGCGCGGGCGTTGAGCCGGTGCTATCAACGCCGATACCTACGACGGCAGCGCGCTGTTCGGCGCTAAGGGCGGTGAGGACGCTTTTCAGCGCGGCTTCCATTGATTCGATATAGTCGCGTGGATGATGGCGGAACTGGTTGTTCGGGCCATCGCAGAATAGCCCCTCCTGCCAGCGCGGATACCACTCGACGCTTGCGGCGAGCTCTTCGCCGGTCGCGCACTCTACCGCCAGGGCGCGTACTGAATCACTGCCAAAATCGAGGCCAATCGCAATTGCCATACTGTTACTCCATGCTAAAAATCATTCATGGTGCAACAGTAGATATCTGGGCTGAAAACCGTCAGGCCGTATTCGCTAATCTTATGGACTATATTGCTGTGAAGCTGCAAAGTGTGACGCCGTGCAAATATTCAATGTGGACTTTCCTGCCGTCTTTATAGACACTTCAGTTATGCGCTCAAAGCGCCTGAATTGTGCGCCGTGCTCAGTTTTTGCCGAGATGAGGCGGGTTTTAATCCGATTTCTAACGCGCATCGCAGTACGGGTCTTCAGCCTGAGGATAAAATGCAAGGTATGGACAATTGGTGTCCTTAATGTCTCCGGGAGAGCAGAGTTTATGGCTGAAACGCAAAACGATCCTTTGTTGCCGGGTTACTCTTTTAATGCCCATCTGGTGACGGGCCTGACGCCGATTGAGGCCGACGGCTATCTGGATTTCTTTATTGACCGTCCGCTGGGTATGAAGGGCTATATCCTTAATTTGACGATCCGCGGCGAAGGGGTGATCAATAACCACGGGGAGCAGTTTATCTGCCGCCCCGGCGATATGCTGCTGTTTCCACCGGGAGAGATACACCACTACGGCCGCCATCCCGATGCCCGCGAGTGGTATCACCAGTGGGTCTATTTCCGGCCGCGCGCCTACTGGCATGAATGGCTTAACTGGCCAACGATTTTTGCCCAGACCGGCTTTTTCCGCCCGGATGAGCAGTGGCAGGCGCGCTTTGGCGAGCTGTTCGGGCAGATTGTGGAGGCCGGGCAGGGCGCGGGGCGTTATTCCGAGCTGCTGGCGATCAATCTTATGGAGCAACTGCTGCTGCGCCGTATGGAGGCCATCAATGAATCGCTGCATCCGCCGCTGGATAACCGGGTGCGCGATGCCTGCCAGTACATCAGCGATCATCTGGCGGACAGCCATTTCGACATTGCCAGCGTCGCCCAGCACGTGTGCCTGTCGCCGTCGCGCCTGTCGCATCTGTTCCGCCAGCAGTTAGGGATCAGCGTACTGGGGTGGCGGGAGGATCAGCGCATTAGCCAGGCCAAGCTGCTGCTGAGCACGACGCGGATGCCGATCGCTACCGTTGGCCGTAACGTCGGTTTTGAGGACCAGCTCTACTTTTCGCGCGTGTTTAAGAAATGCACCGGCGCCAGCCCGAGCGAGTTTCGCGCTGGGTGTGAATAAAAAGTAAAGAAAGTGAAATGATGGCCCGGATTTTTAACACAGCCAGTAAACTATACAAACAAATGATGGCTTGACGAAGTATGAACGGCTCCGGAGAATCCGTGCTTCGTTTTTAAACCGGGTACATTATGCAAGCATTGCTGGAACACTTTATTACTCAATCGACGGTCTATTCCCTGATAGCCGTTCTGCTGGTCGCCTTCCTCGAGTCGCTGGCGCTGGTGGGGCTTATCTTACCGGGAACGGTGATGATGGCCGGATTGGGGGCGCTGATCGGCAGCGGAGAGGTTAACTTCTGGCAGGCGTGGCTGGCGGGGATTATCGGCTGTTTGCTCGGCGACTGGATATCGTTCTGGCTTGGCTGGCGGTTTAAAAAGCCGCTGCATCGCTGGTCTTTTTTAAAGAAAAACAAAGCGCTGCTGGATAAAACCGAACATGCGCTGCATCAGCACAGCATGTTTACCATTTTGATTGGCCGCTTTGTCGGGCCAACGCGCCCGCTGGTGCCGATGGTCGCCGGGATGCTGGATCTGCCGGTCGCGAAATTCATTCCGCCGAATATCATTGGCTGCCTGCTATGGCCCCCGCTCTACTTCTTACCGGGGATACTAGCCGGGGCGGCAATTGATATTCCGGCCGATGAGAATAGCGCCAGCTTTAAGTGGCTGCTGCTGGGGGCGGCGCTGCTGGCGTGGCTGGCGGCGTGGCTGTGCTGGCGATTGTGGCGCAGCGCCAAAAGCGCCGGCGATCGTCTCACCCGCTTTCTGCCGCGTTCGCGCCTGCTGTGGATCGCGCCGCTGATGGTATGCGCCGCCGCCGCGGCCCTGGTGCTCGCCTTCCGTCATCCGCTGATGCCGGTCTATCTCGACATCCTGCATAAGGTTATTTTGCGCTAATTCCCAGTAGCGCCGAGGCGCTGCTGCTGCCGTTGAGCAGCGCGGCAGTCTCGCCATCCCAGGCAATCCGTCCCTCAGCCACGACCACCGACCGCGGCGCGATACGCGCGGCATCTTCCACGCTGTGCGAGACCATTAACAGCGTCAGCTGCTGTTGCCGGCAGATGTCGGCAACCAGGGTCAGCATCTCCTGACGCAGCGCGGGATCGAGCGCGGAGAAGGGCTCATCCAGCAGCAGTACCGGCTGCTGGCGTACCAGACAGCGCGCCAGTGCCGCACGCTGACGCTGGCCGCCGGAAAGCTCGCCCGGCAGCCGCTCTAACAAGGCGTCGATTCCCATCTGCCCGGCAATGGCCTGCAGGCGGGTGGTCTGCGTCGCGTTCAGCTTGAGCCCCGGATGCATTCCCAGAGCAATGTTCTGGCGGATGGTGAGATGGTTAAACAGATTATTTTCCTGAAACAGCATCGATACCGGGCGACGCGTGGGCGGCGTGTAGGTATGGGGCTGACCATCGATCTCGATACTGCCGCTGGCAGGCGGCAGAAAACCGGCAATCAGGTTCAGCAGCGTACTTTTCCCGGCGCCGCTGGGGCCAAGAACCGCAATGCGCTCACCGCGTTCGACGGCAAGCGTGAAACGCATCGGCAGATGCTGATAAAGCCAGGTCACATCATTCAGTTTTAGCATCGCGTCCCGGAAGTTTTTCAATCACGCTAAAGAGTAAAAAGCACAGCAGCAGAAGCAGAAGGGCGGTGACGGCGCCGTCCTGGCTGCGATAAGAGCCAATTTGCTGATACAGATAAAAGGGCAGAGTACGGAAATCTTCGTTGCCGAACAGCGCTACGACGCCGAAATCGCCAATCGACAGCACGCAGGCGAAGGCCAGCGCCTGGGCCAGCGGCCGTTTTAAAGCGCGAAGCTCGACCACCCGGAGGCGGGTAAAGCCGTGCATCCCCAGCGACTCGCAGAGGGTGCCGTAGCGGGCGGCAATATCGCGCATCGGGTTTTCCAGCACCTTAAGCGCGTAGGGGATCGCCATCAGCGCATTGGTGAAAATAACGATGGCGTCGGCGGATTCCGGCAGGCCCACGCTATTATTGAGCAGCAGGAAGAAACCGGTGGCCAGCACGATGCCCGGCATGGCGAGGATCAGCATGCCGCTCAGCTCAAGCGCCTGACCGGCGAGAGGGCGACGGCGGGCGCGGAGCTCACGGCTGCTCCACAGCAGCATCATGGTCAGGATGACGCTAAAGAGTCCGGCGGCAAGGGCGATACGCAGCGATGTCCACAGCGCCTGCCAAAGCGCAGGCTGCTGCAGCACGCTAAACAGATTGCTGTTCAGCCCGTCGCCTATCACCGCCAGCAGCGGCGGTAGCAGCAGCAAAAGCGCAGCGCCGATCAGCGCCGTGTCGCACAGCCGGCTATATAGCCGGTCGTCGGGATCGCGCCAGCCGCGGATATGACTGGCCCCGATGGCGAGCGCTTTACTCAGGCGCTGGCTAAGCAACACCAGCCCGAGACAGCAGATCATCTGGATAAGCGCCAGCATCGCCGCGCGCGCCGGGTCGTAGTCGAAATTGAGAGCCTGGTAAATCGCCAGCTCGATCGTCGTGGCCCGCGGTCCTCCGCCCAGCGACAGCACGGTTGCAAAGCTGGCGAAACAGAGCATAAAGATCAGCGCCGCAACGGGCGGGATTTGCCGCCGCAGCCACGGCCATTCAACCAGCCGGAAAAAGACGTAGCCGCGCATGCCGAGCTGGGCGGCGATTTGCCGCTGCTCGCCGGGGATATTTTCCAGCGTCTGCAGCAGCAGGCGCGTAGCCATCGGCATATTAAAGAACACGTGCGCCAGCAGGATCCCCTGTAGCCCGTAGGGCGAGAATTCCCACTGCCAGCCGAACGCGTTGCATAATTCAGCCAGCCATCCCTGACGACCGTAGACGCTCAGAATACCGAAGACCGCCACCAGTACCGGCAGGATTAAGGTCATCGCGCAAAGGCGCAGCAGCAGCGTGCGCCCGGGGAAACGTCGCCGGTACAGAGCGCGGGCGAGGAAGATTGCCGGGATCACCGAAAAAAGCGCGGAAAGGAAGGCCTGCCAGAAGGAGAAACGCACCACGTGCCAGAGATAGCCGTCGCTGATAAGCGCTTTCCAGGTGGTCTCCGGGGCGCTGAACCATAGCGCCAGAAAGGCGGCCAGCGCCACGACGACCAGAACGATGGCCGCCGTGAGTCCCGGCAGGAGCCAGCCGAAAGCTAGCGGCTGACGGCGCGTTGCCATGCGCTAATCCAGTTCTGACGTTCGGCGGCCACCTGTTGCGGTGTAAATTCGAGGGTCGTCTGCGGTTTCATCAGCGCGTCAAAGCCTGGCGGAAGCGCAACCTGAGTGACCGGATACATCCAGTTGCCGGTGGGGATCGCATTCTGGAAGCCCGGCGATACCATAAATTTGAGGAATTTTTCCGCCAGTTCCGGCTGCTTGCTGGCCGCGGTGCGGGCGGCGACTTCGACCTGCAAATAGTGTCCTTCAGCGAAGTTTGCCGCGGCGTAGTTATCCTTCTTCTCTTCGATAATGTGGTAAGCCGGGGAGGTGGTGTAGCTCAGCACCAGATCGCTTTCGCCTTTCAGGAACAGGCCGTAGGCTTCGCTCCAGCCTTTGGTGACGGTGACGGTTTTCGCCGCCAGCTTCTGCCAGGCTTCCGGCGCTTTATCGCCGTAGACTTTTTGCATCCACAGCAGCAGGCCCAGACCCGGCGTGCTGGTACGCGGATCTTCATAAATCACCCGCCATTTTTGCTCGCCCTCAACCAGCTCTTTCAGGCTCCTGGGCGGATTTTTCAGCTTGTTTTTATCGTAAACAAAGGCGAAATAGCCGTAATCGAACGGGACGAAGGTGTCGTTGTTCCAGCCGCCGGGTACGTTCACCGCGCTGGCAGGGACGCCGCTTTTGGCGAACAGCTTACTTTGCGAAGCCGCTTCCAGCAGGTTGTTATCCAGCCCCAGCACTACGTCGGCTTTGCTGTTTTTGCCTTCCATCCGCAGACGATTGAGCAGCGAGACGCCATCTTCCAGCGCCACGAACTTCAGCTCGCAGCCGCAGTCGGCTTCAAAGGCTTTTTTAACCGCCGGGCCAGGGCCCCAGTCGGCGGAGAATGAGTCGTAGGTATAAACGGTGAGCAGCGGTTTGGCAAAAACGGGCGCGGCGGCCAGCGCCAGCAGGGGGAGTAATTTTTTCAACACTTTGCACCTCAGAAAAAGGGGGGGCAAAGGATTTTGAGAGGGCCTCAAATCCCTTCGCCGGCGTTATCCGGATCAGGTTCGACGGGTATTTTCTCAGCCCATACGCTTTATCTTCGGGTTGCTTCCGCGCTAACCGCGCATTGAGGCAACTTGAATGAGATTGCGTATGTTTATTAGCACCCCGTTGAGAACGGCAGTTAGTGTAATGATTTTGTCAGCGGACTGAAAGCATTACGGCTCCGGCGGCGCGAACCACGCGGATTTAAAGTCAAACCAGCCGAGCGTGTTCATGCGTACGCCGCGCATACTGCGCTGCCCCTGGATCATCAGCCAGTGGTGAATGAGCGGCACCACGGTTTGATTGGCCAACAGCTGCTGGCTCCAGGTCGCCGGATTCAGCTCACCCGCGCGCCAGCGAGCGGCGTCCTGCTCCCAGTCGATGGGGATACAATTGCGAATCAGGGGAACTTCATACAGCCAGGCAAACAGGGAGAAATCGATCGGCAGCGTAAAGTTGGCGCTGTTGAGCCATACGTCGCTGACCACCTCACCGCGGTGCCACTCCTGATACTCCAGTTCCTGGATCTCCAGCTTAACCTGATGCTCGGCCAGCAGCGTCGCCATGATCCCGCCCATCACGCGATGCTCGACGTGGTCCTGGTAGTAGGTCAGCCTGACCGTTTCAAGACCGGGCGGTTTTTCACAGGCGTGGCTGCGCGCATGATGCCAGCGGGGCAGCAGGCCATACGCCGGGAACCAGTTGCCCTGATAGTGCTCACCCGCGTGATAGAGCAGATTAGCGGGCTGGAATACATAGCTTAGCCACTGGCGTACCGCGCTGTTCGCGCCGAGCGGGCTACGGGCATCGAACAGCAGGTAATAACACCCCTCTTCCAGACGGCTTTCCACCGCCTTTTCGCTTTGCGTGGTGCCCTGTAACGTTAACCCACCGTTGGGCTCTTCGCTGATTTCCGGCAGAACCCAGACGTTCACTTCATCGATCAGCGCCCGGTAGCCGAAATAGTCATCGAAGGCGTGAATTTTGAGCTGATTCTGATTATTACGCACAACCGAGTAAGGCCCTGTCCCCACGGGGATGCTGGAGAAATTCTCCATCGTTCGCCACTCATGCGGAAGGATCATGGCCGGTACCTGGCTTAACAACCACGGTAGCCAGCGGTCGGGTTGGCTGAGATGAATGTCGAGAGTCCAGGCGGTGGGGGAGTCGATACGCTCGATGTGAGAGAAGAGCGGCAGCGTGTTACTGCGCTGCAGGGAGGTGATGACATCCTCCATCTCCAGCTCACGCCCATGGTGAAAATGAATGCCTGGACGCAGAAAAAAACGCCAGTGGGTCGGCGCGATCTGCTGCCAATGGTGAGCAATATCGGCTTCCAGTTCCCCATTTTCCTCATTTACTCGCGTCAGGGCGCTAAAAATCTGCCGGGCAATATGGGTTTCCGAGCGGCGCAGCGCGCTGCCGGGCAGCAGATTTTTCATCGGCCGGTAGTAGAGCACGCGCAGGATATGCCGACCCTGGCGAAAGCTGCGGCCTAAATGGGAAACCAGCATTTGGCGGACGGCGGCTTTATCGCCAACCAGCTGCACCAGCTGATCGATTCTGTCCTGCTCCAGCAGATCTTCCGCCCTCTGCTGCTGCAGCGCGAGACCGGTATAGAGAAAAGCGAGCCGGGAACGCTTGCCGCGTCCGGCCTCCGCCTCCCAGGTCAGCCAGCCGCGCGCCTCCATCATGTTGAGTAAGGTACGCATATGACGACGCGAGCAGCTTAGCATCTCTGCCAGTTCATTCAGCGTTGTCTCCTGCGACTTGCCGTCGCAGCACTGCCACAGGCGGATGAACTGCTGTTGTAAACGACCGGAAGACATAAAAGGGGAACTCCTGATAAAAACTCAGCAATTTATTACTTCCTATATTAAGTCAATAATCAACGTCGATGAAGCGAGGAGGTGAATATGATGGGGTCAACCATTAAACAGTTCTACCAACGCTACTTTTCTGCGACGCAGGATGCGTCCTGGCTGGCCCGCCTGATGGCAGGAAGACAGCAGGAAATTCTCGGCGAACTGATGCAGTGGGGAGTTACGTCGCAGGCCTCTGATCATTGACTTGCAGACATCATGTGTGACTGAGTATTGGTGTTATACTCGTCGTCTTTCAAGCTGCAGGTGCGTTGGCTGCGCCCGCTCGCCCAGGTCACATAGTTATCTATGTTCCCAGGGACTTACGTTCTGGCCGCCTGCCCGCAACTCGAAATCCATAGAGTATAGAATCACCCGCCAGCAGAAAACTTCTGCTGGCTTTTTTCGTTTTCTTCGCGTGCTTAAGGATATTTCATGCTGTGGTTAATGACGATGGGTCGACGTCTTAACGGCGTTTACGCCGCTTTTATGCTTGTCGCTTTCATGATGGGAATCGCAGGCGCGCTGCAGGCGCCGACGCTCAGCTTATTTCTCAGCCGCGAAGTGGGCGCGCAGCCTTTCTGGGTAGGGCTATTCTATACGGTTAACGCCATTGCCGGCATACTGGTCAGCCTGGCGCTGGCTAAGCGCTCCGATAGTCGGGGCGATCGCCGACGGCTGATTATGTTTTGCTGCCTGATGGCGGTGGGAAACGCGCTGCTGTTTGCTTTTAATCGCCACTATCTGACGCTGATTACCTGCGGGGTTATGCTGGCCTCCGTGGCGAATGCCGCGATGCCGCAGCTTTTTGCCCTCGCGCGGGAATATGCTGATAGCTCGGCGCGTGAAGTGGTGATGTTCAGTTCGATAATGCGTGCGCAGCTCTCGCTGGCATGGGTTATTGGCCCGCCGCTGGCCTTTATGCTGGCGCTGAACTACGGCTTCACCACCATGTTTTCGATTGCTGCCGGGATCTTTGTTATTAGCCTGGCGCTGATTGCCTTCAAGCTGCCCTCGGTCGCCCGCGTTGAACAACCCTCGGAAGGCGCTGAAGTTCTGGTACAGGCCGGAGGATGGCACGATAAAAACGTACGCATGCTGTTTATTGCCTCGACGCTGATGTGGACCTGCAACACCATGTATATCATTGATATGCCTTTGTGGATCAGTAGCGATCTTGGCCTTCCCGATAGCCTCGCGGGGATTCTGATGGGCACCGCCGCCGGGCTGGAGATCCCGGCGATGATCCTGGCGGGCTACTACGTTAAGCGCTGGGGGAAACGCAAGATGATGGTGACTGCGGTGGCGGCGGGCGTGCTGTTTTATATCGGTCTGATTCTGTTTCACGACCGCGTGGCGCTGCTGGTGTTACAGCTGTTTAATGCCGTGTTTATCGGCATTGTTGCCGGCATTGGCATGCTGTGGTTTCAGGATTTGATGCCCGGACGGGTGGGCGCCGCGACGACGCTGTTTACCAACAGTATCTCTACCGGGGTGATTCTGGCCGGGGTGATTCAGGGCGCACTGTCGCAAAGCTATGGGCACGCCAGCGTCTACTGGACAATTGCCGCTATCTCGCTGGTGACGCTATTTATGACCAGCCGGGTGAAAGATATCTGATTGTCGTTACCGCCCCGGCTGGCTACCGGGGCAGCGTCCCGGCGGGTTATTTCAACACGATCCTTTTTATATCGCCGATAATAAAAATATAAGCGATAACGCCAATCAGCGCGGTTAATCCGATATAAATCAGCGCGTAGAAAAAATTACCGGTCATGGATATGATGACCCCGATAATTAACGGGGTAATAATTGACGCCATATTTGCGCAGAAGTTGAAGATCCCCCCGGTGAGTCCGCCCATGTTTTTAGGCGCAATGTCTGAAATAAGCGTCCAGCCGAGTCCAACCATCCCCTGACCAAAAAAAGCGATCGACATAATAATAATAACAGCGGTGTTACTCTCGACCCAGTTAGCAATGATGATGCAGCTCGAAAGCAGCAGCCCGGAAATAATGGGTAGCTTTCTGCTAATATTTACGGAACAGGTTTTCTTTAAGATTTTATCGGATACCCAACCGCCGAAAAAGATACCGATAGCCGCGGCCAGGAACGGCCAGGAGGCGAAGAAACCCACGTGAAGCCACGGTAAATGGCGTTCGTTAGCCAGATAAGTGGGGAACCAGGTCAGGAAGAAAACCAGCGTGGTGTTACCGGCAAACTGCCCCAGGCTGGCGCCGATAATCTGTCGGCAGCACAGCAGGCGTTTGGCATCGGGCCAGTTAAACGGGATATTTTCATCGGCGCTAGTCGTATTTTCTACGCCGATATATTCCAGCTCTGCTTTATTTGCAGTCTTTGATTGATGCGGTTCATGATAAAATTTCCACCACACAAAAGTGAATGCAATGCCCAAACCGCCGGTCAGGAAAAATAGCGTTCTCCAGCCATGATGCTCCAGAATTAAAAAAAGTAGCGGGGAGAATGCGGCCAGTCCAATATATTCACCGACGGTGTAAGTCGCCGTTGCCCGAGCGCGTTCATGCTGGGGAAACCATTTACTCACGACCCGACTATTCACCGGAAAGCAGGGGGCTTCGCTGATGCCTAAACCTAATCGCAGCAGCAGCAATGATTTTAAGCCTACGGAAAAGCTTTGTAATAGGGTAAAGGTTGACCAGAAGAAAATAGAAAGCGCGTAAGTTAATTTATTACCGAAGCGATCTAAAAACATTCCCCCGGGAATTTGCGCCAGCGCGTAGGTCCAGGCGAAAGCGGAAAAAACGATACCCATCATCGCCGGGTCGATATGGATTTCGCTCGTTAACTTAGGTGCAACAATACCTAAAATAGTACGATCGAGATAATTTATCATCGTCCCGATCGATAGTAACATTAAAATTACAATTCGTGTTTTAGTTCGCTTTTGCGTGGCCGACGGCAAAATCGGCCGTTCCTGAGCATTGAGTGTCCTCATAGAGAGTTCCTTTAAAGTTTAAAATATTTTTGCATGTATTTATGCATGCAGAAATACTCTGCTTAAGTATTGACTCTATCGATGATTGGTCATGCCTTGTTACCCCTGGAACGAAATGGTAAAAGAATATTTGATATGACTCCGATATTTCTCCTTTCCGGCTCATCATAGATAGCTTGTATGGTATATTAAGCACATTAGTTTTATTTTTATATTATACGAGCAAAAATAATGAACCTAAAGCAACTTTATTATTTTAAGCGACTGGCAGAAACTGAGCATTACACTGAAGCTGCCTCCAGCCTTTTTATCACCCAACCGTCCCTCAGCCATGCCATATCTGAACTGGAGAAAGAGCTGGGAGTGGCGCTATTTGCCAGGAAAGGGCGCAATGTCAAGATTACGCAGAATGGTAGGCGCTTTCTGCCCTACGTGGAAGACGCGCTGGCCTCGTTAGAAAATGGCCGTATGACGTTGCAAAAAAATAGCGCTGAGAACAAAGAAAATATTCGCATTGCATTTATTTATACCATGGGCGAATATGTTGTTCCGCAGTTAATTAATAAATATTCGCTGTCACCATCTCGTCACAATGTGACATTTTCTTTTACTCAGGGAACCTCGTTAACCCTTCTCCAGGAACTGAAAGCCGGAAAAAGCGATCTGGCTATTTGTTCCTATATTGCGGATGAACCGGATATTGACTTTATTCCTATTATTCAACAAGAACTGGTCGTAGTGACGGCAAAAGATCATCCTCTGGCCAGGCTTTATGAAAATGAAGTCGACCTCGTGGAGACGATCCACTACCCCTATATCTATTTTTCAGAAAATAGCGGTCTGCGACCTTTTATTGATAACGTGTTTATGCAGCAAAAACTGGTTCCGGATATTGCCTGCTACGTTGATGAGGATACGGCGATGGCGGGGCTGGTCAGTATAGATTACGGTATTGCGATTATGCCGAGAATTTCCGCGCTGTCGTATTACAACGTGCATATCCTGACGATCAAAAATGCCATTCCTCCGCGTTATATCTATCTGGCGACCATGAAGGAGCGGGTACTTTCCCCGGCCATTCAGTCATTTAAAGATGTCATTATTAATGACAGCCAAAAAATCAGATAACAAGATGCCCGGAGGGTGACCTCCGGGCGATGGTTTCATCAGGAAAGAATATCCATCAGTTCACGCAGCTGGGTAATGGCGATTTGCCCTGGCGCAGAAGCCTGACCGACGGTGCCAAAGGTCATTGCTGAACCGAACAAACGGCCGGTTACCCGGCTCACGCCGCCGGATTTACCCATCGACATCGTGATTAATGGGCGAGTGGCATACTTCTCTTTCATCGTCAGCGTTGCCGAAAGCAGGGTCAGAACATCTTGCGGCGACTGTGGCATAACCGCGATCTTCGGCAGGTCAGCGCCAAGATCCTGCATGCGACGCAGACGGTAGATGATATCTTCCTGAGCTGGCGTTTTATGAAAATCGTGATTGCTCATGATAACTTTAACGCCCGCAGCGTGGGCATCGCTCACCAGCGAGCGAATTTGCGCTTCGTCGTTGAACAGCTCGATATCAATCACGTCGGTCAGACCGCTAACGGCCGCCTGGCGATTCAGCTCAAAATAGGCTTCGTCGCTAATTTCCGTTTCGCCACCCTCTTTTTTGCTGCGGAAGGTAAACAGCAGAGGAATCTCTTTCAGCAGCTGGCGAATTTCGCCCAGCGCCAGCAGAACCTGCTCAGTTTCTCTGACCTGGGTGAAGTGATCGACGCGCCATTCGATAATATCGGCTCCGGCGGTAGCCAGCGCGCGTGCGTTAGTCTGCAGCTCGGCAAGCGTTTTGCCGATCAGCGGTACGCAGATTAAGGTTTCCCCTTCCTGGAAGGTGATGTTTTTTACTGTTACTGCTTTAGTCATGTTGGTATCCATTATTCTTTTTGTCATTGACCATCAGGCGGTTGCTGCAACGCGGGATGTTTTTGCAGCGGCGCGAACCTGAAGCTGACGATAACCGATGTACAGGGCGATCACAAAGCCGACGATAGCGATCAGAAGATCGAACCACATAATGCTGGCGATACCAATCTTCGACAGTTTTGCCGTAATCAACGGGATCGTAAAGCTGGCCAGACTTCCTGCGGTATAAAAGATCCCGGTGGCTTTGCCTTTCCCGTTCGGAAAGCTCATGGCCATGATGGTCGCGCCTATCTGCAGCACGCCGCCTGCGGCGGCAAAGCCGATGATAAAGGCAAAGCCGGTCACAATCATTGGCGTCGGGAACAGGCAAACGATCAGCAGTGAAATCATCGACAGGAAAGTGTAGATGATCATAGCGACGGCTGAGCTGAATACCTCTTTAACAAATGCCGCAGTGACAAATACGCAGGTCAGTGAACCGGCAGTATAGACGCTCAAGAGTTTAATAGCCGACTCGTGTGGGATGCCGGCAACGAACTCGCCGTACTGCGCTAACCACTGGCTTACCAGATAAAAAGTCGCCATACCGATATAGCCGTACAGGGTAAAGATGACCATATCCAGTTTGCCGGAGTCCGCCTGCGGAGCGGCGGCGGCAGTCACTGATTTCTCTGCGGTTTCCTTTTTCGCCCGATGATCCGGGAAAGGCATTTTTATCAGGTAGACCGCGCTCAGGATCATTAATGCTGCAGCAATGATAAACGACCACCCGTACCACATATTCGCCCATATCAGCGCACCGATAATAAACGGCAGCAGGAACTGCCCGGCAGAGACAAAGGCTTTGATCAACACATTAGCCCGGCTGGCGGAGTTAGGGAAAGACTCCATCAGCGCCGGATAGGTACCGGAGTCGAGGAAGCTGTTCGCCAGGCCCGCCATAATGCCGCAGCAGTAGGCCAGATAGATGTTTTTCGTCAGCAGAATACCGAGGAAGAACACCACATAACTGGCTATGCCGAGATAGATAAAGGGTTTACGACCAAAACGGTCGGACAGGAATCCTGTCACGATCGTGGCGAGCTTACCGATCCCGAGCGACGAGATAACGATGGAGACGCCGGCAGCGTCGGTTCCCCATTGTTCCTGCAGATTCGCCATATTGAGGGTAATTAACAAAACCCCCATACCGTGGATCAGATAGTTAAGATATAGCCCAGCTGCCGTTGGGACATATTGATTTTTCATCGCGCCCATCCTTAGAACAGGATATTTTTGACGTGTTCAACCGGCATTTCTTTGCCTGTCCAGATTTCAAAAGCGCGCGCGCCTTGCCAGAGCATCATCCCCAGACCGTTGATGGTGCGGCAGCCTTTTTTCTCAGCCACTTCCAGCAGATAAGTTTTGCGCGGGTTGTAGACCACGTCAGAAACGATCAGGTCCGGGCGCAGGAAGCTGTCGTCAGGCAGCAGCATCTGGCCTTCAAACGGTTTCATCCCCACGCCGGTGGCGTTGGTCAGAATGACGCTGCTGTCGATTTCCGCGCGCAGTTTGTCATGATCGTCCAGATCGAACAGGTGGATCTCGCAGTTGGTGTTATTACGGATTTTGGCAACGGTCTGTTCTGCGTTGGCGAAGAATTTATCTTTGCGGTTGAAGATGGAGATCGCTTTGACGCCATCAAGCGCGGCCTGAACGCAGAGCGCGGTTGCCGCACCGCCAGCGCCCAGAACGGTCATCTTTTTGCCGATGATATCAATGCCTTCTTCTTTGAGCGCGCGCATATATCCGGTGCCATCGGTGATATGGCCGGTCAGGACACCATTGTCGTTCACCACGGTATTCACCGCGCCAACCAGTTCTGCCGCCGGCGAGAGTTTGTCCAGATACTGGCAAATCTCCGTTTTGTTCGGCATGGAGACGTTACAGCCGCGCAGTTTTAATGCACGAAAACCCTGTACGACATCTTTCAGCTCTTCATTACCTACTTCGAACGCCAGATAAACGTAGTCCAGTCCCAGATGGGCAAAGGCTTCGTTATGCATAGTCGGCGACATGCTGTGACGAATCGGGGTCGCAATCAGGCCAATCAGCTCGGTGTGTCCAGTAATACGTTCTGCCATGATAAAGTCCTCAATATGTTAGAAATGGAATTTTTGTCGATTCGCGGTTGCCGAGAGCGCCCATATCTTCAAGGGTGTCCAGCACGTTGCGCCCTTCGCGCACGCCATCAATGATTCGCCGGGCCATCAGGCTGTCGCCGATGTTCATTATTTTTACGTTATTGGCTCTGGCCCATTGTTCAATCTCAGTGAGACCGGCGGTATTGGCGCGCATTCCCAGGCAGACGAAGCCGTAATCAAAAGGAATGTCAAAGGTGCCATCCGCATTTTTAACGGTGAAATGCGTTGGGGTGACGGCAACCAGCTGCGTACGCATGTGCTGTTCCACGTGATGTTCATCGAGCATGGTCAACATGGCATTTTTAGTAATGATGTCCAGGTCGCGTCCCGGCGCGTCCTGCATCTCGATAAGCACGGCGCTGGCGCCGCGCGCGGAGAAGTATTCAATAACATCCAGACCTACGGCGCCTGCGCCGACGACAGCGATGCGTTTACCTGTAGCATCGGCAAACTGGTCCAGATGATGAATCATGTTGGTGATGGAGAAGACGTTTCCGCCTTCGACATCGATGTTCTCGCGCAGTCCTTCAATTGGCGGCAGCAGAGGAACTGAACCGGTTGCGTTGACGATTAAATCCGGGCGAAGAGCGGAAACGGATGCCACGGTGGCGCGCTTGCCGACCTGCAGCATCAGGTTATCGAGCGAGGCGATACGGTTTTTCATAAACTGCGGAAAATCGGCGATACGCTTTTTCTCCGGCAGCAGGGAGATCTCGCTGGCCAGTCCGCCGATGCTGTGCTTCTCTTCCAGCAGCCAGGTATGGCAGCCGACTTCCGCCGCGGTGCAGGCCGCTTCCATTCCCGCCGTACCCGCGCCGATAACCACGACGTTGGTATCGCGGATAACGCGCTGCTGTTTATAGGCATCGCCGTGGATAATATCCGGGTTAATCGAGCAGCGCAGAGGGCGGGAGCGGGCGATGCGGTGATCCGCGCAGCCGATGTTGCAGGAGATGCATTTCCGCATCAAACGTTCGTTACCGCTCTGCACTTTTTGTACCCACTCCGGCTCGGCGATCAGTCCGCGACCAATGGCTATCAGGTCAGCATCGCCGCTGGCGATAATATCTTCAGCGACTTTAGGAGTACGGATATTGCCGGCAATTACCGTTGGCTTGTGGAATTTGTCGCGTACCGCACGGGAGAGATAGCGCTTCCAGCCATCTTCCAGAGACATCTGGTCAATCTGGAAATTCAGGTTGTCGTTTTGCGCGGCGGAGACGTTGATAATATCGACTTTCTCCTGGCACAATTCGAGGATCCGCAAGGAATCTTCGAGCGTATTCCCGCCCTCCAGGAAGTCATCGGCGCTAATACGCAGGCTGACCGGGAAACGCGGACCTACGCAGGCGCGTACCTTATCGACGATTAAGGTTAATATTCTGGCGCGATTCTCTACGCTGCCGCCAAATTCATCGGTACGCTTATTAAACAGCGGTGATAAAAACTGACTAATTAAATAAGAGTGGCCGGCGTGAATTTCCACACAGTCGAAACCAGCGCGGCGAACGCGCTCCGCAGCATCACCAAACTTATCGACGGCATGATATATCTCGTCGTGCGTCATCGGACGGGGAATATTACCGTTCTTTTTGGACGGCGTGCTGGAAGAGGAAAGCGGCATTTCGCCGTTCAGGCGATATGCATAGGCCGATGCGCCAGCGTGGTTTAATTGAATACCGACGCAGGCGCCGTGTTTATGTAAGGTTTCGGTTAATTTGAACAGGCGCGGAATATACTGATCGTTATCGATACGCAGCTGGGTTGTGCCATTAGAAGCGAATGGAAAATCGATACAAATATTCTCGATAGTGATGAGTCCTGTGCCGCCCCGCGCGCGTAGCTCATAGTAGTCAATCTGTTCCTGAGTGACTTCACCGTTCAGGCTCGCCAGGTTGGTCCCCATTGGCGGCATAATGATGCGGTTTTTTATTGTCATCCCGTTAATGGTCAACGGGGAAAAAAGATGGGGGTAGTGGCTCATATGCTCTCTCCACTGGATGCCTGATGGCCGCTATTGGGCGATCCTGGCCGGTCCAAAGTTAATATTTCTCTGTGGGGAAAGATAACGAGGCGTCCAATAGAAAAATAATGCTTTTTTTTGCGTGGAGCTATAGGGGGACTCTATGGGATTAACATTCGATTCACATATTCATGTTTTTATCTTAAATATTTCAATCGAATTTTTACTTGTACTTGTGGAATGACACAAAAAAAGTAGGGGAATGATTGAATAGATGCCCAATTGATAATGATTTATTTTTTTATCGGCAAAATTTTCTATCTATCAAATCAGTCTGGATATTATATATGTGCGCTAGATCTCATTTTCATCGGCAGAAAAAAGCCCGGATGTTCGTCCGGGCTGAGATAGCAATGGCGGTTCGCCTTAATTCATAAAAGCCGGCAGTTTTTTCTCATAGGCCGAGATGGCCTCTTCGTGCTGCAGGGTCAGACCGATGCTGTCCAGTCCGTTAAGCATGCAGTGGCGGCGGAAAGCGTCAATTTTAAAGCTCCATGATTTATCGCCAGCTTTCACGACCTCGGCTTGCAGATCGACTTCAAACTTAATGCCGGGCTGAGACTGGACCAGCTTAAAGAGCTCATCAACCTGTTCTTCGCTCAGCGTGACCGGCAGCAGCTGATTGTTAAAGCTGTTGCCATAGAAGATATCGGCGAAGCTGGGCGCGATGACGACTTTAAAACCGTAATCGGTCAGCGCCCACGGCGCATGCTCGCGGGAGGAGCCGCAGCCGAAGTTTTCTCGCGCCAGCAGGATAGAGGCGCCTTTATACTCCGGAAAGTTCAGCACGAATTCCGGGTTAGGCTGTTCGCCTTTATCGTCCAGGAAGCGCCAGTCGTTAAACAGATGGGCGCCAAAACCGGTACGCGTGACTTTCTGCAGAAACTGTTTTGGAATGATTGCATCAGTATCGACGTTCGCGGCATCCAGCGGAACCACCAGGCCGGTATGTTTGATAAATTTCTCTGCCATGAGGGTTTCCTTATTTCAAGCTACGGATATCGGCGAAATGACCGGTAACGGCCGCCGCGGCTGCCATGGCCGGGCTAACCAGATGGGTGCGCCCGCCGCGGCCCTGACGGCCTTCAAAGTTACGGTTGCTGGTGGAAGCGCAGCGCTCGCCCGGATTCAGGCGGTCGTTGTTCATCGCCAGGCACATAGAGCAGCCGGGTAAACGCCACTCAAAACCGGCTTCAATAAAGATTTTATCCAGACCTTCCGCTTCGGCCTGCGCTTTCACCGGGCCGGAACCAGGAACGACCAGCGCCTGAACGCCCGGCGCCACTTTACGGCCTTTAGCGATCTCGGCGGCCGCGCGTAAGTCTTCGATGCGCGAGTTGGTGCAGGAACCGATAAAGACTTTATCAATCGCTACTTCGGTTAACGGTACGCCAGATTTCAGCCCCATATAGGCCAGCGCTTTTTCCGCGCTTGCGCGCTCTACCGGGTCGTTGAACGATGCCGGATCCGGGATGATGTCGGTGACGGATATCACTTGCCCTGGGTTGGTGCCCCAGGTGACCTGTGGAGCAATATCTTCCGCCTGCAGCGTGACAACGCTGTCAAACGTCGCGCCATCATCGGTAGTCAGGGTCTTCCACCAGGCGACGGCTTCGTCAAAATCCTGGCCCTTCGGCGCGTGCAGACGGCCTTTCACGTAATCGAAGGTGGTTTGGTCAGGCGCCACCAGGCCCGCTTTCGCGCCCATTTCGATCGCCATATTGCACAGAGTCATACGGCCTTCCATGCTTAAATCACGGATGGCTTCGCCGCAAAATTCGACAACATGACCGGTGCCGCCGGCGCTGCCGGTTTTACCGATAATCGCCAGAACGATATCTTTGGCGGTGATGCCCGGGGCTGCTTTACCCTTGACCTCAATCTTCATGGTTTTGGCGCGGCCCTGCTTCAGCGTCTGCGTTGCCAGAACGTGCTCGACTTCGGAGGTGCCGATACCGAATGCCAGCGCGCCGAATGCGCCATGGGTTGCCGTATGGGAGTCGCCGCAGACGATGGTCATGCCCGGCAGGGTCACACCCTGTTCCGGCCCCATCACGTGCACGATGCCCTGGTAAGGGTGATTCAGGTCATACAGTTCAACGCCGAACTCTTTGCAGTTTTTAATCAACTCCTGCATCTGGATACGCGCCATTTCGCCGGACGCATTAATGTCTTTAGTTTGCGTCGATACGTTGTGATCCATCGTGGCGAAGGTTTTACCCGGCTGGCGTACCGGACGTTTATGGGCGCGCAGGCCGTCAAACGCCTGCGGCGAGGTCACCTCGTGAACCAGATGACGGTCAATGTACAGCAGCGGGGTTTCGTTTTGCGCTTCATAAACGACGTGAGCATCAAACAATTTTTCGTATAACGTCTTCGCCATGATTACACCCCTTCAGCGACATAGCGGGCAATGATATCGCCCATTTCATCGGTACTTACCGCCGCCGCACCGCGCGCTAAATCGCCGGTACGTACGCCTTCTTCTAATGCGCGGTTGATCGCGTTCTCAATCGCAGTGGCCGCGTTGTCGGCATCCAGGCTGTAGCGCAGCAGCAGCGCCAGCGAGAGGATCTGCGCGATAGGGTTAGCGATGTTTTTGCCGGCGATATCCGGCGCGGAGCCACCTGCTGGTTCATATAAACCAAAGCCTTGCTCGTTGAGGCTGGCTGACGGCAGCATGCCCATCGAACCGGTAATCATGGCGCATTCGTCAGAAAGGATGTCGCCGAAAAGGTTGGAACACAGCAGAACGTCGAACTGAGACGGATCTTTAATCAGCTGCATGGTGGCGTTGTCGATGTACATATGCGACAGCTCAACGTCAGGATACTGCTTACTGATTTCACTAACGATTTCACGCCATAAAATAGAGGACTGCAGGACGTTAGCCTTATCAATAGAAGTCACTTTGTGACGACGTTTACGGGCGGATTCGAAGGCAATGTGCGCGATACGCTCAATCTCGAAGCGGTGGTATACCTCGGTATCAAATGCTTTTTCATGCTGACCGCTACCTTCGCGACCCTTCGGCTGGCCAAAGTAAATGCCGCCGGTCAGTTCACGCACGCATAAAATGTCGAAGCCGTTGGCGGCGATATCGGCGCGCAGCGGGCAAAACTCTTCCAGCCCCTGATACAGCTTAGCCGGACGCAGGTTGCTGAACAATTTAAAGTGTTTCCGCAGGGGCAGCAGCGCACCGCGCTCCGGCTGCTCAGCGGGCGGCAGATGCTCCCATTTCGGTCCGCCAACGGAGCCGAACAGAATTGCGTCAGCCTGCTCGCAGCCTTCAACGGTAGACTGAGGCAGCGGAGTGCCCTGACGATCGATGGCGATACCGCCAACGTCATGCTGGCTGGTGGTAATGCGCATATCAAAACGGTTGCGAACGGCTTCCAGTACTTTCATTGCCTGGTTCATGACTTCCGGGCCAATACCATCACCTGGTAAAACAGCAATATGGTAATTCTTCGACATTACACGGTTTCCTTATTGTTCTCTTTATTCTGAGCTTTGCGTTGCAATTCTTTTTCGACTTCAGCGGCGCGCCAGATATTGTTCAGGACGTGAACCATCGCTTTCGCGGAGGATTCCACGATGTCCGTCGCCAGGCCAACGCCGTGGAAGCGGCGGCCGTTGTAGTTTGCCACGATGTCCACCTGGCCCAGCGCATCCTTGCCCTGACCCTTGGCGTTCAGGTCATATTTGACCAGCTCAACCTCATAGCCGGTGATGCGGTTAATCGCCTGGTAGATGGCGTCAACCGGTCCGTTGCCGTTGGCGGCCTCAGCTTTGGTTTCTTCGCCGCAGACCAGCTTCACGGAGGCGGTTGCGATGTCGCTGGAACCGGACTGCACGCTGAAGTAATCCAGACGGAAATGCTCCGGTTCTTCCTGCTGTTTGTTAATAAAGGCTAACGCTTCCAGGTCATAGTCAAATACCTGACCCTTTTTATCCGCCAGCTTCAGGAACGCTTCATACAGGTGATCCATGTTGTAGTCGCTGTCCTTATAGCCCATCTCTTCCATACGGTGTTTCACCGCCGCGCGGCCGGAGCGGGAAGTCAGGTTCAGCTGTACCTGGTTCAGACCGATAGATTCTGGCGTCATGATTTCGTAGTTTTCGCGATTCTTCAGCACGCCATCCTGGTGAATACCGGAAGAGTGGGCGAAGGCCCCGGTACCGACGATCGCTTTGTTGGCAGGAATCGGCATATTACAGATCTGGCTGACGGTCTGGCTGGTACGCCAGATTTCCTGGTGATTAATGCGGGTGTGCACATTCATAATGTCTTTGCGCACTTTAATCGCCATAATCACTTCTTCCAGCGAGCAGTTACCCGCGCGCTCGCCGATGCCGTTCATTGCGCCTTCAACCTGGCGAGCGCCGGCATGGACCGCGGCGAGGGCGTTACCCACCGCGATACCCAAATCGTCATGGGTATGGACGGAGATAATGGCTTTATCGATATTGGGAACGTGTTCGTACAGGCCGGTTATGATATTGGCGAATTCGAACGGCATGGTGTAGCCAACGGTATCAGGGATATTGATGGTCGTTGCGCCGGCATTTATCGCGGCTTCGACGACGCGGGCCAGATCCGCAATCGGCGTACGGCCAGCATCTTCACAGGAAAACTCAACGTCGTCAGTGTAGTTGCGGGCGCGCTTAACCATATAGATGGCGCGTTCAATCACTTCATCCAGATTACTGCGCAGCTTGGTCGCGATGTGCATCGGTGAGGTGGCGATAAAGGTATGAATACGGAAGGCTTCCGCGACCTTCAGCGATTCCGCCGCAACGTCGATATCTTTTTCAACGCAGCGGGCCAGCGCGCAAACGCGGCTGTTTTTGATGGTGCGTGCGATGGTTTGCACGGATTCAAAATCGCCCGGGGATGAAACCGGAAAACCGACTTCCATCACGTCAACGCCCATCCGCTCCAGGGCCATAGCAATCTGCAGTTTCTCTTTCACACTCAGGCTGGCTTGTAACGCTTGTTCACCGTCGCGTAAGGTCGTATCGAAAATAATGACTTGCTGGCTCATGGTTTAGATCCTTGGTCTGTGTCCTGGCGCCTTGCTAGCGAGCATAAAAAAACCCGCGCATTGGCGCGGGTTTTATAGTCTTGCTGGAAGATGACTTAACGATGAACGTCGCCCAACAGCCTACCGCGCAAAATGGATGCGTTTAGTAGTAGTAGGCTGAGAAAGCGAATGCTGCGAATCATTGCGTCATGCTCCAGATGAAATCGTTATGCTTTTAGAGTTACTGGATATGGGTTTTGATGTCAACCCCCGGACGTAGAAAACGTCTTTTTACCTAACAGGCGCATTAGCTAATTGTGCTGACGATCGCGCTTTTTGGCCGATTATCCTTTTTTGGACATCACTTCATGTTGAGTTATTTTCACCATTTGATAATTTTTATTTTCAATCGAATCTTCATGGATATCGCTGTCGCGCAGGATGATATCCTGATGAAAATTATAAACTTATTTGTTTTGTGAATGTGTTTGTGAATATGATGGTTCATTATCAATGATAATAAAATGTGAAGTTTAAGGATGGCTTAAGCTGATATTTTAATAATGCTTAAGTTAAAGTTAACCACTGCTGTTATTGTTTATTTTTGATATTTATGGGTACACTTGATTTTATCAAGTAAACAATATGGTTTAAGTGGTCGCGGGTACTTTCAAATGCAGACTTTTCGTCGCCACTCATAACCTTGATATATTCCTAAAATTCATCTTTGCCCTTTTGTAAATGTCATATGCATGATAAATGATATTCTGAGAATTAATTACTGCACTTTGGCAAAGGGAATTTAGCGTGACAGTGGAGTTAAATATGTTAAATGAAGGTACTGAATATAAGTCGACCTCTGAGGTAGAAAACACAAAACCCCAGCTGCGGATGGTCGACCTCAATCTGCTAACCGTATTTGATGCGGTAATGCAGGAGCAAAATATCACCCGTGCGGCGCACTCTTTGGGAATGTCCCAGCCGGCGGTCAGCAATGCGGTCTCGCGCCTGAAAGTGATGTTTAATGATGAGCTGTTTGTTCGTTATGGGCGCGGCATCCAGCCTACGGCGCGGGCTTTCCAGCTATTTGGTTCCGTACGGCAGGCTCTGCAGCTGGTGCAAAACGAATTACCGGGCTCGGGCTTTGAGCCGCTCAGCAGCGAGCGGGTCTTTAATTTATGCGTGTGCAGCCCGCTGGATAACGCTTTAACTTCGGTTATTTTCAACAAAGTTGGCGAGATTGCGCCCAACATTCATTTGGTCTTTAAATCGGCATTGAATCAAAACACGGAACATCAATTACGCTATCAGGAAATTGAATTCGTTATTGGTTATGAAGAGTTTCGTCGTCCTGAGTTTGCCTGCGTACCTTTATTTAAAGATGAAATGGTACTGGTGGCAAGTCGCAAGCATCCGCGTATTTCCGGTCCGCTGATGGAAAATGATATTTATCAGGAGGAGCACGCCGTTGTTGCTCTTGATCGTTACGCATCATTTAGTCAGCCATGGTATGACACTGCGGATAAACAGTCTCGTATTGCCTATCAAGGCAACGCAATGGTTAGCGTATTAAACGTTGTTTCCCAAACCAATATGGTCGCTATCGCGCCGCGCTGGCTGGCCAGCGAGTTCGCCGATAAGCTGGATTTGCAAATATTACCTCTACCGTTGAAGGTCAATAGCCGTACCTGCTATCTCTCCTGGCATGAAGCGGCAGGCCGCGATAAAGGCCATCAGTGGATGGAAGAATTGCTGGTGAGTATCTGCCAGCGCTAAACTGTCGCAATACAAACGGGGGCTTCGGCTCCTGCTTTGTGTGACAAAAATCACTAAATGCAGAATTTTATTCTGTTTGCATTGTTCGGTAACCAACGCGGTCAGATAAAAAATGGATGATTTGCTGCTGTTGGTTATTTTCCCCGAGCATTGACTATCATATTTTCTTATCGCCGAAGTTTTTCACCGTGTTTTACCTGCGAATCTTTCTTTTATTCTTTTAATGCCGGTCAAGCGCCGACGCTCGCCAATTGCCTGCCCGTAAGCGAGCAGTTATGGTAACGGCATGCAGTCTATTCATCTCAATGCGAAGCTATTGCGCTTCGTCTTGTGCGAGCGCGCGGAAATCGGATTCCGCTGTCGTTAAAAACAATAAGCCGGGAGGCAAACCATGGAGATGTTGTCAGGAGCCGAAATGGTCGTCCAGTCGCTGGTCGATCAGGGCGTCAAGCAGGTGTTCGGTTATCCCGGGGGCGCGGTCCTCGATATCTATGATGCGTTACACACCCTTGGCGGAATCGATCACGTTCTGGTCCGTCATGAGCAAGCGGCCGTTCATATGGCGGATGGTCTTGCTCGCGCAACGGGCGAAGTCGGAGTGGTACTGGTGACCTCGGGCCCGGGGGCGACCAACGCCATCACCGGCATTGCGACGGCTTATATGGATTCCATCCCGCTGGTGATTCTTTCCGGCCAGGTCGCGACCTCCTTAATCGGTTACGATGCTTTCCAGGAGTGCGACATGGTTGGCATCTCCCGACCGGTGGTAAAGCACAGCTTTCTGGTTAAGCAAACCGAAGATATTCCCGGCGTACTGAAAAAAGCGTTTTGGCTGGCCGCCAGCGGGCGCCCTGGTCCGGTCGTCGTGGATTTACCGAAAGATATTCTCAACCCGGCTAAAAAACTGCCCTACAGCTGGCCGGATACGGTTAGCATGCGTTCTTATAATCCGACGACGTCCGGTCATAAAGGGCAGATTAAGCGAGCGCTGCAGACGCTGATAGCGGCAAAAAAACCGGTCGTTTATGTAGGGGGCGGGGCGATCAATGCGCAATGTGAACCGCAGCTATACGCGCTGGTTGAGAAACTGAAGTTACCGGTAGCTTCATCGCTGATGGGGCTGGGCGCTTTCCCTGCGTCGCACCAGCAGGCATTAGGGATGCTGGGCATGCATGGGACCTATGAAGCCAATATGACCATGCACAATTCCGACGTGATTTTCGCCGTTGGCGTGCGCTTTGACGATCGTACGACGAATAACCTGGCCCGCTACTGTCCGAACGCTACGGTGCTGCATATTGATATCGATCCGACTTCGATATCCAAAACCGTTCCTGCCGACGTGCCTATTGTGGGTGACGCTCGCCTGGTGCTGGAACAGATGCTGGAGCTGCTCGAACACGAGGAGACACAGCAGCCACTCGATGAAATTCGCGACTGGTGGCAGCAAATTGAACAGTGGCGCGCGCGTCACTGCCTGCAATACGACACGCAAAGCGGCAAGATTAAACCGCAGGCGGTTATTGAAACGATCTGGCGGCTGACTAACGGCGATGCGTACGTAACGTCCGACGTCGGTCAGCATCAGATGTTCGCCGCTCTCTATTATCCTTTCGATAAACCGCGGCGCTGGATCAACTCGGGTGGTCTGGGAACCATGGGGTTCGGCCTTCCTGCTGCGCTTGGCGTGAAGATGGCGCTGCCGGAAGAGACGGTCATTTGCGTCACCGGCGATGGCAGTATCCAGATGAATATCCAGGAGCTCTCCACCGCGCTGCAGTACGAGCTGCCGGTGCTCGTGCTGAACCTGAATAACCGCTACCTCGGGATGGTGAAGCAGTGGCAGGATATGCTCTATTCGGGCCGCCATTCGCAATCCTATATGGAGTCACTGCCTGATTTTGCCCGCGTAGCGGAAGCCTATGGCCATGTGGGCATTCGTATTAGCGACCCGCAGGAACTGGAAGCGAAACTCGCTGAGGCGCTGGCGCAGGTGCGCAACAATCGACTGGTTTTTGTCGATGTGACGGTTGATGGCAGTGAGCATGTATACCCTATGCAGATCCGCGGCGGCGGTATGGACGAGATGTGGCTGAGCAAAACGGAGAGGACCTGATTATGCGCCGGATATTATCAGTATTACTGGAGAATGAATCGGGTGCTTTATCCCGCGTGATCGGCCTCTTTTCCCAGCGTGGTTATAATATTGAAAGTCTGACGGTAGCGCCGACGGACGATCCGACGCTATCCCGCATGACGATTCAAACCGTTGGTGATGAGAAAGCCATTGAGCAGATCGAAAAGCAGCTGCATAAGCTGGTCGACGTTCTGCGCGTTAACGAGCTTGGGCAAGGCGCGCACGTAGAGCGTGAAATTATGCTGGTGAAAGTGCAGGCGAGCGGCTATGGACGCGATGAGGTGAAGCGCAATACGGAAATCTTCCGCGGGCAAATTATCGATGTCACGCCATCTATCTATACTGTTCAACTGGCGGGAACCAGCGACAAGCTGGATGCGTTTTTGGCTTCTCTGCGCGACGTGGCGCGAATTGTTGAAGTCGCCCGCTCGGGCGTGGTTGGTTTATCTCGCGGTGACAAAATCATGCGTTGAACCCTGAAACTGACGTAAAAATAGCCCGACACAGCGTGACGGGCTATTTTTTTGCGAATTCGGTGGGAACTGTGGACTAAAGCGGTTGCTGCGCTTACTTTTCTGCGCTTAGATGTTATAAAAACGAGCTCGTACCTGAAGAATGGTTATGTTCTGTACTTATTACCCAAGGGGCAATTGTGAAACTGGATGAAATCGCCCGGCTGGCCGGCGTCTCGCGAACGACCGCTAGCTATGTGATTAATGGTAAAGCGAAGCAGTATCGCGTTAGCGATAAAACTGTTGAGAAGGTGATGGCGGTCGTTCGTGAGCACAACTATCACCCCAACGCGGTTGCTGCAGGCTTGCGTGCAGGACGTACGCGTTCTATCGGTTTGGTTATCCCGGACCTGGAAAACACCAGCTATACGCGCATCGCTAATTACCTGGAGCGTCAGGCGCGCCAGCGCGGCTATCAGCTATTGATCGCTTGCTCCGAGGATCAGCCGGATAACGAAATGCGCTGTATTGAGCATCTGCTGCAGCGACAGGTCGACGCGATTATCGTTTCCACCTCATTACCGCCTGAACATCCGTTCTATCAGCGCTGGGCTAACGATCCTTTCCCGATTGTCGCCCTCGACCGCGCTCTCGATCGAGAACACTTCACCAGCGTAGTTGGCGCCGATCAGGATGATGCCGAAATGCTTGGTGCGGAGCTGCGTAAGTTTCCCGCTGAAACGGTGCTGTATCTCGGCGCTTTGCCGGAGCTTTCCGTGAGCTTCCTGCGCGAGCAGGGATTCCGTACGGCGTGGAAGGACGATCCCCGAGAGGTACATTTCCTCTATGCAAATAGCTATGAGCGAGAAGCCGCGGCCCAGCTTTTCGAAAAGTGGCTGGAAACTCATCCGATGCCTCAGGCGCTGTTTACAACTTCATTTCCGTTACTGCAGGGGGTGATGGACGTCACGCTGCGCCGGGAAGGGAAGCTGCCTTCTGAACTGGCCATTGCCACTTTTGGCGATAACGAGCTGCTGGATTTCCTCCAGTGCCCCGTTTTGGCCGTGGCTCAGCGCCACCGCGATGTCGCGGAACGCGTGCTGGAGATCGTGCTTGCCAGCCTTGATGAACCGCGGAAGCCCAAACCGGGTTTAAGCCGCATACGGCGCAACCTTTATCGTCGCGGCAGCCTGAACCGTCGCTGAGCGCAATACCAGGATTATTCGTAGAAAATTCGCCAGACGGAGACGCGTCTGGCGATAATCTGGATAAATGACGTAAAAATTGCAGGGTTAAGGATCTTTCAGACAAATCCTTAATCTTCCTGACATCTCTTTTAATTCTATTCTTAGCGCCATTTATTTAGCGGTTTAATTAACCGATAAAAGGATTAGCGTATTTATTTGTATTATTTTGTTACATTCGGCGGATGAGTTGCTGAATTAACACTCATTTCCTCACGCTTATGCTCGCCAAAAGCGCTGTACCCCGCAGTAAGAGAGCCTCCCCAATGAAAACTGGTGCTGTTAACGGTCATCAGAATGGCCTAAAATGCCGCTCGCGTCGCAAACTGACACTTTATATTTTCCCTCAGAAGATATTTTGCTGCTTTTAACTGTTACAAGTTTGTTGGTTGTTTTCTTACCGATATTCATAACGTTAATTTGCCTCGTTTGTTGGTTGATTTTTCCTCAGGGCGAATATCGGCTGTAAATAATGGGTTTTTGAGCTCTGTTGGGATTCGTGCTGGCTTGACAAGCTTTTCCTCCGCTCCGTAAACTCCTTCTTGTGGGAATTTGTGGGGTAAAGTGGCGAAAAGGGGTGAGGCTGGCATGTTCCGTGGGGCAACGTTAGTCAATCTTGACAGTAAAGGCCGTTTGGCCGTGCCGACTCGCTACCGCGACGGGCTGATCGAGGACGCTTCCGGTCAATTGGTGTGCACCATTGACATCCATCACCCATGCCTGCTGCTTTACCCTTTGCCTGAGTGGGAAATCATCGAGCAAAAATTATCGCGTTTATCGAGCATGAACCCCACCGAGCGGCGCGTACAGCGTTTGCTTTTGGGACATGCCAGCGAATGTCAGATGGATAGCGCCGGGAGGCTATTAATAGCCCCGGTGCTGCGGCAACATGCCGGGCTGACAAAAGAAGTGATGCTGGTCGGGCAGTTCAATAAGTTTGAGCTGTGGGATGAAACGACCTGGTATCAACGGGTCAAGGAAGATATCGACGCTGAGCAGTCCGCTTCCGGGGAACTGTCGGAGCGCCTGCAGGATTTGTCTTTGTAAAATGATGGAAAATTATAAACACACTACGGTACTTCTGGATGAAGCCGTTAACGGCCTGAATATTCGTCCTGACGGTATCTACATTGATGGTACCTTCGGCCGCGGCGGTCACTCACGTCTGATCCTCTCCCAACTGGGTGCGGAGGGACGCCTGCTGGCGATCGATCGTGACCCACAGGCTATCGCCGTCGCGAAAACTATCGATGATCCCCGCTTTTCCATCGTTCATGGTCCATTTTCTCAGCTGGCCGACTATGTAGGCGAGCGCAACCTGACCGGCAAGATCGACGGTATTTTGCTCGATCTTGGCGTCTCCTCGCCGCAGCTGGATGACGCTGAACGCGGCTTTTCTTTTATGCGTGATGGCCCGCTGGATATGCGTATGGATCCGACGCGCGGCCAATCTGCCGCTGAATGGCTACAAACCGCCGACGAAGCCGATATCGCCTGGGTCATCAAAACTTTTGGTGAAGAGCGTTTTGGTAAACGTATTGCCCGCGCCATCGTCGAACGTAACCGCATCGAACCGATGACGCGCACCAAAGAGCTGGCGGAGGTCGTTGCGGCGGCAACGCCGGTGAAAGACAAATTCAAACATCCCGCGACCCGTACCTTCCAGGCGGTGCGCATTTGGGTAAACAGTGAACTGGAGGAGATAGAGCAGGCGCTAAAAAGCTCGCTCAGCGTGCTTGCCCCGGGCGGGCGGCTCTCAATTATTAGTTTCCACTCGCTGGAAGACCGTATTGTGAAGCGTTTTATGCGCGAGCAAAGCCGCGGTCCGCAGGTTCCGGCTGGGTTACCGATGACCGAAGAGCAGCTTAAAAAACTGGGCGGCCGTGAGCTAAGAGCATTAGGCAAGTTGATGCCGGGTGAAAAAGAGGTAGCTGAAAATCCTCGTGCCCGTAGTTCAGTTCTGCGTATTGCAGAGAGGACGAACGCATGATCGGCAGAGTGACAGAAGCCCTAAGCAAGGTTAAAGGGTCGATAGGAAGCAACGAGCGCCATGCTTTGCCTGGCGTGATCGGAGACGACCTTCTGCGGTTCGGGAAGCTGCCACTCTGCCTGTTCATTTGCATCATTATTACGGCGATTACGGTGGTGACAACGGCGCACCATACTCGCCTCTTAACGGCGCAGCGCGAACAACTGGTTCTGGAACGCGACGCGCTGGATATTGAATGGCGCAACCTGATCCTCGAAGAAAATGCTCTCGGCGATCACAGTCGGGTTGAGCGGATCGCGACCGAGAAGCTGCAGATGCAGCACGTCGATCCATCACAAGAAAATATCGTTGTACAGAAATAAGGATTATTGCGACGCATGAAAGCAGCGCCGAAAACGCCAAAAGCAAAACGTCAGGAAGAACAGGCCAACTTTATCAGTTGGCGTTTTGCGTTGCTGTGCGGCTGTATTCTGCTGGCGCTGGGCTTCCTGCTGGGCCGCGTGGCCTGGCTACAGGTGATTAGCCCGGACATGCTGGTACGCCAGGGCGATATGCGTTCTCTGCGTGTGCAGGAGGTTTCTACCGCGCGCGGAATGATAACCGATCGTTCCGGCCGTCCGCTGGCGGTGAGCGTACCGGTAAAAGCGATCTGGGCTGACCCGAAAGAGCTGCATGAAGCGGGCGGCGTCACCCTGGACAACCGCTGGAAGGCGCTGGCCGATGCACTGAATATGCCGCTGGATCAGCTGGCATCGCGCATAAATACCAACCCACGGATGCGTTTCATCTACCTGGCGCGTCAGGTGAACCCTGATATGGCCGACTACATCCGTAAATTGAAGCTGCCGGGGATTCACCTGCGGGAAGAGTCCCGCCGCTACTATCCGTCGGGCGAAGTAACCGCTCACCTCATTGGCTTCACTAACGTTGATAGCCAGGGGATTGAGGGCGTTGAGAAGAGCTTCGATAAGTGGCTCACCGGCCAGCCCGGCGAGCGTATCGTACGTAAAGACCGCTATGGCCGGGTAATAGAAGATATTTCGTCCACCGATAGCCAGGCCGCGCATAACCTGGCGCTGAGCATCGATGAACGCCTCCAGGCGCTGGTTTATCGCGAACTGAACAATGCAGTGGCGTTCAACAAGGCGGAGTCAGGCACAGCGGTTCTGGTCGACGTCAACACCGGCGAAGTGCTGGCAATGGCTAACAGTCCTTCGTACAACCCGAATAATTTCGCCGGCACGTCTAAAGATACCATGCGTAACCGCGCCATTACCGACGTGTTTGAGCCGGGTTCAACGGTGAAGCCGATGGTGGTGATGACGGCCCTTCAGCGCGGCATTGTTAACGAAAATACCGTGCTGAATACCATTCCTTACCGAATTAACGGCCACGAAATCAAAGACGTGGCGCGCTACAGCGAATTGACCCTGACCGGGGTGCTACAGAAGTCGAGTAACGTCGGTGTTTCTAAGCTGGCGTTAGCGATGCCGTCCTCAGCGTTAGTAGATACTTACTCACGTTTTGGGCTTGGAAAAGCGACCAATTTGGGGTTGGTCGGAGAACGCAGTGGCTTATACCCTCAAAAACAACGGTGGTCTGACATAGAGAGGGCCACCTTTTCTTTCGGCTATGGGCTAATGGTAACCCCGTTACAGTTAGCGCGAGTCTACGCAACGATCGGCAGCTACGGCATCTATCGCCCGCTGTCGATTACCAAAGTTGATCCACCGGTTCCGGGCGAGCGCGTCTTCCCGGAATCACTCGTTCGTACCGTTGTTCACATGATGGAAAGCGTGGCGTTGCCCGGCGGCGGCGGCGTGAAGGCGGCGATCAAAGGCTATCGCATCGCCATTAAAACCGGTACGGCGAAAAAAGTAGGGCCGGATGGCCGCTACATCAACAAATATATTGCTTACACCGCAGGCGTTGCGCCCGCCAGCCATCCGCGCTTTGCGCTGGTGGTGGTGATCAACGATCCGCAGGCGGGCAAATACTACGGCGGCGCCGTTTCCGCGCCGGTCTTCGGTGCCATCATGGGCGGCGTGCTGCGTACCATGAACATTGAACCGGATGCGCTGGCAACGGCTGAAAAAAGTGAATTAGTGATTAATCAAGGCGAGGGAACAGGTGGCAGATCGTAATTTGCGCGACCTTCTCGCTCCGTGGGTGCCAAATGCGCCGGAGCGAATTCTGCGAGAAATGACGCTGGACAGCCGGGTGGCTGCTTCTGGCGATCTTTTTGTCGCGGTTTTAGGTCATCAGGCGGACGGGCGTCGTTATATCCCGCAGGCGATAGCGCAAGGTGTTGCTGCCATTATTGCTGAGGCCAAAGATGAGGCCCATGACGGCGAGATCCGTGAAATGCATGGGGTGCCGGTTATCTATCTCAGCCAACTCAACGAGCGCTTATCCGCGCTGGCCGGGCGTTTTTATCATCAGCCTTCAGAACAACTGCGCCTGGTGGGCGTCACCGGAACTAACGGTAAGACCACCACGACGCAACTGCTGGCGCAATGGGCGCAGCTGCTTGGCGAAACCAGTGCGGTAATGGGAACCGTAGGCAATGGCCTGCTGGGGAAAGTTATCCCAACGGAAAACACCACCGGTTCGGCTGTTGACGTTCAGCACGTCCTTTCTGGCCTGGCAGGGCAGGGGGCAACGTTCGCCGCGATGGAAGTTTCCTCTCACGGCCTGGTGCAGCACCGCGTCGCCGCGCTGCAGTTTGCCGCGTCGGTCTTCACCAACCTGAGCCGCGATCACCTTGATTACCACGGTGATATGGAGCATTACGAAGCGGCAAAATGGCTGCTCTACTCAACTCACCATTGCGGTCAGGCGATTGTTAATGCGGACGATGAAGTCGGTCGCCGCTGGCTGGCGAAACTGCCGGATGCGGTTGCCGTATCAATGGAAGATCACATTAACCCGAACTGCCATGGCCGCTGGCTCAAAGCCACTGCCGTGAACTATCACGACAGCGGCGCAACCGTTCAGTTTGCTTCCAGCTGGGGTAACGGCGAGATAGAAAGCCGCTTGATGGGCGCCTTTAATGTCAGCAATCTGCTGCTGGCGTTAGCCACCCTGCTGGCGCTGGGTTATCCGCTTGCCGATCTGCTGAAAACCGCCGCGCGCCTGCAGCCGGTATGCGGGCGTATGGAAGTGTTCGCCGCGCCGGGTAAACCGACCGTGGTCGTTGATTATGCCCACACGCCCGATGCGCTGGAAAAGGCGCTGCAGGCGGCGCGTTTGCACTGCAGCGGTAAACTGTGGTGCGTATTCGGCTGCGGTGGGGATCGCGACAAAGGCAAGCGTCCGCTAATGGGCGCTATCGCCGAAGAGTTTGCCGATATTGTGGTTGTCACCGACGACAACCCGCGCACTGAAGAGCCGCGGGCGATTATTAACGATATTCTGGCCGGCATGCTGGACGCGGGCCATGCCAGAGCGGTGGAGGGGCGTGCGGAAGCGGTGACGAATGCAGTGATGCAGGCGAAAGAAAACGACGTCGTTCTGGTGGCGGGCAAAGGCCACGAGGACTATCAAATCGTCGGCAATCGCCGGCTCGATTATTCTGACCGCGTCACCGTGGCGCGTTTGCTGGGGACGGTAGCATGATTCGCTTGACTCTCAGCCAGCTCGCCGACATCACGCGCGGCGAGCTGCACGGCCGCGATGTGGCGATTGATGACGTCACCTCCGATACCCGTAAAGTCACGGCGGGCTGCCTGTTCGTGGCGCTAAAAGGCGAGCGTTTTGATGCTCACGATTTTGCCGAACAGGCGAAAGCTGCCGGCGCGGGCGCGCTGCTGGTCAGTCGTCAGCTTGCCTGCGATTTACCGCAGGTAGTGGTGAAGGATACGCGCCTCGCGTTCGGCGAACTGGCCGCATGGGTGCGTCAGCAGGTTCCGGCGCGCGTAGTCGCGCTGACCGGATCTTCCGGAAAAACCTCGGTCAAAGAGATGACCGCGGCGATTCTGAGCCAGTGCGGGAATACGCTGTATACCGCAGGTAACCTGAACAACGATATCGGCGTGCCGATGACGCTGCTGCGCCTCACCCAGGAACATGACTACGCGGTCATCGAGTTAGGCGCTAATCATCAGGGCGAAATTGCCTGGACCGTTAGTCTGACCCGCCCCGAAGCCGCGTTAGTGAATAACCTGGCCGCTGCCCACCTGGAAGGTTTTGGCTCTCTGGAAGGCGTGGCGAAAGCTAAAGGCGAAATTTACACCGGCCTGCCGCTCAACGGCATCGCGATTATGAACGCCGACAATAATGACTGGCTGAACTGGCAAAGCGTAATTGGCGAGCGTAAAACCTGGCGTTTTTCGCCGAATGCCGCCAACAGCGATTTCACGGCAACCAACGTACACGTGACGTCGCATGGGACTGAATTTACCCTGCAAACCCCATCGGGCAGCGTTGATGTCCTGCTACCGCTCCCGGGGCGCCATAACATCGCTAATGCGCTGGCCGCAGCGGCGCTGTCAATGGCGGTTGGTGCGACGCATGAGGCGATCAAAGTGGGTCTGAAAGATCTGCAAGCAGTACCAGGGCGTTTATTCCCGATCCAACTGACCGACAGCCAGCTCCTGCTGGATGATTCCTATAACGCCAACGTTGGCTCGCTAACCGCCGCGGTACAGGTGCTGTCTGAGATGCCGGGCTATCGGGTACTGGTCGTCGGCGATATGGCTGAACTCGGCGCGGAAAGCCAGGCGTGCCATCGTCAGGTGGGCGAAGCGGCAAAAGCGGCCGGGCTCGATCGCGTACTGAGCGTCGGTACGCTGAGCGCAGAAATCAGCGGCGCCAGCGGAGTTGGCGAACATTTTAGCGAGAAGGCCGCGCTGGTGACTCGCCTGCGCGAGCTTACCGCAGAACATAAAATTATGACCATTTTAGTGAAAGGTTCACGTAGTGCCGCCATGGAAGTGGTAGTACGCGCATTACAGGAGAACGGAACATGTTAGTATGGCTGGCCGAACATTTGGTCAAATATTATTCAGGCTTTAACGTCTTTTCCTACCTGACGTTTCGCGCCATTGTCAGCCTGCTGACCGCGCTGTTCATCTCCCTGTGGATGGGCCCGCGCATGATCGCCCGTCTGCAAAAACTCTCCTTTGGCCAGGTTGTACGTAACGATGGCCCGGAATCTCACTTTAGTAAGCGCGGTACGCCAACCATGGGCGGGATCATGATCCTGACCGCCATTGTTGTCTCCGTTCTGCTGTGGGCTTACCCATCCAACCCCTACGTCTGGTGCGTACTGACGGTTCTCGTCGGCTACGGCATCATCGGCTTTGTCGATGACTATCGCAAAGTGGTGCGAAAAGATACCAAAGGTCTGATTGCTCGCTGGAAGTACTTCTGGATGTCGGTGATTGCGCTGGGCGTTGCCTTTGCGCTGTATATGGCGGGTAAAGATACGCCGGCGACTCAGCTGGTGGTGCCGTTCTTTAAAGACGTGATGCCGCAGCTGGGCCTGTTCTACGTCCTGCTGGCCTATTTTGTTATCGTTGGGACCGGTAATGCGGTCAACCTGACCGACGGCCTCGATGGGCTGGCGATTATGCCAACCGTATTCGTTGCCGCCGGCTTCGCGCTGGTGGCCTGGGCGACCGGTAACATGAACTTCGCCAACTACCTGCATATCCCTTATTTGCGTCACGCTGGTGAACTGGTGATCGTCTGTACCGCGATTGTTGGCGCGGGTCTGGGCTTCCTGTGGTTTAACACCTATCCGGCACAGGTTTTTATGGGCGATGTGGGTTCGCTGGCACTCGGCGGCGCGCTGGGTATTATCGCCGTGCTGCTGCGCCAGGAATTCCTGCTGGTGATTATGGGTGGCGTATTTGTGGTGGAAACGCTCTCGGTGATTCTGCAGGTCGGTTCCTTCAAGCTGCGCGGTCAGCGCATTTTCCGCATGGCGCCGATTCACCATCACTATGAACTGAAAGGCTGGCCGGAACCGCGCGTTATCGTGCGTTTCTGGATTATTTCGCTGATGCTGGTGCTGATTGGCCTGGCGACGCTGAAGGTACGTTAATCATGGCAGATTATCAGGGTAAAAAAGTCGTCATTATTGGGCTGGGTATGACCGGCCTGTCATGCGTGGACTTTTTCATGGCTCGCGGCGTGACGCCGCGGGTGATGGATACCCGCGTTGCGCCGGCGGGGCTGGATAAACTGCCGGAAGCTGTTGAGCGCTATGTTGGCGGTCTTAATGAAGACTGGCTGTTGACGGCAGACCTGATTGTCGCCAGTCCGGGTATCGCTCTGGCGCATCCTTCCCTGAGCGCCGCGGCGGATGCAGGGGTGGAAATTGTCGGTGATATCGAACTGTTTTGCCGCGAGGCGCAGGCGCCTGTCGTTGCGATCACCGGCTCTAACGGTAAAAGCACCGTGACTTCCCTCGTGGGAGAAATGGCGAAAGCAGCGGGTATGAACGTTGGCGTTGGGGGCAATATTGGCCTGCCGGCGCTGATGCTGCTGGATCCTGAACGCGAACTCTATGTTCTGGAGCTTTCAAGCTTCCAGCTGGAAACTACCTCCAGCCTGCGGGCGGTTGCGGCGACGATCCTGAACGTCACCGAAGATCATATGGACCGCTATCCGCTGGGGCTTCAGCAGTACCGCGCCGCCAAACTGCGAATTTACGAGAATGCGCGGGCCTGTATCGTCAATGCCGACGATGCGTTAACCATGCCGGTACGCGGCGCGGACGAGCGCTGCATCAGCTTCGGCGTTGACGTTGGCGACTATCACCTGAACCGCCAGCAGGGCGAAACCTGGCTGCGCGTCAAAGGCGAAAAAGTGCTTAACGTCAAAGAGATGAAGATTAGCGGCCAGCACAACTACAGTAACGCTCTTGCGGCCCTGGCCCTGGCTGACGCCGCGGGTTTGCCGCGCGCCAGCAGCCTGAAAGCGCTAACCACATTCACCGGGCTGGCGCATCGTTTCCAACTGGTGCTGGAGCACAACGGCGTGCGCTGGATCAACGATTCTAAAGCCACCAACGTCGGCAGTACCGAAGCGGCGCTCAATGGGCTGCATCTTGATGGAACGCTCTATCTGCTGCTGGGCGGAGACGGTAAATCCGCTGATTTCACGCCGTTAAGCCGTTACCTGACCGGCGACAACATTCGCCTGTACTGCTTCGGACGCGACGGCGCGCAGCTGGCGGCGCTGCGCCCGGATGTCGCTGTGCAAACGGAAACGATGGAGCAGGCGATGCGCCAGATTGCGCCGCAGGTTGTCCCGGGCGATATGGTGCTGCTGTCTCCCGCGTGCGCCAGCCTCGATCAGTTTAAAAACTTTGAACAACGCGGCGACATCTTTGCTCGCCTCGCGAAGGAGTTAGGTTGATGCGTTTATCACTCCCGCGCCTGAAAATGCCACGGCTAAGACTGCCGCGTCTGCCGGGAATGCTTATTTTCGCATGGCTGTTCGCCGCGCTGAAAGGCTGGGTGATGGGCTCGCGGCAAAAAGATACCGATAGCCTGGTAATGTATGACCGGATGCTGCTGTGGCTGACTTTTGGCCTGGCCGCAATCGGCTTCATCATGGTGACCTCGGCGTCAATGCCGGTAGGCCAGCGTCTGGCGAACGATCCGTTTCTGTTTGCCAAGCGCGATGGCTTATACATTCTGCTGGCGCTAGGGCTGGCGATGGTGACGCTGCGCCTGCCAATGGAGTTCTGGCAGCGCCACAGTACTGCAATGCTGATTGCTTCTATCGTCATGCTGCTGATTGTTCTGGTGGTCGGCAGCTCGGTTAACGGGGCCTCGCGCTGGATTGCGCTGGGGCCGCTGCGTATCCAGCCTGCGGAGTTCACCAAGCTGTCGCTGTTCTGCTATATCGCCAACTACCTTGTGCGTAAAGGCGACGAAGTGCGTAACAACCTGCGCGGCTTCTTAAAGCCGATGGGCGTGATTTTCGTGCTGGCGATTTTACTGCTGGCGCAGCCTGACCTCGGTACCGTTGTGGTGCTGTTTGTCACGACTCTGGCCATGCTGTTCCTTGCGGGGGCCAAGCTGTGGCAGTTTATCGCGATTATCGGGATGGGGCTTTCGGCAGTCGTACTGCTGATTCTGGCTGAACCGTACCGTATTCGCCGCGTGACCTCTTTCTGGAACCCGTGGGAAGATCCATTCGGCAGCGGCTACCAGCTCACCCAGTCGCTGATGGCCTTTGGCCGCGGTGAAATGTGGGGGCAGGGCCTGGGTAACTCAGTCCAGAAGCTCGAATATTTGCCCGAGGCGCACACCGATTTCATCTTCGCCATTATCGGTGAAGAACTCGGTTATATCGGTGTGGTACTCGCACTTTTAATGGTATTCTTCGTCGCTTTTCGCGCCATGTCCATTGGCCGCAAAGCGCTGGAGATTGACCACCGTTTCTCCGGTTTTCTGGCCTGCGCCATTGGGATCTGGTTCAGCTTTCAGGCGCTGGTTAACGTCGGCGCGGCAGCGGGAATGCTGCCAACTAAAGGCCTGACGCTGCCGCTGATCAGCTACGGTGGCTCGAGCCTGCTGATTATGTCGACGGCCATCATGTTGCTGTTACGAATTGATTATGAAACGCGTCTGGAAAAAGCCCAGGCGTTTACACGGGGTGTTCGATGAGCGGTCAGGAAAAGCGGTTAATGGTGATGGCGGGCGGTACCGGAGGACACGTGTTCCCGGGGCTGGCGGTTGCGCACCATTTAATGGACCAGGGCTGGCAGGTTCGCTGGCTGGGTACCGCGGATCGTATGGAAGCGGATTTAGTGCCGAAGAACGGCATTGAAATTGACTTCATTCAGATTTCCGGCCTGCGCGGCAAAGGCCTGAAGGCGCAGCTGCTGGCGCCGGTTAGGATATTCAACGCCTGGCGCCAGGCGCGGGCGATTATGCAGCGTTTTCAACCGGACGTGGTGCTGGGAATGGGCGGCTATGTGTCCGGCCCCGGCGGACTGGCGGCATGGTCGCTGGGGATCCCGGTGGTCCTGCATGAACAGAACGGAATTGCCGGTCTGACGAATAAGTGGCTGGCGAAAATTGCCAAAAAAGTGATGCAGGCATTCCCCGGCGCTTTCCCGCATGCCGATGTTGTGGGCAACCCGGTTCGCACCGATGTGCTGGCGCTCCCGCTGCCGGAACAGCGCTTAGTCGGGCGTCAGGGGCCAATTCGCGTATTGGTCGTCGGCGGTTCGCAGGGCGCTCGCGTGCTCAATCAGACGATGCCGCAGGTGGCGGCGAAGCTGGGCTCTACTGTCACCATCTGGCACCAGAGCGGTAAAGGTGGGCAGGGAACCGTACAGCGGGCCTATTCCGATGCCGGGCAGCCGCAGCACAAAGTGACCGAATTTATTGACGACATGGCGGCGGCTTACGCCTGGGCCGATGTTGTCGTGTGTCGTTCCGGGGCGCTGACGGTGAGCGAAATTGCCGCCGCGGGTTTACCGGCGCTGTTTGTGCCTTTCCAGCACAAAGATCGTCAGCAGTACTGGAATGCCCTGCCGTTAGAGAAGGCAGGTGCAGCGAAGATCCTCGAGCAGCCGCAGTTTACCGTGGATGCCGTCGCGCAAACCCTGGCGGGCTGGGATCGCGAAACGCTGCTGGATATGGCGGAGCGAGCGCGTAGAGCCTCGATTCCGGATGCTACCGAACGGGTAGCGGAAGAAGTGAGCGCCGCAGCACTGGCGCGCTAATCGCGGTGATGATCACCGTCCGAATAAAGAAGTTGATGGCGTAAAGAATGAATACACAAGATCTGGCAAAACTGCGTTCCATAGTGCCCGAGATGCGTCGCGTCCGGCACATTCACTTTGTTGGCATTGGCGGTGCCGGCATGGGCGGTATTGCCGAAGTTCTGGCCAATGAAGGTTATCAGATTAGCGGCTCCGACCTGGCGCCGAATCCGGTGACCCAACAGTTGACTCAGCTTGGCGCCACGATTTATTTCAATCATCGCCCTGAAAACGTGCGCGATGCGAGCGTTGTCGTGGTTTCCAGCGCGATTTCTGCGGATAACCCGGAAATCGTCGCCGCTCACGAAGCGCGTATTCCAGTTATTCGTCGCGCTGAAATGCTGGCGGAACTGATGCGTTTTCGCCACGGCATTGCCATTGCCGGCACGCACGGCAAAACCACAACTACGGCGATGGTCTCAAGTATTTATGCAGAGGCTGGACTTGATCCGACCTTCGTGAACGGTGGTCTGGTGAAAGCCGCTGGCGTGCATGCGCGCCTTGGACACAGCCGTTACCTGATTGCCGAAGCGGATGAAAGCGACGCCTCGTTCCTGCATTTACAGCCGATGGTTGCTATCGTGACCAATATCGAAGCCGATCATATGGATACCTACCACGGCGACTTCGAAAACCTGAAGCAGACGTTTATCAACTTCCTGCATAACCTGCCGTTCTATGGACGCGCGGTGATGTGCGTGGACGATCCGGTGATTCGCGAGCTGCTGCCGCGCGTTGGTCGCCAGCTCACCACCTACGGTTTTAGCGATGATGCTGACGTTCGCGTGGAAGAGTATCGTCAGGTCGGCGCTCAGGGGCATTTCCGCCTGGTCCGTCAGGATAAAGACGTCATTCAGGTGACGCTGAACGCACCGGGTCGCCACAACGCGCTTAACGCAGCGGCAGCGGTGGCCGTTGCGACGGAAGAGGGCATTGATGATGAAGCGATCCTGCGCGCGCTGGAAAGCTTCCAGGGTACCGGGCGTCGTTTTGATTTCCTCGGCGAATATCCGTTAGCTGAGGTTAACGGTAAAACGGGAACCGCGATGCTGATCGATGATTATGGCCACCATCCTACGGAAGTGGATGCCACTATCAAAGCGGCGCGAGCGGGCTGGCCGGATAAAAATCTGGTGATGTTGTTTCAGCCGCACCGTTTTACCCGTACGCGCGATCTGTATGACGATTTTGCCAACGTACTGACCCAGGTTGACGCTCTGCTGATGCTGGACGTTTATTCTGCTGGCGAAGCCGCCATTCCTGGCGCTGATAGCCGCTCGCTGTGCCGTACGATTCGCGGCCGCGGGAAAGTGGACCCGATTCTGGTTTCCGATCCGGCGCAAGCGGCAGAGATGCTGGCATCAGTATTGACCGGCAACGATCTGGTGCTGGTGCAGGGGGCGGGAAATATCGGTAAAATCGCCCGTCACCTGGCGGAAATCAAATTGCAACCGCAAAAAACGCAGGAGGAGCGCCATGGCTGATAAAATCGCGGTCCTCTTTGGCGGAACCTCCGCTGAACGTGAAGTCTCTCTCAATTCAGGTTCTGCGGTGCTCGCCGGCCTGCGTGAAGCCGGCGTTGATGCGCACCCGGTCGACCCGCGCGACGTTGATATTACCCAATTGAAAAATATGGGCTTTAAGAAAGCGTTTATTGCCTTGCATGGTCGCGGCGGTGAAGATGGTACGTTGCAGGGGCTGCTGGAGCTGATTCAGCTTCCCTACACCGGTAGCGGGGTGATGGCTTCAGCGATCTCAATGGATAAGCTGCGCAGCAAATTACTGTGGCAGGGCGCCGGACTGCCGGTTGCGCCGTGGGTTGCGCTAACCCGTAAACAGTTCGAGGCAGGGCTTTCTGCTGACGTTGAACAGCAACTCCTGGCCCTCGGACTGCCGCTGATTGTTAAGCCGAGCCGGGAAGGCTCCAGCGTCGGTATGTCAAAAGTCAGCGAAAGTTGCGCATTACAAAATGCATTGGCGCTGGCTTTTCAGCATGATGATGAAGTTCTGATTGAAAAATGGCTCAGTGGCCCGGAATTTACCGTCGCTATGGTTGGAGAAGAAATTTTGCCGTCAATACGTATCCAGGCGGCTGGAACCTTCTATGATTATGAAGCAAAGTATCTCTCTGATGAGACGCAATATTTCTGCCCAGGCTTCGAAGATCCAGCGCGTGAGTCAGAAATCCAGGCTCTGGTGCAAAAAGCCTGGGATAGCCTTGGCTGCAAGGGATGGGGAAGAATTGACGTGATGCTGGACAGCGATGGCCAGTTTTATCTGCTGGAAGCTAACACCTCTCCTGGCATGACCAGCCACAGCCTGGTGCCGATGGCGGCGCGTCAGGCAGGGATGAGCTTCTCGCAGCTTGTTGTACGAATTCTGGACCTGGCGGGGTGATATGTCGCAGGCTGCGCTGAATACGCGGAACCACGAAGAGGAAGAAGAATCTTCTTCGCGTCGAAGTAATGGCTCTCGTCTGGCAGGTATTTTCTTCCTGCTGGCGGTGCTCTGTACCGTGCTGGTCAGCGGCTGGATGGTTCTGGGCTGGATGGAAGATGCACAGCGATTACCGCTGTCGAAGATGGTCGTCACCGGAGAGCGTCACTACACGCGCAACGATGATATCCGTCAGGCGATACTGGCATTGGGGTCGCCGGGCACCTTTATGACTCAGGACGTCAATATTATTCAAAGCCAGATTGAACGCCTGCCGTGGATTAAGCAGGCGAGCGTCAGAAAGCAATGGCCGGACGAATTGAAGATTCATCTGGTTGAATATGTGCCGATTGCGCGCTGGAATGATCAGCATATGGTAGACGTCGAAGGCAATTCTTTCAGCGTGCCGTCAGATCGCACCAGTAAACAGAATTTACCGATGTTATACGGCCCGGAAGGTAGTGAGAACGAAGTTCTTCAGGGGTACCGTGACATGGGGCAGGTGCTGGCAAAGGATAAATTCACGTTGAAAGTGGCGGCAATGACCGCGCGTCGCTCCTGGCAATTGACGCTTAATAACGATATTAAGCTCAATCTTGGCCGAGGCGACACCATGAAACGGCTTCAGCGCTTTATGGAACTCTACCCGGTTCTTCAGCAGCAGGCGCAGACCGACGGCAAACGGATAAGCTACGTTGATTTGCGTTATGACTCGGGAGCGGCAGTCGGTTGGGTACCGGTTCCCGCAGAGGAAACTAATCAACAACAGAATCAGGCACAGGCAGAACAACAATGATCAAGGCGACGGACAGAAAACTGGTAGTTGGACTGGAGATTGGCACCGCTAAGGTTGCCGCTTTAGTAGGGGAAGTTCTGCCCGACGGTATGATTAATATCATTGGCGTGGGCAGTTGCCCATCGCGTGGTATGGATAAAGGCGGAGTGAACGACCTGGAATCCGTGGTGAAATGCGTACAGCGCGCCATTGACCAGGCCGAACTGATGGCGGATTGCCAGATCTCGTCAGTCTATCTGGCGCTTTCAGGCAAGCATATCAGCTGTCAAAATGAAATTGGTATGGTGCCGATTTCTGAAGAAGAAGTCACTCAGGATGACGTCGAGAACGTGGTGCATACCGCCAAATCGGTTCGCGTGCGCGATGAACACCGCGTTCTGCACGTTATTCCGCAAGAGTACGCTATTGACTACCAGGAGGGGATAAAAAACCCCGTCGGCCTGTCTGGCGTACGTATGCAGGCAAAAGTGCATTTGATTACCTGCCATAACGATATGGCGAAAAATATTGTCAAAGCGGTGGAGCGCTGCGGTCTGAAAGTCGACCAGCTCATTTTCGCCGGTTTAGCCGCCAGCTATTCCGTATTAACGGAAGATGAACGTGAACTGGGTGTCTGCGTGGTGGATATCGGCGGTGGTACAATGGATATCGCGGTGTATACCGGCGGCGCGCTGCGTCATACCAAAGTGATCCCTTATGCGGGGAACGTTGTGACCAGCGATATTGCTTACGCTTTCGGTACGCCGCCGAGCGATGCCGAAGCCATTAAAGTGCGCCACGGCTGCGCGCTGGGCTCCATCGTTGGTAAAGATGAAAACGTCGAAGTGCCGAGCGTGGGTGGGCGTCCACCCCGCAGCCTGCAGCGTCAGACTCTGGCAGAGGTTATTGAGCCGCGTTATACCGAATTGCTCAACCTCGTGAATGAAGAGATTCTGCAACTGCAGGAACAGCTTCGTCAGCAGGGCGTCAAGCATCATCTGGCGGCAGGGATTGTATTAACCGGCGGTGCGGCGCAAATTGAAGGGCTTGCCGCCTGTGCGCAGCGCGTGTTTCACACGCAGGTGCGAATTGGCGCGCCGCTGAACATTACCGGATTAACGGATTATGCCCAGGAACCGTATTACTCGACGGCGGTTGGGCTGCTGCATTACGGGAAGGAATCTCATCTCAGTGGTGAAGCAGAAGTGGAAAAACGCGTAACGGTCGGGTCGTGGATCAAACGACTCAACAGTTGGTTGCGAAAAGAGTTTTAATTTTTTAAGAGAACGCAGAAAATTAGCGTTCTCAGGCGACAGGCACAACGGAGAGAGAAATTATGTTTGAACCTATGGAACTGACCAACGACGCGGTGATTAAAGTCATCGGCGTCGGTGGCGGCGGCGGTAACGCCGTTGAGCACATGGTGCGCGAGCGCATTGAGGGTGTTGAATTTTTCGCGGTGAACACCGACGCGCAGGCACTGCGCAAAACGGCTGTTGGCCAGACTATCCAGATCGGCAGCGGTATTACCAAGGGGCTGGGCGCAGGCGCAAACCCGGAAGTGGGCCGTAACGCAGCGGATGAAGACCGTGAAGCGCTGCGTGCCGCTCTTGATGGCGCCGACATGGTGTTTATCGCAGCAGGTATGGGCGGCGGGACCGGAACCGGTGCTGCGCCCGTGGTTGCTGAAGTCGCCAAAGATTTAGGCATCCTGACCGTTGCCGTCGTGACTAAGCCGTTCAATTTTGAAGGCAAGAAGCGTATGGCATTCGCCGAGCAGGGTATCACCGAGCTGTCCAAGCACGTGGATTCTCTGATCACCATCCCGAACGATAAGCTGCTGAAAGTTCTGGGTCGCGGTATTTCGCTGCTCGACGCTTTCGGTGCGGCTAACGACGTGTTGAAAGGCGCGGTGCAGGGTATCGCTGAACTGATTACGCGCCCAGGCCTGATGAACGTCGACTTTGCGGACGTACGTACCGTGATGTCTGAAATGGGCTATGCGATGATGGGCTCCGGCGTAGCGAGCGGTGAAGACCGTGCGGAAGAAGCGGCTGAAATGGCTATCTCTTCCCCGCTGCTGGAAGATATCGATCTGTCCGGTGCCCGCGGCGTCCTGGTTAACATCACCGCTGGCTTCGATCTGCGTCTCGATGAGTTCGAAACCGTGGGTAACACGATCCGTGCATTTGCTTCGGATAACGCGACCGTGGTTATCGGTACCTCTCTGGACCCGGATATGAACGACGAACTGCGCGTAACCGTGGTTGCCACCGGTATCGGTATGGACAAACGTCCGGAAATTACCCTGGTCACCAACAAGCAGGTTCAGCAGCCGGTGATGGATCGTTACCAGCAGCACGGTATGTCCCCACTGAATCAAGAGCAGAAACCGGTTTCGAAAGTGGTAAACGACAATACGCCGCAAACCGCAAAAGAGCCGGATTATCTGGATATTCCAGCCTTCCTGCGTAAGCAAGCCGATTAAGAATTGGCTGGAAGTTGGGCATCTGCGCTCTTTGTGCTAAACTGGCCTGCCGAATGTATAGTACACTTCGGTTGGATAGGTAACTTGGCGAGATTATACGATGATCAAACAAAGGACTCTTAAACGTATCGTTCAGGCGACTGGCGTCGGTTTGCATACCGGCAAGAAAGTCACCCTGACGTTACGCCCTGCGCCGGCAAATACCGGGGTCATCTATCGTCGCACCGACTTGAATCCACCGGTTGATTTTCCGGCTGATGCCAAATCTGTGCGTGATACCATGCTCTGTACTTGCCTGGTCAACGAGCATGACGTGCGGATATCGACGGTTGAGCACCTTAATGCTGCCCTGGCTGGCTTAGGTATCGACAACATTATTATTGAAGTCGATGCCCCGGAAGTCCCGATTATGGACGGTAGTGCGGCTCCGTTCGTTTATCTGTTGCTGGATGCCGGCATCGATGAACTGAACTGCGCTAAGAAATTTGTGCGTATCAAAGAGACCGTTCGCGTCGAAGATGGCGATAAATGGGCTGAATTCAAACCGTATAATGGTTTTTCACTGGACTTCACCATTGATTTTAACCATCCGGCGATTGACTCCAGCAGCCAGCGCTACGCAATGAACTTCTCGGCCGATGCGTTTATGCGCCAGATTAGCCGTGCGCGTACCTTTGGTTTCATGCGCGATATCGAATATCTGCAGTCCCGCGGCCTGTGCCTGGGCGGCAGCTTCGATTGTGCCATCGTTGTTGACGATTATCGCGTACTGAACGAAGACGGTTTGCGCTTTGAAGACGAATTTGTCCGTCATAAAATGCTGGATGCGATTGGCGACCTGTTTATGTGCGGTCACAATATTATCGGTGCATTTACGGCGTACAAGTCCGGTCATGCGTTGAATAACAAACTGCTGCAGGCTGTTCTGGCAAAACAGGAAGCCTGGGAGTATGTGACCTTCGAGGACGACGCAGAGATGCCGCTGGCGTTCCGCGCGCCGACACTGGTTCTGGCATAAGCCAGATCCTGTAGTAAATTCGACTGGTAACCTGGTACTCTCTCCGGCCAGGGAACCAGTCGTTTTCTTTTTGCGTTTCCGCTGCATCCAGCTTCCAGTTTTACCCGTCTTTACTGCGCGTTCGTTCCTTTTTTAGACGTTTTTACCCCGCCCGAGCCCTCATTCCTGCTGCCGTGATGGCGTATTAATGTTAGTATTTGGATGCAAAATATTTCTCAGGGTTGTTACCAACAAAAGGTAAGTTAAGTGAGTGGATTGCTGACGCGCTGGCGACAGTTTGGCATAAGGTATTTCTGGCCGCATCTCCTGTTGGGGATGGTCGCGGCTAGCCTTGGCCTGCCTGCGCTTAGCAACGGCCATGAGCATGAGACCGCGTCGCCGGCAAAAACAACTTCCAGCAACCACAACCCTGCTAAAGTCAATTTTTCTCAGCTCGCGCTACTGGAATCTTCCAGTCGTCGGCCAAATTTTACCGTTGATTACTGGCATCAGCATGCCATTCGTACGGTCATCCGCCATCTCTCTTTTGCGATGGTACCGCAGGCGCTGCCGGTAGCTGAGGAGTCTTCACCGCTCCAGGCGCAGCATCTCGCGCTCCTCGATACGCTTAGCGCGCTGTTGACGCAGGAGAGTAAACCTCCGGTCATCGTTCACCTGGTGGCATACAATCCCACCTTCTCCCAATGTGCGTTTCGCGTCTGTACCTGGATAAGCCAGGTTACGGGCATACGCGCCGGGCCTCAACGTCTCAGCTGAAACAAATACGGACCATTCCATTTTTTTGTGACTCCGCACAGCGGGGCGTTTGAGATTTTATTATGCTAATCAAATTATTAACTAAAGTATTCGGTAGCCGTAACGACCGTACGCTGCGTCGTATGCGCAAAGCCGTCAACGTTATCAATGCCATGGAACCGGCCATGGAAAAACTTTCCGATGACGAACTGAAAGCGAAAACCGCTGAGTTCCGCGCGCGTCTGGAAAAAGGTGAAAGCCTTGAGAGCCTGATCCCGGAAGCCTTTGCCGTTGTACGTGAGGCCAGTAAGCGCGTCTTCGGCATGCGTCACTTTGACGTTCAGCTGCTGGGCGGCATGGTCCTCAACGAGCGCTGCATTGCGGAAATGCGCACTGGTGAAGGTAAAACCCTGACCGCCACCTTACCAGCATATCTTAATGCGCTGACCGGCAAAGGTGTTCACGTGGTCACCGTCAACGACTATCTGGCGCAGCGTGATGCAGAGAACAACCGTCCGCTGTTTGAGTTCCTCGGTATGAGCGTTGGGATTAACATGTCTGGCCTGCCTGCGCCAGCCAAGCGCGAAGCCTACGCCGCCGATATTACTTACGGCACCAACAACGAATATGGCTTTGACTATCTGCGCGATAACATGGCGTTCAGCCCTGAAGAACGCGTACAGCGCAAACTGCACTATGCGCTGGTGGATGAAGTCGACTCCATCCTCATCGATGAAGCACGTACTCCGCTTATCATTTCCGGCCCGGCTGAAGACAGTTCGGAAATGTATAAGAAAGTGAACAAAATCATCCCGCATCTGATCCGCCAGGAAAAAGAAGACTCCGAGACCTTTACCGGCGAAGGGCATTTCTCCGTTGATGAGAAAGCGCGCCAGGTCAACCTGACCGAACGCGGCCTGGTGCTGATTGAAGAGCTGCTGGTCAATGAAGGCATTATGGATGAAGGCGAGTCGCTGTACTCTCCGACCAATATCATGCTGATGCACCACGTGACCGCGGCGCTGCGCGCGCACGTGCTGTTTACCCGTGATGTTGACTATATCGTTAAAGATGGCGAAGTTATCATCGTCGACGAGCATACCGGCCGTACGATGCAGGGACGTCGCTGGTCTGATGGCCTGCACCAGGCGGTTGAAGCGAAAGAAGGCGTTGAGATTCAAAACGAGAACCAGACGCTGGCTTCAATTACCTTCCAGAACTATTTCCGCCTGTACGAGAAGCTGGCAGGGATGACCGGTACCGCCGATACCGAAGCGTTTGAATTTAGCTCGATCTACAAGCTGGATACCGTTGTGGTTCCGACCAACCGCCCGATGATTCGTAAAGACATGGCGGACCTGGTTTATATGACCGAAGCGGAAAAAATTCAGGCCATTATCGAAGATATTAAAGAGCGTACCGCTGCGGGTCAGCCGGTGCTGGTGGGTACCATTTCAATCGAAAAATCAGAAGTGGTCTCCAAAGAATTGACGAAAGCGGGCATCAAGCACAACGTGCTGAATGCGAAATTCCACGCCAGCGAAGCGGACATCGTTGCTCAGGCGGGCTACCCATCAGCAGTGACCATTGCGACCAACATGGCGGGCCGTGGTACTGATATCATGCTCGGCGGTAGCTGGCAGGCGGAAGTCGCCCAGCTGGAAGACCCGACGCCGGAACAGATTGCTCAGATCAAAGCCGACTGGCAGGTTCGCCACGATGCGGTGTTGGCCGCCGGCGGCCTGCATATCATCGGGACCGAGCGCCATGAATCTCGCCGTATCGATAACCAGCTGCGCGGCCGTTCAGGTCGTCAGGGGGATGCGGGTTCTTCCCGTTTCTATCTGTCGATGGAAGATGCCCTGATGCGTATCTTCGCATCTGACCGCGTGTCCGGCATGATGCGTAAACTGGGCATGAAGCCGGGTGAGGCTATCGAGCATCCTTGGGTGACCAAGGCGATTGCCAATGCCCAGCGTAAAGTCGAGAGCCGCAACTTCGATATCCGTAAGCAGCTGCTGGAATATGATGACGTGGCCAACGACCAGCGTCGCGCTATTTACACCCAGCGTAATGAACTGCTCGACGTGACCGACGTGAGCGAAACGATTAACAGCATTCGTGAAGACGTATTTAAAGCCACTATCGATGCCCATATTCCTCCGCAGTCGCTGGAAGAAATGTGGGATGTGGAAGGATTGCAGGAACGTCTGAAAAATGACTTCGACCTCGATCTACCGCTCAAAGAGTGGCTGGATAAAGAACCGGAGCTGCATGAAGAAACGCTGCGCGAGCGCATTCTGCAGAGCGCCATTGAAACCTATCAGCGTAAGGAAGAAGTGGTTGGCGCTGAGATGATGCGTCACTTCGAAAAAGGCGTCATGCTGCAAACGCTGGACTCACTGTGGAAAGAGCATCTGGCGGCGATGGACTACCTGCGTCAGGGTATCCATCTGCGCGGCTATGCGCAGAAAGATCCGAAGCAGGAATATAAGCGTGAATCCTTCTCTATGTTTGCTGCAATGCTGGAATCACTAAAATACGAAGTGATCAGCACGCTGAGCAAAGTTCAGGTGCGGATGCCGGAAGAGGTGGAGGCGATGGAGCAGCAGCGTCGTGAAGACGCTGAGCGTCTGGCGCAGATGCAACAGCTGAGCCATCAGGACGATGAGAGCGCAGCTGCGGCCGCGCTGGCTGAACAAACCGGCGAGCGTAAAGTGGGCCGTAACGATCCTTGTCCGTGCGGCTCTGGTAAAAAATATAAGCAGTGCCACGGTCGTCTGAGCTAAGCTCAACAACGTTGAATACAAGGGCGCAGATATCTGCGCCTTTTTTATGGAAGAAGCACAATGAAAACACTACAGATTTCCGTCGGTATTATCCGCAATGCGCGAGGCGAAATTTTCATCACCCAGCGAGCTGCCGACGCGCATATGGCGAATAAGCTTGAATTTCCTGGTGGGAAAATTGAAGAGGGCGAGTCGTCAGAGCAGGCCTTAGTGCGTGAACTACAGGAAGAAGTGGGTATTACAGTGAGAGCTTCCAGCCTGTTCGATAAGCTGGAGTATCAGTTTCCCGACCGTCATATAACGCTGTGGTTCTGGCTGGTGGAAAGCTGGGATGGCGAGCCGTGGGGGAAAGAGGGGCAGCCAGGGCGCTGGATAGCGCAAAGCGCGCTCGTCGCCGAAGATTTTCCTCCGGCAAATGAACCCGTGATAACAAAACTAGCGGGCGGGAGGTAAGCCGGACCGGGCGAGACCGCGATCCGGCAAGGTATCTTTGGGCTAGCCCGGTTTTACTCTTTATCCTCACTCCAGCCATCGCTATCTGATAGATCGCTGCTGCTCGGGATGCGTTTCTCTTCCGCCGCCCATTCGCCTAAATCAATGAGCTGACAGCGTTTGGAGCAGAACGGACGATGTGGACTCTGCTCATTCCAGATCACAATTTTGCCGCAGGTTGGGCAATTAACGGTTATCTCTTCTGACATTTTCGCTCCTTAACAGCAGGCCAGTTCAAAATCAAAACGTTCCGGCACAATACCGTGCTCGCTGTCCAGCGGCATAAAGCGGATGGCAAAACGGCTCTTATGACCTGAAATTTGCGGGTAGAGCTGGCTGGCAAGATCCAGGCGCAGACGCAGCAGGTCGGCGTCCTCGCCGTTGTCCTGATAAAAACCGTTCAGGCTGGTCTGCTTACGGAAAGGTGCCGAGTTGCGGATGAGATCGAGAACAAGCAGCAAGGATTGCGTTAAAGGTTCAAGGCTGGTCAGCCACTTACCGACCTGCTCATCGCGGTATGCCTGCGGCATATGCAGCCAGATATGCAGCGTCGGGAGGTCAAAGCTACAGCAGCCACCTGGGATGCTTAAGCGCTGGCGCACCAGGGCGATCAGACGGTCTTCTCGCAGATACTGGCCGATCCGCGGGGCGGACATTAATGTGCTGCCGGATTGTTTTAGCTGCTGGCGTAATTCATTGATGCGATCCTGATCGACCCCAGGTACTTCTGCCCAAGATTGCAGTTTCCTCTGTTGGCGATCCAGCTCTTTCATCAGATCGGTACGGACTTCACCGCGTTCTAAAACATCTAAAAGATCGCCGATATTGCGGAAGAAATGCAGCGCATCCGCATGAGTGGTAATCGCCGGATGAACGGATAACTGCTGAAGTAAAAATTCAATGCGTAGCCAGGTGCGCATCTTTTCATTAAGCGGATGTTCAAAAAGAACAGGGGTATGCATTACGGTTTTTCCTGTGAGGCGGCCTGCGATGCCAGACGTTGATACTTTGCATGCAGGCGGGCGACAGCTGATGCTATGACATCAGGTGAACCCATATTTTCAATAACATCATCCGCTACGGCAAGGCGCTGCTCGCGCGTCGCCTGAGCGGCAAGAATATGTTCCGCATGTTGCCGACTGACCCGATCGCGAAGCATCGTACGCTCAATTTGCGTCTCTTTTGGCACATCGACAACCAGTACGCGGTCGGCTTTGGCGGACAAACCATTTTCGACCAGTAGAGGTACAACCCAGAGAATATAAGGCGAGGTGGCAAGCTGTATCTGCCGACGCGTTTCCTGCTGAATTTGCGGGTGCAGCAGCGCGTTTAGCCAGCGCTTATCCTCGTCATGAGCAAAAATATGCTCGCGCAGAGCACGACGGTTCAGGGTACCATCTTCGTTGAGCATCTGCGCACCAAAGCGTTGAGCAATAGCGCTTAGCCCCGGTGTACCGGGCTCCACCACCTGGCGCGCGATAATGTCAGCATCAATAACGTTAACGCCGAGCTGTGCGAACGCATCGGCTACGGTACTTTTACCACTGCCAATGCCGCCTGTTAACGCCACCGTGTACGTCATACACCTCGATCCTGAAACTGACTACATGCATATTTTCAATAAACAGCGCCGTTATTTACGACATGACAGCGACGCCGCAGCTGTTTTATCGACGTAATATCGAACCGATAATCTGCTGTCACCACGCATTCTGATTCTTTTTACACATGTAAATCAAGTGGTTGAAAATGATACGCTGGCGATTAAATATCGCGGGTTCGCTTTTGTCTATTCACCAGGTAAATTTATACGATTGTAGCGTAAAAAAAGTGAAAATCGCAGTCTTGCGCGGCCATGATTCGTGCGTATGATAACGTCACTGGAGTTGTGCTCTCACAATAATGCAATTAACCCCAGGAATTCGCACATGCGTATTGAAGAAGATCTGAAGCTTGGTTTTAAAGACGTTCTTATCCGCCCGAAACGCTCTACCCTCAAAAGCCGTTCTGATGTACAGCTGGAACGTGAATTCACTTTCAAACATTCTGGCCAGACCTGGTCTGGTGTGCCGATCATTGCCGCCAACATGGATACGGTGGGCACGTTTGCTATGGCCAAAGCGCTGGCTTCTTTTGGCGTTCTGACTGCAGTTCATAAGCATTACAGCGTTGAACAGTGGCAGGCGTTTGTTCAGGGCGTTTCTGCGGATGTCCTGCAGCATGTCATGGTCTCAACCGGCACTTCCGATGCGGATTTCGAAAAAACGAAGCAGATACTGCTGCAGAACCCGCAGCTTAGCTTTGTGTGCATTGATGTGGCGAATGGTTACTCCGAGCACTTCGTGCAGTTTGTGGCCAAAGCTCGCGAAGCCTGGCCGCAGAAAACTATTATTGCGGGTAACGTTGTGACCGGTGAAATGTGTGAAGAGCTGGTTCTTTCTGGCGCCGATATTGTGAAGGTTGGCATTGGTCCGGGGTCCGTATGTACGACTCGCGTAAAAACTGGCGTCGGATACCCGCAGCTTTCCGCCGTAATTGAATGCGCCGACGCGGCGCACGGCCTGGGCGGACAGATTATCAGCGACGGCGGTTGTACTATGCCGGGCGATGTGGCTAAAGCATTCGGCGGCGGCGCGGATTTCGTGATGCTTGGCGGTATGCTGGCCGGTCACGAAGAAAGCGGCGGTACCGTAGTTGAAGAGAACGGCGAAAAATTTATGCTGTTCTACGGTATGAGCTCCGAGTCGGCGATGACCCGTCACGTTGGCGGCGTAGCGCAGTATCGTGCGGCTGAAGGCAAAACCGTTAAGCTGCCTCTGCGCGGCCCGGTTGAAAATACCGCGCGCGATATCCTTGGCGGCCTGCGTTCCGCATGTACCTACGTTGGTGCTTCACGCCTGAAAGAATTGACTAAACGCACGACTTTTATTCGCGTACAGGAACAAGAGAACCGCGTGTTCAACAGCCTGTAACGCAACTCGCTGGCGCGACTGCGCCAGCGCTATCCCCCCATCCCGCTAATGGCGTCGCCCAGATGAAAAATGGGTAAATACATCGCGACTACCAGCACGCCGACAATCGTTCCGGTAACGACCAGCATCATCGGTTCCAGTAAGGTGGCCAGGTTATCCGCCTGCTGTTGCGTCTGCTCACTGTGATGGCGAGCCAGATTTTCCAGCATGGTATCCAGCGAACCCGAAGCTTCACCGGTACGTATCAGTTGCAAACAGAGCGGCGTGAATCCTCCGCTGTCAGTGAGCGCCTGCCAGATGGGCGCGCCGTGAGTGATTTGCCGGGAAACCTGCTGCAGCCTTTGTCGCCATAGCGGACAGCTCAGGGTTTCTTCCACGCTTTGCAGGCCCTGCAGAAAGCTGATACCGGCGCTTTGCGTCAATGCGAGTACGGTAAATATCTGGCTAAGCCGCTGACCGCACAGCAGTTTGCCAAACACCGGCAGCTTATGGAGAAGTTTCTGACGATACAGCAGCCAGTCGGGCCTCTGGCAAATCAGTCGGTTGAGTATCGCAGGTAAAACGAGCAGCGCAGCGAGCAATGGCCAATAGTGAGTTAACCCTTCGCCAATGCCCATGACCGCGCGGGTCAGCAGCGGTAGCGGGGTATTGAAGGTTTGATAAATGGCAGCAAACTCTGGCAAAACAAAGCACAGCATTCCCATCACCACCAGTAGCGCCAGGGACAAAATAATCAGAGGATAGCGCAGGGCCTTTTTGACTTTTTCACTAAGCAGTAGCTGTTCTCGCTGCTGATGAGCTAACTGCGCGCAGCATAGCTCCAGTTTACCGGTAAGTTCTCCGGTGCGGATCATTGCCAGATAGAGCGGAGGAAAAGCTTCGGGCCATTTTTCAAGGGAGCCTGAAAGCGAAATGCCTTGCGCCAGATCTTCAGCCAGGGTTTGCAGCAATGCCTGCCACTGCGCGTTAGGCTGCTGCTGCGCCAGCAGTCCAAGCCCCTCAGCAAGGGGAAGACCGGCCTGGAGAAGGGCGGCCAGTTGGCGAATAACCTCACCGCTGTAGCGTGGATGCCAGAGGGACTTTTGCACACTACAGCGGCGCAGCGTAAGCGGGATGATTCGCTCTCGCTCCAGGCTTTGCAATGCCTCAGGGCGATTATCCTGCCAGAGCGTTCCCTGACAGGGCATCCCCTGACCATCGATACCGTGCCAGCGCCAGAGTCGTTTAGTCGCCATGCGGGATCCCTAAAACGCGTACCACTTCTTCCAGACTTGTCATCCCACGCTCTACAGCCAGACAGCCGCTTTCAAATAGCGTCATCATGCCGGATTCCCGCGCCAGCGTTTCGATTTCCTCAGCGCTAAGGCCCTGGGTAATCGCCTGCCGCAGTGCGGTATTAACCGGCAGCAGTTCGAAGAGTGCCAGGCGACCGTAGTAGCCGTGATAGCAGTGCTGGCAGCCCGGAGCCTGCCACTGAGGAAGCGATCGCGGCCACAGGCTATGCGGGACGTTGGTCGAACTGCCGGTTTCACGGCGGCAGTGCGGGCACAGTTTCCGTACCAGGCGTTGAGCGACAACCAGCGAGAGCGCGGATGAGACCATCCAGCGCGCAACGCCCATCTGCTGCAGGCGAACCAGCGTTTCACACGTTGAATTGGTGTGCAACGTTGAGAGTACCAGATGCCCGGTTTGCGCTGCTTTTATCGCAATTTCCGCGGTTTCAGCATCGCGTATCTCTCCCACCATAACGATATCGGGATCCTGACGTAGCAGGGCGCGCAGCACGCTGTGAAAGGTGAGCCCCGCGCGTGGGTTAATCTGCGTTTGATTCATTCCCACGATGGGGATCTCCAGCGGATCTTCCACGCTACAGATGTTGACCTCATCACGATTTCGCGCCTGCAGCGCGCTATAAAGAGTGACGGTTTTTCCGCTTCCCGTCGGACCGGTGACCAGTATCAGTCCCTGAGGTTGGTTAAGCGCCGAGCGAAAGGCGGCAAGCTGTTGTGAAGAGAGCCCCAGCGCTTCGAGGTCCAGCGTCTGCTCGACCTGGTGTAACAGGCGCAGAACGATTTTTTCTCCTCCACGGCAGGGAAGCGTAGCGATCCGAAACGAGATCGGACGATCTGAGAGCGTAAGGGTGAACTGGCCGTCCTGCGGCGTTCGATGTTCGGCAATATCCAGATTGCCGAGCACCTTAAGCCGGGCGGTAATAGGTGCGGCAAGTTCCGGGGCCAGCGGCGTCAGAGAATGTAGTACGCCATCTACCCGCAGGCGAATTCTCAGTTGCTGTTCGCCTGGCTCGATATGAATATCCGATGCGCGCTGGCGCAGAGCTTGTTCCAGAAGATTATTGACCTGTTCAACGATGCTGGCTGACGCTTCGACAGGCGGGGCAAGCGTTGCTATTCCCGGTGCCTGCAGCCGCTTGTCCATCCGATCCTGGCTCCAGCATTCGATATCAATCCTTTTCTGAGTCGCAAAACGTAGCGCCTCCAGCAGCTCCGGGGCAGGGGCATCAACCACGGCGATAGCGATAGTGTGTTCATTGCTGTCAAGCAGCAAGGCGTGATAGCGCTGGCAGAGAGGTATTAATTGTTCAGTTTTCATTGCTGCGGCCTCAGTTAAAACGGAACACGTCTTCACAGGCCTGCTTGAGTGCGCTATCAGCGGTAATATTGCACACGCGCTGCCAGCCGGTAATGCCGTTAGCGTTATCCCAGTTCGGCGTCATCGTGACGCTTAAGCCATTGAGACTTTCCTGTCCGGTGAGCGTGACAACGCCTGCTGCCACGGTCATGGCCGAGACATAGCGAGTAGTCGCGGGCGAAGGGATACTGTTGCTGCCGCCATCGCAGGTGGTTATGCCGCCGTGCTCAAGCGCGCAAAGCTCAATGGCGGTGCGGAAAGGGACGAAGGTTTGCAGCATATCGGTAAGCGCTGCTTTTCGTAGGTAGTTCTGATAAGCCGGAATGCCGATTGCGCTGAGTATCGCGATGATTCCGATGACCACCATCAGTTCGATTAAAGTAAAACCACGTTGTTTGTCCATAAGTTGCTCCTTGTTATCTTCGGGAGCACTTTGCCGGGGTTTATTCTGCGATACGAGCAGCGGATCGCGCCTAAGGAAGCAGGCTTCCAGGCTTTTTTTGCGGGTTGCAGCGAGAGATTACTGGCGTGCGAGTCGGTTCGCAAAAGTGCGCCCCGGCATGAAGTGCAAACCGGGGCGAGGGAATTAGCGGAAACGCATAGAGAGATCAAGAGCGCGGACGTGCTTGGTCAATGCGCCTACGGAAATGTAATCGACGCCGGTTTCAGCGAATTCACGAATGGTGTCGAATGTGACGTTGCCGGAGACTTCCAGCGCTGCCTGGCCATTGGTGAGTTTGACCGCCTCGCGCATCATATCGGTAGTGAAGTTATCGAGCATAATAATGTCGGCACCGGCTTTCAGCGCTTCATCCAGCTCTTCAAGGTTTTCAACTTCGACTTCTACCGGAACATCCGGGTGCAGCCAGAACGCTTTTTCTACCGCCTGCCGTACCGAGCCGGAAGCGATAATATGGTTCTCTTTAATCAGAAAGGCATCGGAGAGACCCAGACGATGGTTGGCGCCGCCGCCGCAAAGAACGGCATATTTTAGCGCCGTGCGCAGTCCAGGCAGCGTTTTGCGCGTATCGAGCAGCTGAGTTTTAGTACCGGCCAGCAGGTCGACATAGCGACGAACTTCGCTTGCCACACCGGAGAGTGTCTGCACGAAATTAAGCGCGGTACGTTCGCCGGTAAGCAAAATACGCGAAGGGCCTTCCAGCTCGAACAGCGGCTGATTGGCTTTTACCGCATCGCCATCGGCAACATGCCAGGTGAAGTTAACATCATCGCCCGCAAGCTGAATAAAGACCTCTTCCACCCAGCGTTTGCCACAAAATACGCCGTCTTCACGGGTGATCACTACCGCGTGCGAGCGTGCGTCCTGCGGCAATAATTGGGCGCTAATGTCATTATTGGCATCCACTTCGCCGCCTAAATCTTCCCGCAGGGATTGGGCCACGGCATCGGTAATATCAAGATTAATACGCTCCAGCAGCGCGTCACGGCGGCGGTCGGGATTGTAGCGACGAGGCGTCATGAGAAAGCTCCAGATAGATAAGATTCAGAAGTGGGAAACATGCTAACCTGAACAACGTTTCCGTACCACATCCGCTTCATTTCGCCGGTGGTTTTCAGCGTTGAGTTTTTGGCGTTAGCCAACTGAAGAAGAGCGCAAATGATGCCGGGGATGCGATGGCCACGGTGCCGCGAATGCATAAGCTAGTAATAAGGAGATCAACATGCAATTGAACGGGGGATGGCTGGTAGAAGCGCGTCGGGTTCCTTCGCCGCACTACGATAGCCGCCCGGATAATGAAACCCCTTCGTTGCTGGTGGTGCATAATATTAGCCTGCCGCCAGGTGAGTTTGGCGGGCCATGGATTGATGCCCTGTTCAGCGGGACGCTCGATCCGAATGCGCACCCTTTTTTTGCTGAAATAGCTCAACTTCGCGTTTCGGCACACTGTCTGATTCGCCGCGATGGTGAAATCGTGCAGTATGTCCCTTTTGATAAGCGTGCCTGGCACGCGGGCGTTTCCAGCTACCGCGGCCGAGAACGTTGCAACGATTTTTCCATCGGTATTGAGCTGGAAGGGACCGATACGCTGGCCTATACCGACGCGCAGTATCAGCAACTGGTTGCGGTTACCCGTCAGCTTATCTTGCTTTATCCGGCGATAGCTGACCATATCACCGGCCATTGCGATATTGCGCCCGTGCGTAAAACGGATCCCGGTCCGGCCTTTGACTGGGCTAAATTTCGCAGTCTGTTAACCCCGTCGTCAGAATAAGGAGATGCCATGACGTTGTTCACTACGCTGTTAGTACTTATAGCCGAGCGTTTGTTTAAGCTTGGCGAGCACTGGCAGCTCGATCACCGACTGGAAGTGCTGTTTCGCCGGGTTAAGCATTATTCCCTGCTGACCACCGTACTGATGACGGCAGCGGCGGCGGCGGTCGTGTATGTTATTCAGCGCCTGCTGCAAGGGCAGCTGTTTAACGTTCCTTTGCTGGTGTTCTGGATCCTGCTTGGTTTGCTGTGTATTGGCGCAGGTAAAGTGCGTTTGCACTATCACGCCTATCTGAAAGCCGCGGCGCGCGACGATAGCCGCGCCTGCGATGCGATGGCCAGCGAGCTCACCCTGATCCACGGCGTGCCGCCCGGCTGCGACCAGCGTGAATATCTGAGCGAGCTGCAAAACGCGCTGCTGTGGATTAACTACCGCTACTATCTCGCTCCGCTGTTCTGGTTCGTTGTCGGCGGACCGTGGGGGCCGCTAACTCTGGTGGCCTATTGTACGCTGCGGGCCTGGCAGACCTGGCTGGCGCGTTATCAGACGCCGCGTCATCGCTTACAGTCGGGGATTGACGGCATTTTGCACGTAGTCGACTGGGTTCCGGTACGTCTGGTCGGCGTGGTCTACGCGCTGATTGGACACGGGGAAAAGGCTTTGCCTGCGTGGTTTGCTTCGCTGGGCGACCGCCACTCTTCGCAGTATCAGGTGCTGACGCGCCTGGCGCAGTATTCGCTGGCGCGCGAGCCGCATGTGGATAAAGTGGCAACGCCGAAGGCGGCGGTCTCAATGGCGAAAAAAACATCGCTGGTGGTGGTCGTGATTATGGCGCTGCTGACGATTTACGGTACGCTGATTTAAGCACCTGCCCGCTGGCGGGCAGGTTCCGCTTTTAATTCGTGTCTGCTGCCGGGATGCCAAAATCAGGCATCCCGTTTTCTTGCCAGCGAATCAGCTTCAGGCGCGTATGGCGATTCGGATCATACAGCGGGTCGCCTTCGATTTCGGTGTAGTTGCGCGCATGGTACACCAGCACATCTTCTCCCTCCGGCGTTTGCGTAAAGCTATTGTGGCCTGGCCCATACTGACGATTCTCATAGCTGGTACGAAATACCGGCTGCGGCGCTTTATGCCAGTTTTCCGGGCGGAGAGGGTCGGCGCTGACGTCTATCCACAGTAGGCCCATGCAGTAGTTTTCGTCGGTGGCGCTGGCGGAATAGCTGACGAACAGCTTGTCGCCATGTAACAGTACCGCCGGGCCTTCGTTCACCAGAAAACCTCGGCACTCCCAGTCAAACTCGGGTTGACTCAGCATGACCGGCTGACCTTTTAGCGTCCACGGATTTTCCAGTTCAGCCAGATAGAGGTTGGTATTGCCTTTAATTTCAGGATCTTTTTGCGCCCACAGATACCACTGCTTACCCTGATGGCGGAAAGTCGTGGCATCCAGCGCAAAGGTATCAAGCGGCGTTTTAATCTGCCCTTTTTCCTGCCATTTATCGGTTAATGGGTCGCTGTCCGCGCATTCCAGGGCGAACATTCGGTGCTGGAACATACCCAGCGCATCCAGATCGTGCGTGTGGCTGGCGGCAAAGTAGATATACCATTTGCCGTTAATTTTATGCAGCTCCGGGGCCCATATGAGCTGGCTCATTGGGCCGTTGTCCGGCTTACGCCAGACGATCACCGGCTGCGCGTCGCGCAAGCCTTCAAGGGTGGCTGAGCGACGGATTTCCAGACGGTCATACTCCGGTACCGAGGCGATAAAGTAGTAGCTATCCTGATGGCGCAGAATATAGGGGTCCGCGCGTTGTTCAATAAATGGGTTCGGCCAGTTTTTCATTATGCTTTCCTTACATGTTCGCCGGTTTTCAGTTCCTGATAGTCGTTGAGCTCGCTGTAGTTAATCCGACGTTTTTCGAGGTCGGACTGAATTTGCCGCATAAATTCGCGGTTTACCTTCAGCATACGCACCACGCCGGCGGTAATCAGATAGCCGACGCCGGGGATAACGCTGAACAGCAATACGATACCGTTAATCGCGGAAGCGCTTTGCTGCTTCGCGCCGGCATCGTAACCGTACCAGGATAGCAGGAAGCCAACCATCGCGCCGGCGATGGCCAGGCCGACTTTCAGGAAGAACAGATTGCCGGAGAAGCTGATGCCGGTGATGCGCTTACCGGTCTTCCATTCGCCGTAGTCATCAACGTCGGCCATCAGCGACCAGTGCAGCGGCGACGGGATCTGGTGCAGAATGTTCAGCAGGAAGTAGAGCACCATAATCATCATGGTGGCGTGCGGGTCGAAGAAATAGAACGCGCAGGAGAAAATCGCCAGGACGATATTGGTCCAGAAAAACACCTGCAGTTTGCACCAGCGGTCGGTCAGGACTTTAGCCAGCATACTGCCGATCATCATTCCGACAACCCCGAGGCTGATAAACAGCGTGGCGAAGTGGGTGCTTTGCTGCATAACCCAGGTGACGTAGTACATGGTCGCAGCCATACGGATAAAGCCCGGACAGACGTTGCACAGCGTTAACAGCAGGATGCGAACCCACTGGTCGTTTTTCCAGACGTCTTTTAGATCTTTTTTCAGCTCGTCGTTGGTCTGGACTGCGGGTTTTACGCGTTCACGGACGGTGGCGAAGCAGAACAGGAACATGCACATACCGATAATCGCCAGCACGGTCATCGCCATCTGATAGCCTTTGGCTTTATCCTCGCCGCCGAACCAGTCCGCCATCGGCAGCAGCGTCAGGGAGAGCAACAGGGTAGCGATGCCGACCAATACGAAACGATATGACTGGCAGGCCACGCGTTCCTGCGGGTCGTTCGTAATCACGCTACCCAATGAGCAGTAGGGGATGTTGATCGCGGTGTAGGTCAGAGAGAGCAGGAAGTAGGTGACGAAAGCATAGATAACCTTGCTATTGTACGTCCATTCCGGTGTGGTAAACATCAGGACGCTGAACAGCGCGTACGGGAAGGCGATCCACAGGAGCCACGGGCGAAAACGGCCATATTTGCTGCGGGTACGGTCTGCCATTGCCCCCATAATCGGGTCGGTCACGGCATCAATAACGCGTACGGAAAGCAGAAGCACCCCGACCAGCGCCGGTGCGAGACCAAAAATATCCGTATAAAAATAGTTAACAAACAACATGATGGCGCCGAAGATAATATTACATCCGGCATCGCCCATTCCGTAGCCTATTTTCTCTTTAACTGAAAGCTTATTGCCATTCATAGCGACGATCTCCCCGTTGCGGTATGGAGAGGATTATTAGTCGGGTAAGAGATGATTGCGTTGCAGGATAGGGTCGACGATATGGATAAATGGGTTATGACGAGGAAAGTGTGAAGCAGATAACAATGCGCTGTGCCCGCCAGCGGCGGGCGGGCACAGATTCAGGTGATGTATGATTATGCTTTAACGGCGCTGGCGGTTTTCTGCTTGAACAGATAACCGACGCCGAGAACGGCAATCCACACCGGGATCAGATAGACGGAAATCGCCATCCCCGGAGTCATCAGCATAATAACCAGCACCCCGACCATAAATAGCAGGCAGATCCAGTTGCCTAACGGATAAAACAGTGCCGGGAAGCGGGTGACCACGCCCTGTTGCTGCTTAGCGCGGCGGAATTTAATGTGCGCCAGGCTAATCATCGCCCAGTTGATCACCAGCGCAGAAACCACCAGCGCCATCAGCAGACCAAACGCGGATTCCGGCGCGAAGTAGTTAATCAGTACGCACAGCGCGGTGACCAGCGCGGAAACGAGGATCGTATTAACCGGCACGCCGCGTTTATCGACGCTCATCAGCGCTTTTGGCGCGTTCCCCTGCTGGGCCAGACCGAACAGCATACGGCTGTTGCAGTATACGCAGCTGTTGTAAACGGAAAGCGCTGCGGTTAATACCACAATATTCAGGGCATTAGCGACGAAGGTATCGCCCAGTTCGTGGAAGATAAGGACGAACGGACTGGTATCGGCGGTCACGCGGCTCCACGGCAGCAGAGAGAGCAGAACGGCCAGCGATCCTACATAGAAAATCAGAATGCGGTAGATAACCTGGTTGGTCGCTTTCGGGATACTTTGCTCCGGGTTATCTGCTTCTGCGGCGGTAATACCCACCAGCTCAAGGCCGCCGAAGGAGAACATAATAATTGCCATCATCATCACCAGCCCGGTGAAGCCGTGCGGCAGGAACCCGCCTTGCTCCCACAGGTTGCGTACGGTAGCCTGCGGACCGCCGTTGCCGCTGAATAACAGCCAGCCGCCGAACAGGATCATCGCCACAACGGCGACAACTTTAATGATCGCGAACCAGAACTCCATTTCGCCAAACACCTTGACGTTAGTCAGGTTGATAGCATTGATGGCGATAAAGAAAATAGCCGCAGAAACCCAGGTGGGAATTTCCGGCCACCAGAACTGAACGTATTTCCCGACCGCGGTCAGCTCGGCCATGGCCACCAGAACGTAGAGAACCCAGTAGTTCCATCCGGAAGCAAAGCCCGCAAAGCCGCCCCAGTATTTATAGGCGAAATGACTAAATGAACCGGCTACCGGCTCTTCTACCACCATCTCGCCCAGCTGACGCATGATCAGGAAGGCAATGAAACCGGCAATTGCGTAGCCCAGAATAATTCCGGGACCTGCATTTTGGATGACGGATGCACTACCCAGAAACAAACCGGTACCGATAGCGCCTCCCAGCGCAATAAGCTGAATGTGGCGGTTTTTAAGGCCGCGCTTTAGCCGATCGCCATGCTGTTGACCTTCCATCATGAAACCTCGTGTGTGGTTATGGTTATTATGTTTGTATGCGTCATCCATCAGGTGACTTCTTCGCTGTCCATCCCTGCCTGATAGCATAGTCAGCGAAGTTTCACTGAGCCTGCGCCCCGTTTTGCCCCGAGTGATGTAGCGCACATATTATTGTATGTGTGTAATTATCAAATTCCGTATGTGTACTTATTTGTTTACGCAAGGCAGAGAGGGTAATTCATGAAAAGGCCTTTCGTAACATGGAGAATAGTGATAAGCGCCGCTGAATGCACCTGCTTTATGAAGGGATGATGACGAAGCGAGCAAAAAGAAACCATTTGTAAATTATGCCAGCATACTCCGCATCTACTCCTTTCTTCTCTGTTATTCATGTTAAGTGAATTTATATTCATTAAAAAAGGCGTTGAATCGGTTCAGATAGCGTAATTTTTCGTTTCCATTTAGTTAATGCTACCTCCTTGTGAGTAAACACAACATTTGTGCAAAGTTACATTTATGAAATGTTATTTCTGTAAGGTTGTTAAAACGTGCCGGGTTTAATGATTTCAATCAAAACCTGTATGGACAGAAGGTGAATACTTTGTTACTTTAGCGATACGAACTATGAATTGGTAAGACCAATTGACTCCGGGCTAATGGCAGAGACAGGGAATATGGCCTACAGCAAGATCCGCCAACCAAAACTATCCGATGTGATAGAGCAGCAGCTGGAGTTTTTAATCCTTGAGGGGACGTTGCGCCCCGGTGAAAAGCTCCCGCCTGAACGTGAACTGGCAAAACAGTTCGACGTTTCCCGACCCTCGCTACGTGAGGCTATTCAACGCCTCGAAGCTAAGGGGTTGTTGCTTCGTCGCCAGGGGGGCGGAACGTTTGTACAAAGCCGCCTGTGGCAGAGCTTCAGCGACCCGCTGGTAGAGCTACTGTCCGACCACCCTGAATCCCAATTTGATCTGCTGGAAACCCGTCACGCGCTTGAAGGCATTGCCGCATATTACGCAGCGCTGCGCAGCAATGATGAAGATCGTGAACGCATTCGCGAGCTGCATCAGGCTATCGAGCGGGCTCAGCAGTCGGGCGATCTTGATGCTGAATCCGATGCCGTCGTCCAGTATCAAATAGCCGTCACCGAAGCGGCGCACAATGTTGTGCTGCTCCATCTACTACGCTGTATGGAGCCAATGCTGGCTCAGAACGTTCGCCAGAATTTTGAATTGTTGTACGCCCGCCGGGAAATGCTCCCGCAGGTCAGCAATCATCGCACTCGAATTTTTGAGGCGATAATCGCCGGGGAGCCGGAGCAGGCGCGTGAAGCCTCGCATCGTCACCTGGCGTTCATAGAGGAAATTTTGCTGGATCGTAGCCGTGAGCAGAGCCGTCGTGAACGCTCACTGCGTCGTTTACAGCAACGAAAGGATGAGAACTCCGGTTCTTAAGCGCCATTTTTAGAGCGCGGCAACTAAACGCAGAACCTGTCTTATTGCACTTTTAGTTGTTCAAAATAATTTTGGGTGTATCGCGGCGGCAAGCGCGCGAATCCCCGGGAGCATAGTGAACTATGCGACTGGAGTGAGGTAGCGAAGCCAACAAAGAGACAGCCAGAAGCATGAAGAACAAAGAGCGCAATGGGACAGGTTCCAGATTAATCAACGATTAGATAGATAAGGAATACCCCCCATGTCAGAACGTTTACCAAATGACGTGGATCCGATCGAAACTCGCGACTGGCTACAGGCGATCGAATCGGTCATCCGTGAAGAAGGTGTTGAGCGCGCTCAGTATCTTATTGACCAACTCCTTTCTGAAGCCCGCAAAGGCGGGGTGAAAGTGGCTGCTGGCGCATCGACCGGCGGCTACGTGAACACTATTGCCGTTGAAGATGAGCCGGAATACCCGGGTAATCTGGATCTGGAACGTCGTATCCGTTCTGCGATCCGCTGGAACGCCATCATGACCGTTCTGCGCGCATCGAAAAAAGATCTCGAACTGGGCGGCCACATGGCTTCTTTCCAGTCTTCCGCAACCTTCTACGAAGTGTGCTTTAACCACTTCTTCCGCGCACGCAACGAGCAGGACGGCGGCGACCTGGTTTACTTCCAGGGCCACATCTCTCCGGGCGTCTATGCGCGTGCTTTCCTGGAAGGTCGTCTGACTGAAGAGCAGATGAACAACTTCCGTCAGGAAGTTCACGGTAAAGGTCTGTCCTCTTATCCGCACCCGAAACTGATGCCTGAATTCTGGCAGTTCCCGACCGTCTCTATGGGTCTGGGCCCAATCGGTGCGATTTATCAGGCTAAATTCCTGAAATATCTGGAACACCGCGGCCTGAAAGACACCTCTAAACAGACCGTTTACGCTTTCCTCGGCGACGGTGAGATGGACGAGCCGGAATCTAAAGGCGCGATCACCATCGCAACCCGTGAGAAGCTGGACAACCTGGTCTTCGTAATCAACTGTAACCTGCAGCGCCTCGACGGTCCGGTTACCGGTAATGGCAAGATCATTAACGAACTGGAAGGCATCTTTGGCGGTGCTGGCTGGAACGTTATCAAGGTTATCTGGGGCGGTCGCTGGGATGAGCTGCTGCGTAAAGATACCAGCGGTAAACTGATCCAGCTGATGGAAGAAACCGTTGACGGCGATTACCAGACCTTCAAATCCAAAGACGGCGCTTACGTGCGTGAGCACTTCTTCGGTAAATATCCGGAGACCGCAGCGCTGGTTGCCGACTGGACTGACGAGCAAATCTGGGCCCTGAACCGCGGCGGTCACGATCCGAAGAAAGTCTATGCTGCACTGAAAAAAGCGCAGGAAACCAAAGGCAAAGCTACCGTAATCCTTGCCCATACCATCAAAGGTTACGGCATGGGTGACACCGCCGAAGGTAAAAACATCGCTCACCAGGTTAAGAAAATGAACATGGACGGCGTACGCTACGTCCGCGATCGTTTCAATGTGCCGGTTGCCGATGCTGATATCGAAAAACTGCCGTATGTAACCTTCCCGGAAGGTTCCGAAGAGCACACTTATCTGCACGCCCAGCGTCAGAAACTGCACGGCTATCTGCCGAGCCGTCAGACCCACTTCACTGAGAAGCTGGAGCTGCCGACCCTGGAAGATTTCCGTCCGCTGCTGGAAGAGCAGAACAAAGAGATCTCGACCACTATCGCGTTCGTACGTGCCCTGAACGTGATGCTGAAGAACAAATCCATCAAAGACCGCCTCGTGCCGATCATCGCCGATGAAGCGCGTACCTTTGGTATGGAAGGTCTGTTCCGTCAGATTGGTATCTACAGCCCGAACGGCCAGCAGTACACTCCGCAGGACCGTGAGCAGGTTGCTTACTACAAAGAAGACGAAAAAGGCCAGATTCTGCAGGAAGGTATCAACGAACTGGGTGCCGGCGCCTCCTGGCTGGCTGCTGCGACTTCTTACAGCACCAACAACCTGCCGATGATCCCGTTCTACATCTACTACTCCATGTTCGGGTTCCAGCGTATCGGCGATCTGTGCTGGCAGGCTGGCGACCAGCAGGCTCGCGGCTTCCTGATCGGCGGGACTTCCGGTCGTACCACGCTGAACGGCGAAGGTCTGCAGCACGAAGATGGCCACAGCCACATTCAGTCTCTGACTATCCCGAACTGTATCTCTTACGATCCGTCTTACGCGTACGAAGTTGCGGTCATCATGCAGGATGGTCTGGAACGTATGTACGGTGAAGCGCAAGAGAACGTTTACTACTACATCACCACGCTGAACGAAAACTACCATATGCCGGCGATGCCGGAAGGTGCCGAGGAAGGTATCCGTAAAGGTATCTATAAACTCGAAACCGTTGCAGGTAGCAAAGGTAAAGTTCAGCTGCTGGGCTCCGGTTCTATCCTGCGTCACGTGCGTGAAGCAGCGCAGATCCTGGCCAACGACTACGGCGTAGGCTCTGACGTGTACAGCGTTACCTCCTTCACCGAACTGGCGCGCGATGGCCAGGACTGTGAACGCTGGAACATGCTGCACCCGCTGGAAACTCCGCGCGTTCCGTACATTGCTCAGGTGATGAACGACGCTCCGGCAGTTGCGTCTACTGACTATATGAAACTGTTCGCTGAGCAGGTTCGTACTTACGTACCGGCTGATGATTACCGCGTACTAGGTACCGACGGCTTCGGTCGCTCTGACAGCCGTGAAAACCTGCGTCACCACTTCGAAGTTGATGCTTCCTACGTGGTGGTAGCAGCGCTGGGCGAACTGGCTAAACGTGGCGAAATCGATAAGAAAGTGGTTGCGGAAGCCATCACTAAATTCAACATCGATGCAGATAAAGTTAACCCGCGTCTGGCGTAAGAGGTAAAAGAATAATGGCTATCGAAATCAAAGTACCGGACATCGGGGCTGATGAAGTTGAAATCACCGAGATTCTGGTCAAAGTTGGCGACAAAGTTAAAGCTGAACAGTCGCTGATCACCGTAGAAGGCGACAAAGCCTCTATGGAAGTCCCGTCTCCGCAGGCTGGCGTTGTTAAAGAGATTAAAGTCTCCGTCGGCGACAAAACCGAGACCGGTAAACTGATCATGATTTTCGATTCCGCCGATGGTGCAGCAGCCGCTGCACCTGCGCAGGAAGAGAAGAAAGAAGCCGCTCCGGCCGCCGCTGCGCCTGCAGCCGCGAGCGCAAAAGAAGTTCACGTACCGGATATCGGCGGTGATGAAGTTGAAGTCACTGAAATCATGGTTAAAGTGGGCGACACCATCGCCGCTGAACAGTCGCTGATCACCGTAGAAGGCGATAAAGCCTCTATGGAAGTTCCGGCGCCGTTCGCGGGTACCGTGAAAGAGATCAAGATTAACACCGGCGATAAAGTCTCAACCGGCTCTCTGATCATGATCTTCGAAGTAGCGGGCGCAGCGCCTGCCGCAGCTCCGGCAAAAGCGGAAGCCGCTCCGGCTGCTGCTGCACCGGCAGCTTCGGGTTCTAAAGAAGTTCACGTTCCGGATATCGGCGGTGATGAAGTTGAAGTCACTGAAGTGATGGTTAAAGTGGGCGATAAGATTGCCGCTGAACAGTCGCTGATCACCGTAGAAGGCGATAAAGCCTCTATGGAAGTTCCGGCGCCGTTTGCGGGCACCGTGAAAGAGATCAAAATCAGCACCGGCGACAAAGTCTCAACCGGCTCCCTGATTATGGTCTTCGAAGTGGAAGGCGCAGCGCCTGCAGCGGCTCCGGCTAAGCAAGAAGCCGCTGCACCTGCGGCAGCTCCGGCTCAGGCGGCGAAACCTGCTGCAGCTCCTGCTGCTAAAGCGGAAGGCAAATCTGAGTTCGCTGAAAACGACGCGTACGTTCATGCAACGCCGCTGATTCGTCGCCTGGCGCGCGAGTTCGGCGTCAACCTGGCGAAAGTGAAAGGTACGGGTCGCAAAGGCCGTATCCTGCGCGAAGACGTTCAGGCTTACGTGAAAGAAGCGGTTAAACGCGCTGAAGCTGCGCCTGCGGCAACCGGTGGCGGTATCCCGGGCATGCTGCCGTGGCCGAAAGTGGACTTCAGCAAGTTTGGTGAAGTGGAAGAAGTTGAACTGGGCCGCATTCAGAAAATCTCTGGTGCTAACCTGAGCCGTAACTGGGTGATGATCCCGCACGTTACTCACTTCGACAAAACCGATATCACCGATCTGGAAGCGTTCCGTAAACAGCAGAACGCCGAAGCTGAGAAGCGTAAACTGGACGTGAAATTCACTCCGGTTGTCTTCATCATGAAAGCCGTTGCCGCTGCGCTTGAGCAAATGCCGCGCTTCAACAGCTCGCTCTCTGAAGATGGCCAGCGTCTGACGCTGAAGAAATATATCAACATCGGTGTGGCGGTTGATACCCCGAATGGTCTGGTGGTTCCGGTCTTTAAAGATGTGAACAAGAAGAGCGTAACCGAGCTGTCTCGTGAACTGACCGTGATTTCTAAGAAAGCGCGTGATGGTAAGCTGACCGCTGGCGAAATGCAGGGCGGTTGCTTCACTATCTCCAGCATCGGCGGCCTGGGTACCACCCACTTCGCGCCGATCGTTAACGCGCCGGAAGTGGCTATCCTCGGCGTGTCCAAGTCCGCGATGGAGCCGGTGTGGAATGGTAAAGAGTTTGTTCCGCGTCTGATGATGCCGATCTCTCTGTCCTTCGACCACCGCGTGATCGACGGTGCTGATGGTGCGCGCTTTATCACCATCATCAACAATATGCTGAGCGACATTCGCCGCCTGGTGATGTAAGCGAAAAGCCGGCCTGACGGCCGGCTTTTTTCTGGTAATCTCTTCTGCGTTTTGAAGTTACCAGCAATAAAGGACAAAATCGTTTGCCGTTTGTTGTTTCAAAATTGTTAACAATTTTGTAAAATGCTTGCGGATAGAACGTCCCGGTGGACATGGGCGTAAAAACTATAGCGTCAGACCCGCCGGATACAAATTACAGAGGTCATGATGAGTACTGAAATCAAAACTCAGGTCGTGGTACTTGGGGCAGGTCCCGCAGGTTATTCTGCTGCCTTCCGTTGCGCTGATTTAGGTCTGGAAACCGTCATCGTAGAACGTTACAGCACCCTCGGCGGTGTTTGCCTGAACGTCGGCTGTATCCCTTCTAAAGCACTGCTGCACGTTGCAAAAGTTATCGAAGAAGCGAAAGCGCTGGCCGAACACGGCATCGTTTTCGGTGAGCCGAAAACCGACATTGACAAGATTCGCACCTGGAAAGAAAAAGTCATCACTCAGCTGACCGGTGGTCTGGCTGGCATGGCCAAAGGTCGTAAAGTGAAGGTGGTTAACGGTCTGGGTAAATTTACCGGCGCTAACACCCTGGAAGTGGAAGGCGAAAACGGCAAAACCGTGATCAACTTCGACAACGCTATCATCGCGGCGGGTTCCCGTCCGATTGAACTGCCGTTCATTCCGCATGAAGATCCGCGCGTATGGGACTCCACCGATGCGCTGGAGCTGAAAACCGTACCAAAACGTCTGCTGGTTATGGGCGGCGGTATCATCGGTCTGGAAATGGGCACCGTATATCACGCGCTGGGTTCAGAGATTGACGTGGTTGAAATGTTCGACCAGGTTATCCCGGCTGCCGATAAAGACGTGGTGAAAGTCTTCACCAAGCGCATCAGCAAGAAATTCAACCTGATGCTGGAAACTAAAGTGACCGCCGTTGAAGCGAAAGAAGACGGTATCTACGTTTCCATGGAAGGCAAAAAAGCCCCGGCTGAAGCGCAGCGCTACGATGCCGTTCTGGTCGCTATCGGCCGCGTGCCGAACGGTAAAAACCTCGATGCCGGTAAAGCAGGCGTTGAAGTTGACGAGCGTGGCTTTATCCGCGTCGACAAACAGCTGCGCACTAACGTGCCGCACATCTTCGCGATCGGCGATATCGTTGGTCAGCCGATGCTGGCGCACAAAGGCGTTCACGAAGGCCACGTTGCCGCAGAAGTTATCGCCGGTATGAAGCACTACTTCGACCCGAAAGTTATCCCGTCTATCGCTTATACCGAACCAGAAGTTGCATGGGTTGGTCTGACAGAGAAAGAAGCGAAAGAGAAAGGTATCAGCTATGAAACCGCCACCTTCCCGTGGGCGGCTTCTGGCCGCGCTATCGCTTCTGACTGCGCTGACGGTATGACTAAACTGATTTTCGACAAAGAATCTCATCGCGTTATCGGCGGGGCGATTGTCGGCACCAACGGCGGCGAGCTGCTGGGTGAAATCGGTCTGGCGATTGAAATGGGCTGTGACGCTGAAGACATCGCGCTGACTATCCATGCTCACCCGACTCTGCACGAGTCCGTTGGCCTGGCTGCGGAAGTCTTTGAAGGTAGCATCACCGACCTGCCGAACGCGAAAGCGAAGAAAAAGTAAGTTTTTCTTTCAGGCAAAATGAAGAAGCGGCTCAGTGAGCCGCTTTTTTTATGCCTGATGTTTAGAACTGTGTCGCTGTTAATAAAATTGCATACCTTATTAATCCTTGAAAAATAGTAACTCTGTAAACTTATAGCTAATTAACTATATGTGAGGTGTGTGATGAAAAGATTTTTAACGACGACGCTGTTGGCCGTAACCTTAGTTTCGGGCATGGCCTGCGCAGCTGATGCCGTTATCCCCTGGGCTGATAACAGCGGCGGTACTGAAAGTACGCATATTGCGGCTATGGGCCAGGATTTAAATATGCAGCATCAGCAGATTACGAAGACTCGCGAAGGCGTGTGGGCGGCCAATTCCGGTAGCATCAGCGCTGACGAAGCGGCGCTGAGCAGCACTAAACCGGCTTTTGCGGGCGACCCGTCTCTGATGCCCCATCAGGGCTAACTCATCACGGCGATATGGCCCGGCGGCGTTATCGCGCGCCGGGCTTTTTTACTGATCGATGGCCTGCCAGCCATTATCAGGTGAAAACTGAGAAATGGCCTGCGCCTTGTTCGGCGTTTCTTCACCTAAATTAGCCTGATAAACGCAATCATCCTGGTTGACCATAAAGCTCATGATGCCGGTTTTCCCCCATGTCGCGGGCCATGCCAGCAGGGCGACGCCATGATTGCCCCCATCTTTGATAATACGGAAACGATAGCCATGATAGCCCTCACCGGGTTCAACGGGGCTAAAGGCTGGCCCTAACGGGCTGGATGCCTCTCCCGGCGCGACGGGCCAGTAGAGCCCATCTTTCTTGCCGTCGCTGCTGATAATCTTCTGCGCCCAGGCGTGGTTTAATTGATAAAAATCCTGCTGAGCGTCAACGTAAGCGTGCATAGCCTGAATGGCTGACAGTTCATTACGACCAATTGCGCGCGTGAGAATCTCATCTTCAGCCGCGGCCATATCAAAATGCCAGCCATCGTTATCTTTGATGATGGGTATCGGCAGACGCCACTCTGTCCGGCCTACCTCCAGCCAGGCGGTATTTTCCTGCAGAACGATACGGTGGCCAACCTTCCAGTCACGCTGAAAGCGAGCGACGGCGTCAGGGTCGATGCCATCCGGCGGTAAAAATTGCTGCCAGCTATCGCCGAGCAGCTCGTTAAGAGCAGATTCATCATGCCTGCCGATTGCCTCAGCCAGCGCGCTTGCGGCCTCATCAGGGGAGGAAAACTGCTGCTGAGCTAGCGCCATGCCGGGCGCCAGGGCCAGGGCCAGCAGCGTCATTTTTAATAATTTTTTCATTTGCGTATCCTCAGCGATGGCGCAGTTCACGATGGGCGGATAAGTGCTCTCTGACCGCGCTGCGCTGCTCGCTGTTTAAACCTGAGATATGACGGCTCTGCAGGCCGCGTTCCCGCTGCAACTGCCAGTCGGGAGAGCGGATGTCGTTACCGCTGAGTGCATTGACGTGGAGGTCATTTAGCTTCTGCTGGTGTTGCTCGGGCGTTGCGGTCCGCAACTGTTCGCGGCGCTGCTGCTGCCCTGTGGAAGTCTGGATTTGCGTTTTTAGCGCTTCCCGATGTTGCGGTTGTACGGCGCTATGATTAACCGCCTGCGCCTGGTCATAGCCGCGATAGTTATTGCGCTGGGTCAGCAGATGCAGCTGCTGCGATGCGGCCTGACGCTGGGCATCGCGGTAAGGCGCATGTGCGTTCGAGTGACCTGCTGCTGACGCCGGGCCGGTACGCTGCTGCAGCTGAGTCATTGCAGCCTGACGCTGTGCGTTGCGATCGACTGGCTGATGTCGGGTCGCGCTCAGCCCACCGGGAACAGTGGTCTGATGGAATTGCTGCGCAATGTTGTCGTTTGGGTACGGAATATTACCGCGCCAGGTGGGATTATGCTGCCAGCTGGCATGATTCCCCGGCAGGTTTTGCCCGGTGATATGGTTGAAATTATTCACGTTGATATGGATGTTATCGCCGTTGTGCGAGTAGTCGCCGTGATGATCATCATCGTGATGGTGATGATCGTCATCATGATGATGGTCATTGTCATCCCAGTCGATATTGCTGAATAAGGCGTAGGTGGTGGCGACGCCGAGGCTAAAACCAAAACCTTTTACAAAGCTATTGGTGAACTGCTCGCCGGGAGGCGGCGGCAGGTAGACCGGTGGATAGGCCGCGTCAGGCCAGGCGCCATAAACCACCGAGGGATTATAGGCCGGCACATACACGACATTCGGATCGGTGGATTCGATCTTAATAATCACTGGCGCCGGGGCGGAGGAGGTGACGGCGCTGCTACTGCGGGAAGCGGTGGTCGTTGACGTTGACGGAACCGCGGAGCTGGTGGCGGTAATGATTTTCTGCTGCGGCGTGGATTTTAACGTTCCGGTTTGCCGGGCAATGGCGCGTAAGCGCTGCACCGAGTCCATTACGTCCTGAGGTTGGGCAAGAAATGCGTTCCCCAGGTTTTCCACCCATGGCGGGTTTTCCCCCATTAACGCCAGCAGAGCGGGGAAGGCGACCAGCGATTTTACGCTGGGATCCCAGGGCTGATTTGCCACCGCCTGTACCGCCGAATCGCCTTTCATCGTCGGATGATCCTGCGACCACTGCACCGCCTGCACGACGTTGCCCGGATAAGTCGAAGCCATTAGCACCTGTGACAGTAGATTGTCGGGATAGAGCGCAATCGGCGCGACCCACTGATCTATCTGCGCGGGAGTTAAGGCGGTAGTCACCGGCTGAGCGGCGGCGGTTGCCTGAGCCGTCTGCGTAACGGCAGGGGGCTCGGCAGCGGTTTGCGGTTCCCGGCTTTTTACATACAGCGTACCCGCGGCGGCGAGTAGCCCGGCGCTGCAAAGCAGGGCGAGCACGTGGGGTTTGAAAGGCAGCGTCATGAGTACTCCCGACACAAAAGTTGGCCCGTTTCGACTGACTATTGTCGAACGACGGAGAAGTGCCTGAGTATTAAGGAGGGCGCATTTGCGTTTTTGATTTTTGTTGGGATTGTGGTCAGTTATGTGTAACAGAATTAATTTTATCTTCCGCTAAACTGACATAAAACCTGCAATATTCTGCCCTTAACGATTCAGCTAATTTTTAATGTTGCTTTTTTGTAAACAGATTAACACCCCGCCAAAATCCTGCTATGCTGCCGACGCGGTATCGGGCATTTACCCTACAAACTGCTGTCTCACAGGAGCGTGAAGAGAATCGCCTACCGCATTTTACAATGAGAGCGAGGAGAACCGTCGTGCTAGAAGAATACCGTAAGCACGTAGCTGAGCGTGCCGCCGAGGGGATTGTTGCCAAACCCTTAGATGCAACCCAAATGGCCGCGCTGGTAGAACTGCTGAAAAACCCGCCTGCGGGTGAAGAAGAATTCCTGTTAGACCTGTTAATTAACCGCGTACCGCCAGGCGTCGACGAAGCCGCCTATGTTAAAGCCGGATTCCTTGCCGCGATCGCTAAAGGCGAAGCGACCTCCCCACTGGTTACCCCTGAAAAAGCTATCGAACTGCTGGGCACCATGCAGGGCGGTTACAATATTCATCCCCTGATTGACGCGCTCGACGACGCAAAGCTGGCGCCGATTGCCGCCAAAGCGCTGTCCCACACCCTGCTGATGTTCGATAATTTCTACGACGTAGAAGAGAAAGCCAAAGCGGGCAACGCATATGCCAAACAGGTGATGCAATCCTGGGCAGATGCTGAGTGGTTCCTGAGCCGTCCTCAGCTGGCCGATAAAATCACCGTGACCGTTTTTAAAGTGACCGGTGAAACCAATACTGATGACCTGTCTCCGGCTCCTGATGCCTGGTCCCGTCCGGATATCCCGCTGCACGCGCTGGCGATGCTGAAAAACGCCCGTGAAGGTATCGACCCGGATCAGCCTGGCGTCGTTGGCCCGATTAAGCAAATTGAAGCCCTGCAGCAAAAAGGCTTCCCGCTGGCCTACGTTGGTGATGTCGTCGGTACCGGTTCATCGCGTAAATCCGCCACCAACTCGGTGCTGTGGTTTATGGGCGACGATATTCCGAACGTGCCGAACAAACGCGGCGGCGGTCTGGTTCTCGGCGGCAAAATTGCGCCTATCTTCTTCAACACCATGGAAGATGCTGGCGCGCTGCCGATTGAAGTTGACGTAAACCGTCTGAATATGGGCGACGTCATCGACGTTTATCCGTTCAAAGGCGAAGTGCGTAACCACGAAACCGGCGAGCTGCTGGCGAACTTCGAGCTGAAAACCGACGTGCTGATCGACGAAGTCCGCGCCGGTGGCCGTATTCCGCTGATTATCGGTCGCGGCCTGACCACCAAAGCGCGTGAAGCGCTGGGTCTGCCGCACAGCGATGTTTTCCGTCAGGCGAAAGATGTAGCGGAAAGCAGCCGCGGATACTCGCTGGCGCAGAAAATGGTTGGCCGCGCCTGCGGCGTTGCCGGCGTCCGTCCGGGCGCTTATTGCGAACCGAAGATGACCTCCGTAGGCTCTCAGGACACCACTGGCCCAATGACCCGTGATGAGCTGAAAGACCTGGCCTGTCTGGGCTTCTCTGCCGACCTGGTGATGCAGTCCTTCTGCCACACCGCTGCGTATCCGAAGCCGGTTGACGTGACAACGCACCATACGCTGCCGGACTTCATTATGAACCGCGGCGGCGTATCGCTGCGTCCGGGCGATGGCGTTATCCACTCCTGGCTGAACCGTATGCTGCTGCCGGATACCGTGGGCACCGGCGGTGACTCGCATACCCGTTTCCCGATTGGTATCTCTTTCCCGGCGGGCTCCGGTCTGGTGGCGTTTGCCGCAGCAACCGGCGTTATGCCGCTGGATATGCCGGAATCAGTACTGGTTCGCTTTAAAGGCAAAATGCAGCCGGGTATCACTCTGCGCGATCTGGTGCATGCGATCCCGCTGTACGCAATCAAACAAGGTCTGCTGACCGTTGAGAAGAAAGGGAAGAAAAACATCTTCTCTGGCCGCATTCTGGAAATTGAAGGTCTGCCGGATCTGAAGGTCGAGCAGGCGTTTGAGCTGACCGATGCCTCCGCCGAGCGTTCTGCTGCCGGCTGTACCATCAAGCTGAACAAAGAGCCGATTGTTGAATATCTGACCTCCAATATCGTCCTGCTGAAGTGGATGATCGCCGAAGGTTACGGCGATCGTCGTACGCTGGAGCGTCGCGTTCAGGGCATGGAAAAATGGCTGGCCGATCCGCAGCTGCTGGAAGGCGATGCGGATGCAGAATATGCGGCGGTGATCGAGATCGATCTGGCCGATATCAAAGAGCCTATCCTCTGCGCGCCGAACGATCCGGACGATGCGCGTCTGCTGTCCGACGTGCAGGGTGAGAAGATCGATGAAGTCTTTATCGGTTCCTGCATGACCAACATTGGCCACTTCCGCGCGGCCGGTAAGCTGCTGGACAGCCACAAAGGCCAACTGCCGACTCGCCTGTGGGTGGCGCCGCCAACCCGTATGGATGCTGCGCAGCTGACTGAAGAAGGCTACTACAGCGTGTTCGGTAAGAGCGGTGCGCGTATTGAAATTCCTGGCTGCTCCCTGTGTATGGGTAACCAGGCGCGCGTTGCCGACGGTGCGACGGTGGTTTCAACCTCAACCCGTAACTTCCCGAACCGTTTAGGTACCGGCGCTAACGTCTTCCTGGCTTCTGCGGAGCTGGCGGCCGTTGCGGCGCTGATTGGTAAGCTACCGACACCGGAAGAGTATCAGACCTACGTTGCTCAGGTGGATAAAACCGCGGCGGATACCTACCGCTACCTGAACTTCGATCAGCTGGGTCAGTATACTGAGAAGGCTGATGGGGTGATTTTCCAGACCGCGGTATAACGCAATAAGTCAGCGTTGTACATAATCCCTTCAATGCCCGGTGAACATTGCATCACCGGGCATTTTTATTTCCAATCCCTCCGTCAGCGACGCTTTTTTTCTCTCTGACTGCTGCGATAATGACGTTATGGGTACAGTGCAGCGGTGACGCACTGCCCTTGCAGAGGAAAAGACTATGGATTACGAATTTCTGCGCGATATTACCGGAGTGGTAAAGGTGCGAATGTCGATGGACCATGAGGCGCTCGGCCACTGGTTCAACGAGGAGGTTAAAGGCAACCTTGCCCTGCTGGATGAAGTAGAGCAGGCTGCGCGTACCATTAAAGGCAGCGAACGTTCTTGGCAACGTGCCGGCCATGAATACACGCTATGGCTGGATGGTGAAGAAGTGATGATCCGCGCTAATCAGCTGGATTTTTCCGGCGATGAGATAGAAGAGGGGATGAGCTATTATGACGAAGAAAGCCTCTCGCTCTGCGGCGTTGAAGATTTTTTGCAGGTCGTTGCTGCCTACCGGGAGTTTATGCAGCAGCGCTAAGTCTGGCGGAGCCTCCGTGCTCCGCCGGGCGTTACACCGCCGGAATATTTCTTGCGTAGTAAATTTCGCGCATCTCTTTCCAGAGCCGATCGGTGATGACCCTGCGCTCTTCTTCCGTTAAATCTTCCGGCCTGGTGTGAAACATGTAGTGCTTAAGGTCGAACTCCTTCAGCAACATCTTGGTATGGAAAATATTTTCCTGATAAACGTTCACGTCCACCATGTCATACAAAGATTTAATATCCTCGGACATGAAGTTTTGAATGGAGTTGATTTCATGATCGATGAAGTGCTTCATACCGTTCACATCACGGGTGAAGCCGCGAACGCGGTAATCGATGGTGACGATATCGGATTCAAGCTGGTGAATCAGATAGTTCAGGGCTTTCAGCGGCGAAATGACTCCGCAGGTTGAGACTTCAATATCGGCGCGGAAGGTGCACAGCCCGCCTTCAGGATGGCTTTCCGGGTAGGTGTGAACGCAAATATGGCTTTTATCGAGATGCGCCACGACGGTTTCCGGTAGTGGACCCGGGTGTTCCGTCTGATCGATGAGCTGCGGGTCGATCGGCTCTTCGCTGACCAGAATAGTCACGCTGGCGCCCTGAGGTTCATAATCCTGACGGGCAATGTTAAGAATATTGGCGCCGATAATCGAACAGGTCTCCGACAAAATTTCCGTCAGGCGGTTGGCGTTATAGAGTTCATCAATATAGGCGATGTAGCCATCGCGCTCCTCTGCCGTTTTTGCGTAGCAGATATCATAAATGCAAAAACTCAGGCTTTTGGTCAGATTGTTAAAGCCGTGCAGCTTCAATTTTTTCAATTTAGATCACCCCCTTACTTAACGGTGGATAGCGCATCCAGTAAATATTGCGGTAAAGCAAATGCCGCCGCGTGAATTGCCGGGTTGTAATAGCGACACTTCAGGTTTGACTTGTGAAATCGGGCCTGGATGATTTCACTGGAAAGATGGCGCAGGGCTTCATTGTCCGTGGCCCACGCGAAGGTCATGATGCCGCCGTAATAGGTTGGGATCGCCGCCTGATAGAAGCTTACATCACCAAAGTAATGGCTGAGCTTACGATGGCTATCGACGGCTTCATCCTGCTGCAGGAAACTAACGCCGTTCTGAGCAACGAAGATTCCTCCTGGATTGAGGCAGCGTTTGCAGCCTTCGTAAAAGGCGGAAGTGAACAGGCTCTCGCCGGGACCGATAGGATCGGTGCAGTCGGAGATAATGACGTCAAACGTTTGCGCGGTTTGATTAACAAAATTGACGCCATCGCCAATAACCAGCGTAAAGCGCGGGTCATCGTACGCGCCAGCATTATGATTAGGGAGATACTGGCGGCAGAATGAAACTACGCCCGCGTCAATTTCAACCATAGTGATGGTTTCGATGTTGCGATGACGGGAGACTTCGCGCAGCATTGCGCCATCGCCGCCGCCGATGATTAATACATGTTTCGCCTGGCCGTGGGCCATCAAAGGAACATGGGTCATCATTTCATGATAGATAAACTCATCACGTTCGGTGGTTTGCACTACGCCATCCAGCGCCATCACGCGGCCAAAGGCAGCGTTTTCGAATATGATTAAATCCTGATGATCGGTTTTCTCATGATACAGTACGTTATCAACGCTGAAATACTGACCAAAATGGTCGTGCAGCGTTTCATGCCACAGATTGCTATCGGCCACGGGCAGATCCTCCTTTGTTAACACCTGTTACACCCATTAAAAATGAGCGCAACATCATAGCCAACTATAGAAGATGATGCACGGTGGATATTTCAGCAAATGAAGCGTGGGGCATAACCTTTCAAGAAAAGGGAAACACGCCTCCCTGTCAGGAGGCGTGAGGATCAGGGGTTTTTAGCCTGGGGCTGTGCCGCCGTGGCGTCTACGATTCTGACTGAATACACCATGGTCGCTCCGGGCGGGATTTTGGGTGGCCGGCCTTCGCTACCATAGGCGAGTTCAGGAGGGATAACCACCGTAATAGAACCGTGGTTCCCCAGGCGCTTTATTGGCCCGAGGAAGACAGGAGGATAGGATTTTAGGGTCTGAGACCAGACTTTGCCTTCCGCTTCCATGTCGTTAATAACGGTTCCATCGATTAGCGTCTCCTTGATGGTTACGGTGACGGTATCGCTGTCGAGGATCTTACCTTCGCCGGCATAGTCGATACGGCTGTATACCCCATCTTTAAATACCACACCTTTTTGTTTCGCGAATTTTTGTTGGTATTTTTTCCCTTCGTTAACCATCTGCTGTTCTATCTTATGCAGATGCTGAAAGACCTTTTTCGACACATCGAACAGAGCCTTATTGCGCGCTTTCTCGTCGAGGGCGATTTTCCCTGAAAAGGAATCCAGAATGCCCTGCAGAACGGTATCTTTACTGATTTTTATGCCCTGTGAACTGCGGGTGGACAACACTTTTAGCGCCTCCTCGCCCATCGATACGCCGACAGAGTAAGCCTGCTGCTGAGGCTCTCTGGTAAGATCGATAGCCGCCGGGTTTTTACCTGATTTCGTCTCGGCATCAGCAAGCCGGGCCTTTAGCTGGCTTATCTCATCAGCGCTGGCCTGCAGCAGGGCGTTGTTTTCATCTGCCTGCGGGCTGACCGCATTTTCCTGAGGCGCTGGCTGCTGCCTGCTGATGGTGAAGGAGTCCAGTTTTGCCGTGAGCGCCCGGTTTTCTACCCCCGTGGCCGCCAGTTTTACCGCCAAATCCTGCTTTTCCGCTACTGCGGCAGCAAGTTTCGCCGCCAGCGCTTGCCGGCCGGTTTCTCCCGCATCCAGTTTTGTTTTGAGTTCCCGCTGTGCGGTTTCTGCGGCGACGAGCTTTGCAGCGAGCGCTTGCTTGTCTGATGCAGCGGCAGCAAGCTTAGAGGCGATATCTTGCTGTTGTTTTTCCTCAGCCGCGAGTTTCTTTAACAGCGTTTGCTTTTCAGCGGTGGCTTCCGTTAGCAGTGATTCAAGCTTTTGTTTCGCTGATTCCGCAGAAGCTAGCTTTTTTTCCTGTAGCAGAATTTTATTTTCCGTGGCATTGAGCTGCCCCTGGTTCTGTTTCATTTCAGCGGCGGCGGAGAGCTCTTTGTCTATTAAGCGTTGTTTTTCTGCTACGGCAACCGTTAATGCTTTCTCAAGCTGGCGAATTTTATCCGTCAGATCTTTTTGATTGTCCTGTATGGCATAAACCGTATCTGGCTTTGCTGAAAGCTGTTGCCGAAGTTGCCGGATGATTTTATCTTTTTGAGCAATTATTGCAGCCTGGCGTGAAAGTTCAGTGATTTTCTGCTCGTTTTTTTTATTCGTTGTTTGCGTAATAGCGTTTTTTTCTTCAACGGACTTTGCAGGCTCGCGATCTTTCTGAGTCTGCTGCTCTTTAGCGTAATTTAAAAATGCCGGCCCTGAAGCGTCACTATTCGAATTTGCCGTAACATGTATCAGCGCCTCTTTTTCCGCGCGAGCGTCGGGTGATGGCGACAGCGCCAGCACAAGCGCTGCTGCCAGCGATATCGAATTGAAGTTAATAGCTATTTTTCCGTTCATGGCTGAACATTTTCACCGCGTTTAACCAGACTATCGATCAGTTCCTTTTCAATATCCGCGCATAGCTTGATTGATTTGAACTGGTACATGGAGTCGATACCCTGTTTAGTTGGCGCTGCAACTTTGCTGCGCACAGAATTATATTGAGATGCGGCGTTGAGCAGGGCGGTGAACTCATTCCCTAATTTAGCTGCCTGCTTTGGATTCACCTCTTTCAGTGACTCCAGCGCTTTACGGCAAGTCTCAATGCGCGCTTGCTCCTCGGCAATTCTCTGCTGTTCAGTTTGCTGTTGATTTAATGTCGCGTCAGGTAAAGGTTTCATTAATCTGGCGGATTGTCGGGATTGTGTTGATTGACAACCTACTAATAAAATGACGGCCAGAGGTGCTATGCGGGTAAATAAGGATATGTTCAAGGTTTCATTCCATTGATAAAAAGGGTCGTTATCGGGCGATAATAATGTGCAAAAAAGGAGATTGCAATAATATGGCTGCTGTTTTTTTAGAGTTTATTAGTATTAGTTTTATTAATTAGTTAAACACTTAATGAATTATCGGTGAGGTTTTTGAATTGAGATATGAATTAGTCGTCGCTGTAAAGTGAATTGCTATTACTAATAACGCAATAGCCGTATTTAAACGGCTATTAAACTTGTTAAATCAGAAGCGTGATTATTTCACGTAGGCGAGCAGGCTTAGCGAGTCGCGAGCCAGCGCTTTACATTTTTTGGTGGTAGGAATTTTGATTCCGCTGAGATCCCGATAGCTATCCTCGCCCAGCGCTTTCATATTGAAGCTGTCGTAGTTGCTTAAATCCCACTGGTTCTGCTGAGCAAAAAACACCAGAGCGCGACGAATCTGCGTGTTAGGCAGATTTTGATAACCGCAATCGTTCTTCAGAAAGACGAATACCGCCGTCAAATCAGCCATATCTTCCGCTTCGGACTCGCTTAATGCATAGCTATTGGCGGAGAGAGTAAGCAGGCTGCCAAGCACTATTGTTCTGAAAAGCGTCTTCATTTTTTCTACCATTGAATCACTGACAAACAAAGTTAGCATACTTCTTTACACTACGCTGAGCTTTATTCTTACTCTTCCGCTTGACCTTCCCGTTGGTGGAGGGTTTAAGCTCATTTATTCACCTGCAGAATAAAAGGATGTGAAAAATGCAACGTCGTGAATTTCTTAAATTAACCGCTGCGGTCAGCGTAGCCAGCGCATTGCCGCTCTGGAGCCGCGCGGTTTTGGCTGCCGGTCGTCCCTCTTTGCCCGTGCCGGAACTGCTGATGGCTGACGCGCGCAATCGCATCTCCTTAACCATTCAGGCCGGAAAAACGCAGTTCGGCTCTCACCTGGCGACGACCTGGGGCTACAACGGTAGCCTGCTGGGGCCGGCCCTGCAGCTTAAGCAAGGCGAGGCGGCAACCATCGATATTCATAATCGTCTGGCGGAGGAGACTACCGTGCACTGGCACGGTCTGGAGGTTTCCGGCGTCGTTGACGGTGGCCCTCAGGGGGTGATTCCCGCAGGAGGTTCCCGTACCGTGACGTTTACGCCAACGCAGCGGGCGGCGACCTGTTGGTTCCACCCTCACCAACACGGTAAAACCGGCAGACAGGTGGCGATGGGGCTGGCCGGTCTGGTGCTCATTTCTGATGCAGAAAGTGAAAAGCTGCTCTTGCCAAAGCAGTGGGGAATCGATGATGTGCCGGTGATCGTGCAGGATAAGAAATTCACCCCGGAAGGCCAGATTGACTACCAGCTCGATATCATGAGCGCCGCCGTTGGCTGGTTTGGCGATACGCTGCTGACCAACGGCGCGCTTTATCCGGAGCATGCCGCTCCTCGCGGCTGGCTGCGTTTGCGTCTGCTTAACGGCTGCAACGCGCGTTCTTTAAATTTCTCTACCAGCGATAAGCGGCCCATGTACGTCGTGGCAAGCGATGGCGGTCTGCTTGCTGAGCCGGTAAAAGTTAACGAGCTGCCGGTGCTGATGGGGGAACGGTTTGAAGTGCTGGTGGATACGACGGACGGTAAACCCTTTGATCTGATAACGCTGCCGGTGAGTCAGATGGGTATGGCTATTACGCCATTCGATAAACCGCAGCCAGTATTACGCGTTCAGCCGCTAACGATTCCGGCTTCCGGTAAGCTGCCGGATGTCCTTGCCGCCATGCCAGCGCTACCTTCCTTACAAGGGCTAACCCAGCGTACGCTGCAGCTCTCTATGGATCCGATGCTTGATATGATGGGCATGCAGGCGCTGATGCAAAAATACGGCGATCAGGCGATGTCCGGAATGGACCACGGCGCGATGATGAACCATGGCGAGATGGGGAATATGAACACTATGAACCACGGCGACATGGAACATATGAATCATGGCGGCATGACGCAGATGAAGCACGGTAATAAGGATTTTGATTTCCATAACGCTAACCGCATCAACGGGAAAGCATTTGATATGAATGTCCCCATGTTTGCGGCGGCGAAAGGGCAGTATGAGCGGTGGGTGATTTCCGGTAAGGGCGACATGATGCTGCATCCGTTTCATATCCACGGTACCCAGTTCCGTATTTTATCTGAAAACGGCAAGGCGCCTGCAGCGCATCGCAGCGGCTGGAAAGACACCGTTCGGGTGGAAGGCGCAGTGAGTGAAGTACTGGTGAAATTTGACCATGATGCCCCGAAGGAGTTTGCCTATATGGCGCACTGCCATCTGCTGGAACATGAAGATACGGGAATGATGTTGGCCTTTACGACTGCCTGAGGACGTTTCCTGCTCGTTCGCCCTGCGCGGCGGGCGGGCACTTTTCTTAAAGTCCTTACCGAGGGTGTTGATTAATAAAATCACGCATATACTGTCGCGATTGCTTAATAATCAACGAGGTTGAAATGGATATTTACCGCAAAGTGATTGCCGCATCGCTGGCGCTATTTGTTACGCTTTCCGCACATGCCGGGATGACGATGGAACGCAAGGACATACCCGATTTAAAGCTTAGTGTTGAAATCCCCGAGGGGCTGACGCCAATGTCTGAAGAGATGGCAAAGCTCAAATACCCTTCCGAAAACCGTCCACAGGTCATTTATGGCGATGAGAAAGGCAAAGCATCGCTGGGGGTTACCGCAGGGCGCAATCCGTTACCAGCGGAGAAGCTCGATGCATTTAAAGAGATGATGCTTAAGATGCTGGAGAGTTTAAAACCGCAGGCCGAGGCCGTTACCGTTGATGGTCATAAGGGGTGGTTACTCACCTTCTATTCGCATGCTGCGGATACTGAAATTCTCAATATGATGTTAATCACATCGCAGGATAATAAGGCGGTGCAGATGACGTTTAATATGACCAAAGATTTAGTTGAACAGTATCAGGAAGCGGCAAAAGCCTCTTTGCTTTCCCTGCAGTTCGCGAAGTAACTCTGGTCTCGACTGAAAAAAACGCCCGTAAAGGGCGTTTTTTTATTTCCTGTCTCTAAGACAAGGGAAGGGGCTCAGAAGGCAAAGCGGAATTACTTCGCGTCGTCCGGCAGAGCGTAAGCGACGATATAGTCGCCCATCTTCGTGCCAAACGAACCGTGACCGCCCGCAGAGATGACAACGTACTGCTTGCCATTCACTTCATAGGTCATCGGCGTCGCCTGGCCGCCCGCCGGCAGACGGGCCTGCCATAATTTTTCACCGTTGCTCATATTGTACGCGCGCAGGTAGTTATCTGCGGTCGCGCCGATAAACAGCACATTGCCTGCCGTAGAAATAGGGCCGCCCAGCATCGGCATACCCATGGTGAACGGAAGTTTAATCGGCATCGGGAACGGCAGGCTATCCTGCGGGGTACCGATACGTTTTTTCCACACCACTTCGTTGGTTTTTAAATCCAGCGCGGAGATATAGCCCCAGGCCGGCTGTTTGCAAGGCAGACCAAACGGTGACAGGAACGGGTTTAGCGTAACGCCGTAGGGAACGCCGTACTGTGGCTGAATACCTGCTTCAGTACCGGAACCTTTGGCGTCTTTCGGCTGCTCCATCGGGTTGCCGGGGCCGCGCGGGATCAGTTTTGACACAAACGGCAGCGCCATTGGGTTAGCAATCGCCACCTGGCGGTTCGGATCGACGGAGATACCGCCCCATTCGAACATCCCCAGGTTACCCGGGAACACCAAAGTTCCTTGTTCTGACGGCGGGGTGAAGATGCCTTCATAGCGCAGCTGATGGAAGATAACCCGGCACACCAGCTGGTCAAACATGGTGGCGCCCCACATATCCGCGCCGCTCAGGTCTTTTTTCGGGCGGAAGCTCAGATCGGAGAAAGGCTGAGTTTTTGAGACGTAGTCACCTTTCGCCGCCCCTTGCGGAACCGGTTTTTCCGGTGCCGGGACAACCAGCTCACCGTTACGGCGATCGAGGACAAAAATATTACCGGTTTTTGCCGGAGCGTAAATTACCGGTACGGTTTTACCGTTGACGTCGATGTCCGCCAGCGTCGGCTGCGACGGCATATCCATATCCCACAGATCGTGGTGCACGGTCTGGTAGCTCCACGCCAGTTTACCGGTGGTGGCGTTTAGCGCCACGATGGAGCTGGCATAGCGTTCCTGTTCTGGCGTACGGTTGCCGCCCCAGATATCCGGGGTGGTCACGCCCATAGGCAGGTAGACCAAATCCAGCTTCGCATCATAGGCGGCTGGCGCCCAGGAGTTAGGTGAATTCAGTGTGAAATGATGTTCATCACTCGGAATCGCGTTGGGATCTTTCGCACCCGGATCAAAGGCCCACAGCAGCTTACCGGTATTCACATCAAAGCCGCGGATAACGCCAGACGGCTCGCGGGTCGAGAAGTTATCGGTCACGGCGCCGGCGATAACGATCGTTTTATCAGTAATAATCGGCGGTGAAGTCGGTTCGTACATACCCGGCGTAGTGACAGGCATGTTGGTTTGCAGATTGAGAATGCCTTTATTAGCAAAGGATTCACACAGCTTACCGGTTTCGGCATTGATGGCGAACAGGCGGCCATCGTTGACCGGTAGAATGATACGACGCGGGCAGTCGGCAACCACATCTGCCGGCGCATTGTCCGCTCTCGCTTCATGATATGAAACGCCGCGGCAGGTCACGTGCTGGAAAGAGGGATCTGCGTTGAGCTGCGGATCGAAATGCCATTTTTCTTTACCGGTGGCCGCATCAAGCGCGAACAGGCGCTGGTGGGCAGTACACAGATAGAGCGTGTCGCCCACTTTAATCGGCGTAACTTCGTTGGTAATTTCGCCCGGATCGTTAGGCTGCTTGAGATCGCCCGTACGGAAGACCCAGGCTTCTTTCAGATTCTTCACGTTATCGGCGTTGATCTGCTTCAGCGGCGAGTAACGCTGTCCTTCCTGATTACGGCCATACGCTGACCAGTCGCCATCGGCAACGTCGGAAATAGGCGCTGCTGGCGTTGCATCCGCTCTCAGCGTACCGTTGACTTCCTGCGGGTCGTTGAAGCCGGCCCAGGTGAGGATGCCGCCGCTAATCAGCAGGGCGACGACCAGCCCGGCAACGGCGCCAGCGGAGGGAATCGGCAGGCGACGCCAGACAAAAGGAAGAATCAGCCAGATGCCGAAGAAGACCAGAATGTCGCTGCGTGGGGTCAGCGCCCAGAAGTCAAAACCAACCTCCCAGACGCCCCAAATCATCGTGGCAAGCAGCAGCGCGGCGTAAAGCCAAAGCGCAGAGCGCTTACCGCGGAACAGGAGGACGGTGACGCCCAGCATCACCAGACCTGCGATAGGGTAGTACCAGGAGCCGCCGAGGGCGACCAGCCAGGCTCCGCCCGCTAAAAGATAGAGGCCACAGAACGCTGCAAAAAGAGCCGTCAGCGTCACGAGTAGCCGTGATTGTTGAGATTTTGTTTCTGCCATAGAAAGACACTCGTTTGATTGTTAATTTTTTACCTGCAATTAATTATAGGATTTAACAAGTGTGATCGGAATCACAAAATGGGCTTTATTAATCACTGCATCGCATATTTCTTTTTGCTGGTATACTGCGTGGCTTGCCGGTCAACGTCGGTGCAATCGCAGCGGCATTGATGATTTACATTAAGAATCAAATGGTTAGTTTTATGAAACATACTGTAGAAGTGATGATCCCGGAAACTGAGATCAAAGCCCGTATTGCTGAGCTCGGTCGTCAAATTAATGAACATTACCAGGATAGCGGCAGCGAAATGGTGCTGGTGGGGCTATTACGCGGTTCATTTATGTTTATGGCCGACCTGTGCCGTGAAGTTCAGGTACCCCATGAAGTCGATTTCATGACCGCATCCAGCTACGGCAGCGGCATGTCCACCACCCGCGACGTCAAAATCCTCAAAGATCTGGATGAAGACATCCGCGGTAAAGATGTGCTGATCGTGGAAGACATCATTGACTCCGGCAACACGCTGTCAAAAGTGCGTGAAATTCTTAGCCTGCGTGAACCTCAATCCCTGGCGATTTGTACCCTGCTCGATAAGCCAAGCCGTCGTGAAGTTAACGTGCCGGTAGAGTTCGTCGGTTTTGCGATCCCGGATGAATTCGTCGTGGGCTACGGCATTGACTATGCTCAGCGCTACCGTCACCTGCCCTATATCGGCAAAGTGACCCTGCTCGACGAATAAAGCGGATTATCTATCCCGGCGGCCCGGGATAATAATTAAGAGGAGCGCGTGAATTACTTGTGATTGACGTGCTTGCTTTTAAGGTTGGAAATACCCTGGCGATAGCGCTGTTCCAGCGTTTCGCGGCTGACGGCGGTCACGTCAAGGTCGCGTAACATGCCGTCGTGAATGCCGTAAGCCCAGCCGTGGATGGTCACTTTCTGTCCGCGCTTCCACGCCGACTGCATAATCGTTGAGTGACCCAGGTTGTAAACCTGCTCCATCACATTCAATTCACACAGCGTATCAAGGCGACGCTCTTCGGGCATCTCACCCAGTAATGAGCTGTGCTTAAACCAGATATCGCGGATATGTAGCAGCCAGTTGTCGATCAGGCCAAGCTCGGTATTTTCAATTGCTGCCTGCACGCCGCCGCAGCCGTAGTGGCCGCAGATGATGATGTGCTCGACTTCCAGTACATCAACCGCGTACTGCACCACGGAAAGACAGTTCAGGTCGGTATGAATCACCAGGTTTGCAACGTTACGGTGTACAAACAGCTCGCCGGGTTCCAGGCCGGTCAAACGTTCGGCGGGGACGCGGCTATCGGAACATCCAATCCACAGAAAGCGCGGTTTCTGCGCCTGTGCCAGCTTCTCAAAGAAACCGGGGTCTTCCTCCACCAGCATTTTTGACCATAGTGCATTGTTGCTGATGAGTGTATCTATATCGTTCATGGATGTTTACGGGCCTGTAACCAAGTAAGTGCGTTGCGCTAATATAGGGTAACCTCACATTTTTTAAAACAACCCATCGCGTGTCGCGACACGAGAAGAGACCTTTAATGACCATTGCTCTGGAACTAAAACAGCTCAAGAAAACCTACCCCGGTGGAGTTCAGGCGCTGCGCGGAATCGATCTGCAGGTCGAAGCGGGCGATTTTTACGCGCTCCTGGGGCCTAACGGCGCGGGGAAATCGACCACTATCGGCATTATCAGTTCGCTGGTAAATAAAACCTCCGGCGAGGTGAATGTTTTTGGCTACGATCTGCAAAAGGATGTGGTGAACGCCAAACGCCAGCTCGGTCTGGTGCCGCAGGAGTTCAACTTCAACCCGTTTGAAACCGTGCAGCAGATTGTGGTCAACCAGGCGGGCTACTACGGCGTTGAGCGCAAAGAAGCGATCGTCCGCAGTGAAAAGTACCTCAAACAGCTCGACCTATGGGAAAAGCGCAACGAGCGCGCGCGGATGCTCTCCGGCGGCATGAAGCGCCGCCTGATGATCGCCCGCGCATTGATGCATGAACCGAAGCTGCTGATCCTCGATGAGCCCACGGCGGGAGTGGATATTGAGCTTCGTCGCTCGATGTGGGGATTTTTGAAAGATCTCAACGATAAAGGCACGACGATTATCCTGACCACCCACTATCTGGAAGAGGCCGAAATGCTGTGCCGCAATATCGGCATTATTCAGCGCGGCGAGCTGGTGGAAAACACATCGATGAAAGCGCTGCTGGCCAAGCTGAAATCAGAAACTTTTATTCTCGACCTGGCTCCCAAAAGCCCGCTGCCGGTGCTGGAAGGCTATCAGTATCGTCTGGTCGATACGTCGACTCTGGAGGTAGAAGTGCTGCGCGAGCAGGGGATTAACAGCGTGTTCACTCAGCTGAGCGCGCAGGGAATACAGGTATTAAGTATGCGTAACAAAGCAAACCGGCTTGAAGAGCTGTTTGTCACGCTGGTGCATGACCGGAAAGGAGAATCAGCATGATGCAGCTTTATTGGGTCGCGCTGAAAAGCATCTGGACCAAAGAGATCCATCGGTTTATGCGTATCTGGGTCCAGACGCTGGTGCCGCCGGTGATAACCATGACCCTCTACTTTGTCATTTTTGGCAATCTGATCGGTTCGCGCATCGGTGAGATGCACGGTTTTACCTATATGCAGTTTATCGTGCCGGGTCTGATCATGATGGCGGTGATCACCAACGCCTATGCCAACGTGGCGTCCTCTTTCTTCAGCGCCAAATTCCAGCGCAATATTGAAGAACTGCTGGTCGCGCCGGTCCCCACGCACGTGGTGATCGCCGGCTATGTGGGCGGCGGAGTTGCCCGCGGTCTGTGCGTCGGGATTCTGGTGACGGCGATTTCGCTATTTTTCGTTCCGTTCCAGGTCCACTCGTGGGTATTTGTCGCTCTGACCCTGATACTGACCGCCGTGCTATTCTCGCTGGCCGGCCTGCTGAACGCGGTGTTTGCTAAAACCTTTGACGATATCAGCCTTATTCCGACCTTCGTGCTGACGCCCTTGACCTACCTCGGCGGGGTTTTTTATTCCCTGACCCTGCTGCCGCCCTTCTGGCAAGGGCTGTCGCATCTCAATCCGATCGTCTATATGATCAGCGGCTTCCGCTACGGCTTCCTCGGAATTAACGATGTTCCGCTGGCGACGACCTTCGGCGTGCTGGTCGTGTTTATCGTCGCGTTTTATCTCCTGTGCTGGTATCTGATCCAGCGCGGACGCGGGCTGCGCAGCTAATTTAACCACCGATGGCGCTTTGCTGCTCACTGAGGCAAAGCGCCAGCCAACAATTTGATTGCCATCACCGATATTCATCATTTGCCTTGCTAAATTGTTTGCCTGCTAAGGAGGTAGGCGATGTTAGGTTGGGTGATTACCTGTCATGATGAGCTGGCGCAGGAGATGCTGGATCGTCTGGAGAAAAAGTTTGGGCCGTTGACGCAGTGCCGGGCGGTCAACTACTGGCGCAATCTCAGCAGCAACATGCTGAGCCGTATGATGTGCGATGCGCTACATGAGACGGACAGCGGCGAAGGCGTTATTTTCCTGACCGATAAATCCGGCGCGGCGCCTTATTGCGTGGCGGCGCTGATGAGCCATAAGCACACCCACTGTGAAGTGATTTCCGGGATCGACTATTCATTACTGGAAAGTATGTATTTGCTGCGCCAGAGCCTGAGCAGCGAAGCCTTCCGACACGCCATTGTCAGCGCCGGAGGCCCGGCGGTGAGCAGTCTCTGGCATCAGCAGCAAAAGAATCCACCCTTCCGGCTGCTGTATGAGCCGTACGGGAATTAAGCATTGGTATTGATCGCGCTTTTGTTACAATGACGGCAGTTTTTATCTACCGGTTCGATGCGCATGCTTGCCCGAATGTTTGTTTTACTCCTTCTGCTTACGGCGTGCAGCGCTTCCGCCAGCCTGTTAAGCCAGCAGGGCACCCCCGCGCGCTATATGCAAACGACCGAAGATGCGGATATCTGGGCGCAGGTTGGCAACCAGGTGGTGAGCGTCGGCAACGTACGGGCAGGGCAAATACTGGCGGTAGTGCCGACCGCAGCCGATTACTACGAGTTTAATTTTGGCTTTGCGACCGGCTTTATCGATAAAGGCCACCTTGGGCCGGTGCAGGGCAAGCAGCGGGTTGAGGATAGCCTCGGCGACCTGCATAAGCCTCTGAGCAACCAGAATCTCATTACCTGGAAAGATACGCCCGTCTATGATGGCCCCTCTGCTGGCAGCGCGCCGTTCGGCACCCTGGCGAATAATTTGCGCTATCCGATTATCAGCAAGCTCCGGGATCGGTTGAATCAAACCTGGTTTCAGATACGCATCGGTAACCGCCTGGCGTGGGTGAGCAGTCTGGATGCGCAGGAAGATAACGGCATCCCCATACTCACTTATCACCATATTCTGCGTGACGAAGAAAACACCCGGTTTCGTCATACCTCGACCACGACTTCCGTTCGCGCCTTCAGCAACCAAATGACCTGGCTACGCGACCAGGGCTATGCCACGCTGAGCATGTATCAACTGGAAGGTTATCTGCGTAATAAAGTGAATCTTCCGGCGCGTTCGGTGGTGATCACTTTTGACGATGGTCTGAAATCGGTCAACCGCTATGCGTACCCGATTCTTAAGCAATATGGCTTTCACGCTACGGCTTTTATTATTTCATCGCGCATCAAGCGCCATCCGCAGAAATGGGCGCCGAACTCGCTGCAGTTTATGAGCATTTCCGAGTTAAAACAGATTCAGGATGTCTTCGACGTGCAGTCACATACCCATTTCCTGCATCGGGTTGATGCCCGGCGTCATCCGATTCTGCTCAGCCGCAGCTATCACAATATTCTGTTTGATTTTGAACACTCGCGGCGGGCGCTGGCGCAGTTTAATCCCCACGTGCTGTATCTTTCTTATCCGTTTGGCGGCTATAACGCTAAGGCGGTTCAGGCGGCGAACGACGCCGGTTTTCATCTGGCGGTGACTACCGTGAGAGGTAAGGTAAAGCCGGGCGACAATCCGTTCTTATTAAAAAGGCTATATATTCTCAGAACGGATTCGCTGGAGACGATGTCGCGGCTGATAAGCAATCAGCCGCAGGGGTAGATCAGGCAACCTGTACCGGAATGGCTTTTGCCTGGCGCTTCATTTCGTTTTCGCCCTCGAAATAGGCGACTTTCGGCTGCCAGGTGCGGGCTTCTTCGTCAGGCATAGTGACGAAACTGGCGATAATCAAAATATCGCCGACGTTGGCGCAGTGTGCCGCCGCGCCGTTAACGGAGATAATTCGCGACCCGCGCTCTGCGGCGATGGCGTAGGTGGTGAAACGATTACCGTTGGTCACGTTCCAGATATGAATAGCCTCGTTTTCAAGGATGCCGGACGCATCGAGGAAATCCTGATCAATAGCGCAGGAGCCTTCATAGTGCAGGTCGGCCTGCGTGACTTTAACGCGGTGGAGTTTGCCCTGCAGCATATTACGAATCATAACGTCTACCTTTAAAGCTTAACGATAACAAAGCGGACATGACGTCCGCCTTGAGGAAATTCCTGGCAGTATTGCCTGATTTTTAACCCGTGTCTAGCCAGCGAGTGCGACGATCTGATTGTCGATCAAACGCGCTTCGCCGAGCCAGGCCGCCATCAGGATCACCGCTCGCTTACTGGTTTCCGTCAGGTCGAGCAGCGTATCGGCATCGCGGATCTGAATATCATCGGCGCGGAAGCCTTTTTCGTTCAGCTCCTGAGCGGCAATCGCGATAACCTCGTCAAGATTACGTTCGCCGGCCGCCAGTTTCTCCGCCACGCTATTCATCACCTTATGCAGTCCCGGCGCAATTTTGCGCTGCTCAGCGCTGAGATAACCGTTGCGCGAGCTCAGCGCCAGCCCATCTTTAGCGCGCATAATCGGCACGCCGATAATCTCGATGTCATAGCCCATATCGGCCACCATCTTGCGGATGAGCGCCAGCTGCTGGAAATCTTTTTCGCCGAAGCAGGCGACATCCGGCTGTACCAGGTTAAACAGCTTGCTGACGATGGTCGAAACGCCGCGGAAGTGACCAGGACGGCTGGCGCCTTCGAGCATCGTCGACAATCCTGGAACATCGACGTAAGTCTGATTTTCGATGCCGTGCGGATAAATTTCCGCCGCCGCAGGGGCAAAAACTAAATCGACTTTGCGTTTGTTCAGCTTCTCGCAATCGTCCTGCAGGGTTCGCGGATAGCGCGCCAGATCGTCCGGGCGGTCAAACTGCATCGGATTGACGAAAATACTGGCTACCACCACATCCGCACTGGCTTTTGCCGCATCGACCAGCTTCATATGACCATCGTGCAGGTTGCCCATGGTGGGAACCAGCGCAATACGCTTGCCTTCCTGACGTAAACGGCGGATATGCTGGCGCAGCAGCGGCAGGGTTTCAATAATCAGCACAACAATACTCCTTAATGGAAACTGTGTTCTTCGCCCGGATATTCACCGGACTCCACTTCGGCAACATATTGCCGTACCGCGGCGCGCATGTCGCCCGCTGTGCTCAGGAAATTTTTGGCAAATTTGGGAATGTGACCACCGGTGATACCAAAGGCATCATGCATCACGAGGATCTGTCCATCGGTGACGTTGCCCGCGCCGATGCCGATTACCGGGATGGTGAGCGCCTCGGTGACGCGTTTCGCCAGCTCGACCGGCACGCACTCCAGGACCAGCAGCTGTGCGCCCGCCGCTTCTAACGCCAGCGCATCATCCAGCAGAACTTGCCCGGCATCGCCGCGCCCCTGAATTTTATAACCGCCGAAGACGTTCACCGACTGGGGAGTCAGCCCGAGGTGTCCGCACACGGGTACCGCGCGCTCGGCGAGCATTTTCACTGTATCCGCCAGCCATGCGCCGCCCTCGATTTTGACCATATTGGCCCCCGCGCGCATCACGATGGCGGCGTTCTCGAAGGTTTGTTCCGGCGTGGCGTAAGCCATAAACGGCAGATCGGCGAGCAGCAGGCAGTTTGGCGCGCCCCGGCGCACCGCGCGGGTATGGTAGGCGATATCGTCTACGGTCACCGGCAGGGTGGAGTCGTGGCCCTGTACCGTCATGCCCAGCGAATCGCCGACCAGCATCACGTTGATACCCTCATCGGCAAACAGCTTTGCAAAGCTGTAGTCATAGGCGGTGATAGTGGCGAAGCGTTTCTTCTCCTGTTTGCATTTCTGCAGCAGGGCGATAGTGGTCGGTTTCATAACGTTTCCTGATGATGAAAGTCATTTTAACCGGCATTCTAGCAGCCGCATTCAGGGGGGCAATGGTTTTAGGCAACCGATTACCACGATCGCCGTAATTGCTAAAAAATGAAGGGGTATTACCAGCTAGCGGGTTTTTCTGCGCCGAGAGTGGCCAGAACATCGCGCAATGCCAAACCGTCGGGGAAACGTAGCTCAGGCGCAATTTCAAACAGCGGCCACAGCATAAAGCCGCGGTTTTTCATATCGTAGTGCGGCACGGTCAGGCGCGGAGTATTCAACACTTCCTCGCCGAACAGCATGATATCGAGATCCAGCGTGCGGGGGCCCCAGCGTTCAGCTTTACGGGTACGGCCCTGCTGCAGCTCGATGCGCTGAGTGTGGTCGAGCAGCGCCTCTGGGGCGAGAGAGGTTTCCAGCGCCACGGCGGCGTTGAGGTAGTCAGGCTGATCCTGCGGCCCCAGCGGCGGTGTACGGTAGAAAGAGGAAACGCTTATCACCCGGCTGTCAGGAATCTCCGCCAGCGCGTTGACGGCAGCGTTAACCTGCTCCAGCGGAGAGGCCAGATTGCTGCCGATGGCGATATAAGCAAGCGTCATGCGCTACCTTCGCGACGCGGCGCGCGTTTACGCGGACGGCGGTTGCGACGACGTGGAGCCGGATCGTCACCCAAATCATCCAGCATATTTTTCTGAGCCGGCGGCGCGGCGACCTGGAACTCGCCCCACCATTTGGTCAGGCGCTGCAGTTCGCCATTGTTCTCGGCGCCGGCGCGCAGCTCCAGCAGATCGTAGGCGGCGCGGAATTTTGGATGCTCCATCAGCTTCCACGCGCGTTTGCCCTGACGGCGGGACATCCGCAGCTGAAGCTGCCAGATATCGCGCACCAGAGTGGTGATGCGTTTCGGGATCGCCAGCGTACGGCAGGCTTCGTCCAGCACGTCGTTCATCGCCAGCGCGAAGGCATCGTAGTAGGCCAGCCCGCTCTCCTGAGCGATTTTCTGCGCGGTTTCCAGCAGCGGGTACCAGAACATCACCGCGAACAGGAACGCCGGATTAACGCGCATGTCGTTGCGAATACGGTTATCGGTATTCTTCAGCACCTGGCTGATGATACGCTCCATCGGACTATCGCCGCGCTCGGTGAAGTAGCGGGTAATGGTCGGGAACAGCGGCTGGAACAGATTATATTCGCGCAGCAGGATATAGGTTTGATATCCGTCGCCGGCCTGCAGCAGCTTCAGGACTTCTTCAAACAGACGCGCCGGCGGCACATCGTGCAGCAGCGTCGCCAGGCGTGGGATCGGCTCGGCGGTCTCTTCGCTGATGCTCATGCCGAGCTTCGCCGCAAAACGTACCGCGCGCAGCATCCGCACCGGATCTTCACGATAGCGGGTCTCCGGATCGCCGATCAGGCGGATAACGCCATCCTGCAGATCTTTCATGCCGCCGACGTAGTCGCGGACGGTAAAATCCGCCACGCTGTAATAGAGGCTGTTGATGGTAAAGTCGCGACGCTGGGCGTCTTCTTCAATCGAACCGAAGATGTTGTCGCGCAGCAGCATGCCGTTCTGGCCGCGCTGGGAGGTGATGCGATCGGTGGTGTGGCCTTCATGATGGCCGCGGAAGGTCGCGACTTCGATAATTTCCGGCCCGAACATCACGTGCGCCAGGCGGAAGCGACGGCCGACCAGACGGCAGTTGCGGAACAGCTTACGCACCTGTTCCGGGGTCGCGTTGGTGGTGACGTCAAAATCTTTGGGTTTTTTGCCCAGCAGCAGGTCGCGTACGCCGCCGCCGACCAGCCATGATTCGTAGCCCGCCTTGTTGAGTCTGTACATGACCTTGAGGGCATTTTCACTGATATCTTTGCGGGAAATTGCATGCTGCTCACGCGGGATAACCGTCATATGTAGTTGTTCGACGGCGGCTTCTGCCTCGCGCTCTTCACGGCTTAGCACCTTACGGCAAAAATTAGCGACTCGGGTAAAAATGGTACACCTCGTAGTGTCAGACGGACTTCAGGACAAAAAAATAGCGGCTAATCATAGCTCAGCGGAACGCATTTGAGAATGCTGGATTTGCTCCGGCCGCCAGTTCGCTATCGCGTACTGGAGTAAATCCTCAATGCTCAGCGTCTGCCATTCCTGAATGACATCCTGATTAAGAAACGTTAGCGCCCGCACAATTTCTGGCCGCGGGTCGCCTTCAGACAGTGCCGGAGCGTGGTTTTGCTTCGACAGTTTATTGCCCTGCGCGTTGAGGGCCAGCGGTAAATGGATATAATCCGGCGCCTGCCAGCCAAAATGCTGATAGAGAGAAATCTGCCGTACCGTTGGTTCGATAAGATCGGCGCCGCGGACGATTTCGCTGACGCCCTGAAAATGATCGTCCACCACCACCGCCAGATTATAGGCGAACAGCCCATCGCGGCGATGGATAATAAAATCTTCGCGCGCCAGCGGCTCGTCGGCAACGATGGTGCCGCGCAGCTGGTCATAAAATTCAAGGACTGGACGAGTTTGCCGCAGACGCAGAGCGGCGTTTTCCGCGCCGAGGCGTAAATCCCGGCAGTGACCGTCGTAGATGCCGCCCATACCGTGGATACGCGCGCGGGTGCAGGTGCAGTAGTAGCAGAGGCCCTGCTCGCGCAGCCAGGCCAGGCGCTCGCGATAGGCTTCGTGACGTTTTGACTGCCAGAGTACCTCTCCGTCCCAGTGCAGGCCGTAGTGGTCTAATTGACGAAGGATAGTTTCAGCGGCGCCGGGGACTTCACGCGGCGGATCGATATCTTCAATGCGCACGCGCCAGATACCGTTCTGCGCCCGAGCCTGCAGATAGCTGCCAAGCGCGGCGATTAATGAGCCGAAGTGGAGTTCACCGGAGGGTGAGGGGGCAAAGCGCCCGATATAGTGTGAATCTTTCATGATATGACTAAAGCATCAGGGCGGGAGAAAGCTCCCGCCAGAGATGCATCAGCGAAGTGATTAGCCTGCCATCTGTTTTTCGCGAATTTCCGCCAGCGTTTTGCAATCAATGCACAGGTCGGCGGTCGGGCGCGCTTCCAGACGACGGATACCAATCTCGACGCCACAAGATTCACAGAAGCCGAAATCTTCGTCTTCGACTTTTTTCAGCGTTTTCTCGATCTTTTTGATCAGTTTACGTTCGCGGTCGCGGTTACGCAGCTCCAGGCTGAACTCTTCTTCCTGAGCGGCACGGTCTACCGGGTCCGGGAAGTTAGCAGCTTCATCCTGCATATGCGTTACGGTGCGATCCACTTCATCCCTAAGTTGATTACGCCACGCTTCAAGAATGCGCTTGAAGTGCGCCAGCTGGGCTTCGTTCATATACTCTTCGCCCGGCTTCACTTGGTACGGCTCCACCCCAGCGATGGAGAGAATACTCAGGGACGATGTTTTACGGTTTTGCCCTTCTTGCATGTTGCTTCTCCTTAACACGCACTATCGATCCCCGTGTTGGGGGAAAAATCAGGCCGCTATAAATAGCAGATGCTTTTCCGGATAGCAATTATCTAAACGTTACACTTGACAACCCTGTGAGGAAAAGCGTATTTGCGCTCGCGACCCGAATACTATTTAGCCGTTTATTTACCGGGGGTTAACACCACGGTAATTGGCTTATTCAGAGTCATCATCTCGGTAGAAAGTTCCGCCTTGTACGCGAGAATTTCCACCCCCTTGTTTTGCGCCTCAATCAATAGCTGTGCGTATCTGGCATCAATGTGATGCGCGGGAGAGAAACGGTCGATCGCGGAATGAAGCACCGCGAACAGTATCACCGCCCGATCGCCCGCCGTCGCCACGCTCATCAGCTCCCGCAGGTGCTTCTGGCCGCGCTCGGTGACCGCATCGGGGAAATAACCGTATTCCTTTTCCGCCAACGTAACCGATTTCACTTCAATATAGCAGTTTTGTCGGTCATCTGCTTGTAACAGAATATCAATACGGCTGCTTTCATCACCATACTTCACTTCGCTTTTCAGCGTGTTGTAGCCTACAAGCTCGGGAATTTTACCTGCCAGAATCGCCTCTTTCGCCAACGTATTAGCACGTAGAGTATTAACACAAATTGTCGCGCCCTCGACGGTTTCAGTTAATTCCCATGTGTGAGCATATTTGCGTTTAGGATTATCTGAGGTGGAATACCAGACGGTGTCGCCCGGCGCGGCGCAGCCGGTCATGGCGCCGGTATTGGGGCAGTGCAGGGTCAGCTCGCGTCCATCCGGGGTCATGACGTCGGCGAGAAACCGTTTGTAACGTTTAATCAGGATGGCGGACTGCAGGGGAGGAGTGAACAGCATCAGCTTTCCTTGTCGAAAGGGTAACGTTCCAGCGCCTGATAGCGCGTGCGTCCGCGGCTAAAGCTGGATTGGTAGAGAACAAATTCGTTGACCGCAAACGCCCAGCTAAATCCGGGCGGCGGAATAGGCACCGCGTGGCGCGCGTCGCGCAGCAGGGTGATGTGCGGATGAAACGGCTGCGGGCTTTGATAGCAGCCGCTGCGGGCGGCCTGGGCGCGCAGCATATTCGCTAATTGCAAAACCCCGCGCGGCGGCTGACGAGTACCCAGCCACACCACCCGCGAACGTAGCCACTGCCCGGCATCGTCAAGCGTCAGGGTAAAGCCCGGCTGGCGGATCCGTCCGGCCATTGCAGACAGCGCCCGCTGCTTGTCCGCGCTCACTTCGCCAAGAAAGGCCAGCGTCAGATGGAGGTTAGCCGCCGCCACCGGTCGACCCGCATCCTCGGGAAAGCTGGCGGCGCGCCAGTGAACGATCTGCTGCTGAACTTCTCCAGGAAGTTCAATGGCGAAAAACAGCCTTTTCGGCTCGGACATGATAGAGACTCGGTAATGAATTATCGGGATGCTACAATGCTTGCCCTCACATGTTAACCCCCGGAGCGCTTCGTGTCCTCATTGCCGGTTGCCGCCGTCCTCCCTGAACTTCTCTCTGCCCTGCAGCATGCGCCGCAGGTTTTGCTTAACGCGCCAACCGGCGCCGGGAAATCCACCTGGCTGCCGCTGCAAATTCTCGCCGAAGGTAAAATCAACGGACGCATAATCCTGCTGGAGCCGCGGCGGCTGGCCGCGCGTAACGTGGCGCAGCGGCTGGCGGAACTGCTGGGAGAAAAGCCCGGCGAGACGGTGGGCTATCGCATGCGCGCGGAGAGCTGCGTCGGGCCGAACACGCGCCTCGAAGTGGTGACCGAAGGTATTTTAACGCGGATGATCCAGCGCGATCCTGAGCTGAGCGGCGTGGGGCTGGCGATCCTTGATGAATTCCACGAACGCAGCCTGCAGGCGGATCTGGCGCTGGCGCTGCTGCTCGACGTCCAGCAGGGATTGCGCGACGATCTTAAGCTGCTGATTATGTCGGCGACGCTGGATAATGAACGCCTGCAGAAGCTGCTGCCGGAGGCGCCGGTTATCGTTTCCGAAGGGCGCGCGTTTCCGGTTGAACGGCGTTTTTTGCCGTTGCCGACTCATCAGCGTTTTGACGAGGCGGTGGCGATAGCCGCCGCAGAGCTGCTGCGTAGCGAGAACGGCTCAATGCTGCTATTTCTGCCCGGGGTAGGAGAAATTCAGCGCGTGCAGGAGCGGCTGGCGGAGCGGGTGGCGAGCGATGTTGTGCTGTGCCCGCTGTACGGCGCGTTGCCGTTGAGCGAGCAGCGTAAGGCGATACTGCCTGCGCCAGCAGGGATGCGCAAAGTGGTGCTGGCAACCAACATCGCCGAAACCAGTCTGACCATCGAGGGGATTCGGCTGGTGGTGGATAGCGCTCAGGAGCGAGTCGCGCGCTTTGACGCCCGGACCGGGCTCACTCGCCTGGTGACGCAGCGCATCAGCCAGGCCTCAATGACCCAGCGCGCCGGTCGAGCCGGGCGTCTGGAGCCGGGTATCTGCCTGCATCTGCTGGCAAAGGAGCAGGCCGAGCGCGCGGCGGCGCAGGGCGACCCGGAAATCCTGCAAAGCGATTTGTCGTCGCTACTGCTGGAGCTATTGCAGTGGGGATGTCAGGACCCGGCCCAGCTCAGCTGGCTGGATCTGCCGCCTGCGACCAACCTGGCGGCGGCCCGGCGTCTGCTCACTGACCTTTTTGCGCTGGAAGGTGACCGGCTGTCGGCGCACGGGCGCAAAATGGCGGCGTTAGGTAACGATCCGCGTCTGGCGGCAATGCTGACGGCCGCGGAGGATGCCGATGGCGCCGCCACGGCGGCTAAGCTGGCGGCGATCCTTGAAGAGCCGCCGCGCGGCGGCAATAGCGATCTCAGCGCGGCGTTTGCCCGTCAGCAGGGCAACTGGCAGCAGCGGGCGCAGCAGCTGATGAAAAGGCTGGCGGTTCGCGGCGGTCAGCCCGACGCCGACAGCATCGCGGCGCTGCTGGCCTCCGCTTTTGCCGACCGTATCGCCCATCGTCGCGGTCAGGAGGGGCGCTACCAGCTGGCTAACGGGATGGGGGCGATGCTTGACGCCGATGATGCCCTGAGCCGCCACGAATGGCTGATTGCGCCGCTGCTGCTGCAGGGGAGCGCATCGCCAGATGCGCGGATCCTGCTGGCGCTGCCGGTCGATATTCACGCGCTGATTGAGCAGTGTCCGGCGCTGGTCCGGCGTTCCGATATCGTCGAGTGGGATGAGGCGCCAGGCACGCTGAAGGCCTGGCGGCGCACCTGTATCGGACGCCTGGTCATCAAGACCCAGCCGCTGGCGAAGCCAGCGGAAGAGGAGCTGCATCAGGCGATGCTTAACGGGATCCGCGAGAAGGGACTGAACGTGCTCAACTGGACGCCGGAGGCGGAGCAGCTGCGTCTGCGGCTGCACTGCGCGGCGCAGTGGCTGCCGGAGGAGGCGTGGCCGGCCGTTGATGAGGCGTCGCTGCTGGCCTCGCTTGAACAGTGGCTGCTGCCGCAGATGGCGGGCGTCCATTCGCTGCGGGCTCTGAAGGCGCTGGACGTGCGTCAGGCGCTGCAAAACTGGCTACCGTGGCCGCTGCGCCAGAAGCTGGACAGCGAGCTGCCCACGCATTATACGGTGCCGACCGGTAGCCGCATTGCGATTCGCTATCACGATGAAAACCCGCCGGCGCTGGCGGTGCGAATGCAGGAGATGTTTGGCGAGGCGACCACTCCGACTATCGCCCAGGGGCGGGTGCCGCTGGTGCTGGAGCTGCTTTCGCCGGCGCAGCGCCCGCTGCAGATCACCCGTGATTTAGGCGCGTTCTGGCAGGGGAGCTACCGCGAGGTACAAAAAGAGATGAAAGGGCGCTATCCGAAGCACGTCTGGCCCGACGATCCGGCCAATACCGCCCCGACCCGCCGCACCAAAAAGTATTCGTAGCCGGAGAGTTCCCGGGTTGCGGCGTAAACGCCTTACCCGGCTACCCGACCAGCACCGCCCGTAGCCCTGCTAAGCGCAGCGCGAGCAGGGGATATTTTATACCTGGCCCCACAAAAAGATGCCGCCGCCCGCCAGCGCCAGCCAGGGGCCGAAGGCCAGAGGCTGTTCGAGCGAACGACGGGTTACCAGGCGCTGCAGCAGCGTCCAGATCAGGCCGCTGGCGGAAGCCAGCAGCAGCGTATGCGGCAGCGCCTGCCAGCCGAGCCACGCGCCGAGCGCCGCCAGCAGCTTGAAATCACCGTAGCCCAGCGCCTCTTTACCGGTCAGCAGACGGAACACCCAGTACACTGACCACAGCGATAGATACCCGGCCATCGCGCCAACGACCGCCTCCGCCAGCGGCGCGAAGAGATCGGTAAGATTGAACAGCAGCCCGGCCCACAGCAGCGGCAGAGTCAGCCTGTCAGGCAGCAGCTGCGTTTGTGCGTCGATGGCGGCGAGGATTAGCAGCAGCGACAATAAAATTAACCCGCCCAGCAGCGTCATGCCCGCAGGGATCAGGTACCCGACCAGCATAAACAGCGCGCCGGTCGCCAGCTCCATCAGCGGATAGCGACGTGAAATCGGTCGCCTGCAGCAGCGCGAACGCCCCTTGAGCCATAAAAAGCTCAGCAGCGGGATATTGTCCCGCCAGGCGATGGGCTGACGGCACTGCGGACAGAACGATGCGGGGAAGCAGAGATTCACTCCCCCTGCGTACTCCATCATCAGCGGTAAACGATGGATAACGACGTTAAAAAAGCTGCCGAACGCCAGTCCGGACAAGAATAAAAAACCGCTCCAGATTAACGGGAATTGCGCGGCGAACTCGGGTAACAATGCGATGTTTTCCACGGCTATTTTTTCTCCTCGGATAGCCACTGTCCCTGCCACTGCCACGGCGTGCGCCCCTGCTTATCTTTACGGCCGGTTTGCGCAACCAGCAGCGTCAGCAGCGCCGGAGCCGCCTGACGGGTTTGCAGCATGCCGTTAAACGTATAGCGCCCGTCGGGCGTCAGAACGCCCTGTCCGGTGAGGCTAAGCTGATGGGAATCCTGGGTCAGGGCGATAGCCAGCGCGCCCGCCGGGGTGCAGCTTAGTTTGCCGCTAACCTGGGCCAGTTCGAGCGAACCGGCGGGGGAGGTGAGCGCCGCATCCTGCCACTGCACGGCGCCCGCGCTTATCTGTCGGCAGCCGCCAGCGTTAAAACGGGCTTCCGGTAGCGTCAGCATCACCTGGCCACGAGCTTCCAGCGGTATCCCGAGCGCCAGCCGCTGGCCGATCGTCCGGGCCGGAATCACGAGTCGGCCCTCGAGCACCACAAACTCGTTCAGGCCGTGCAGCCAGGTCTGGCCGCGCAGGCCGGAGGGGGCGCTAAACGCGATATGCCAGCCGGGAAGCCACGACGAAAAGCCAAACTCCCAGCGTAAATGGGCGATGTCAAAACCGCGCCAGCTGGCCTGACGGGCTTCTCCTTGCCACAGGGTGCCCGTGGTTTCGCCGAGCCGCGCGCCTTCCGGCAGCGCCAGGGCCAGCAGTCTCGCTGGCGCGCTAAGCAGCAGCCAGAAGAGATAGACCGCCGCCAGCAGCAGGCCGATAGTGATTTTATTTTTCATCGCTGCGCTCCAGCACCAGCGTAGTGACGGTGACCCGGCCGGGCTGCTGCGCCACGGCGGCCACCGTCAGCGTAACGGTGGTCATCCCCACCTGCCCCAGCGCGTCGAGCCATGCCATCAGCGCCTGAAAATCGGCGGGCTGCACGCTAAGGCCCAGGCGAGCTCCCTGCGGCTGCAGGCGAACGATGGCGATCCCGTGGCGGGCGGCTTCGCGCATAATCACCGTTGATGGCTCTTGCGGCGCGGCAGGCGATTTCTGCTGGCGAAGCTGCTGCAGAAGGGGAGTCTGCTGGCGCATCCACTGCAGACTGGCCTGCTCTCGGGTCAGCGTTTGCCGCCACTGCGTCTCGCGACTTTGCCAGGGCTGCCATAAAGCGTAATAGACCAGGCCGATAATCAGCATCACGCCCATGCCCAGCAGCAGATGCCGTTCGCGGCGCGTACGCTGTTGCCATAAGGTCATCAGGTTATGCATCGTTATCCTCCAGCGTCAGACGCCCTTCAATACCGTCGGCGTGCGGTTTCATTTCCCCGCTCTGCACGCGGAAGCCGGCCCGCGCCCGCTGGCTGAACTGCTCCAGAGCCTGCGATGAGACGGCGGATATCTCCAGCTGCAGCGCGTTGCGCCCGGCATCATAGCTCAGGGTTCGCAGGCGAATGCCCGGCGTTTCAGCAATGATTTGCTGCAGAGCGCCGAGCTGCGAGATGATCGCCGGCCGGGCGCTTGTGCTTGCCAGCCGACGCAGATGCTGCTGCATTTGCAGACGTGGATTGACGAGGTTTTTTTCGCTTTTGAACCACTGGCGGTAAAAGTCACGGCTGGCCTGTACCGCGGCGTCGGCCTGGCGCGCCAGCGCGAGATGGTCGTGGAGGCGATTCCCGCTCCACAGCAGCAGTAGCGCCAGCGCAGCGGCGAGAGCCGGGCGCCAGCGTCGGGGCGTCGGCGCCCGGCGGCGTTCAGGGGCAAAATCGCCCTGGCATAAGCAGGTTTTACGCGCCTGCGGGTTGCTCGCCGCCAGCTCCAGCAAATCCTGCGTCGGCAGAGGTTGCCACGGTGCGGCAATATCCGGCGGCGGCGAGTAGCAGGCGATGGGCGCGAGGTCAGGCCAGTGAACCAGCAGTTCGCCGAGCCATGAGGTTTCCACCGCCATACCGCTCTCCGAATCGTGGCGAAACAGCCACTGCTCGCCGCAGCGTACGGCGCTCCAGCCGGTTGGGTTGTGCGGCAGGGTTAGGGCATCCGGCGTCAGTGCCAGCACGTTGAGTCCGAGTTGTTCGCACCAGGCCTGCCAGGCGCGCATCTTCTCCCGCCCGACCACCGCCACGGCACAATCGCTTTTATCCCGGTGGAGCAGGGCAAAATGGCTCTCCTCGACCTCTGTTGCCAGCTGTTCTTCGAGTAAAAACGCCAGGGCCTGCTGCGCATTTCGGCGCACGCCGGCGGGCAGAGTAACGCGATGAAACGCGCAGTCGCTGGCGGGCACCAGCACCCAGGCCGGATAATGTTGCGCCAGCAGGTTGAGCGTCGGATCGCCAGCGTCAGGATGCCATTCTCCGCTCTGCGCCTCGTCGCCCGGCGCGGCCAGCCGCCATATCGCCGTCGCGGCATCAGGATTGAGGCGAATAATCAGCACGGTGGCGGAAGAGGTATGGTGGTTATTCATCGGCTACCCAATAGATTCCATAGCGCCGCTGGACGACGCCGAAGGTTCGCCCCTGCTTTTGCAGGAGGCTACGTTGCTGATAGCGGGCGCTGCCCATCACTACGCTGAAGGTGGCGATAAAACGCTCGCTGCGCACCGTCAGCCACGGACGCGCGGCGGCGGTATCGGTTTTTTGTAGTATCGGCTGCGACAGGAAAGCGGCGACGCTGCTCCAGCCGGTGGCCGCGCGCGCCTGCAGCAGCTGCCGGGCTTCGGCAAGGGTGAGTTCAGCCGGGAAGAGCGCCGACAGTAGCGCGGCCTGAGCGGGCTGCAGGGTATTGACGTTCACCTGCAGCGCATCGTCCGGAGGCGCGCAGACGTAGGGCAGCAGACGCTGATAGAGCGTCGCGTCCATCCCGGCCAGCAGGCGCAGTTCGCTGACATCCTGCAGCGGCTGATTGCCGCTCAGATAGCCGGGGGATTGCGCCATATAGACTTCATCTTCCGCGCCGTTCAGCAGCGGCTGGCGATCGCTGTCCACCCAGTCGCGCAGGGCGGCGGTCAGCTGTAAGGCGCGCAGCGGCTCGCTGCCGAGATTCTCCAGCAGTCGGGTAAAAACCTGTGCGGGATAAGGGATTTCAACGCTTTCGTCGCCGCTGAGCTGGTTAATGGCGTTGAGGTTGAAGCAGGCCTGAGCGTCGGTAATCGTGGCGTAGATCTCGCCGTCATTGAGCGTAAAACGTCGCCCCTGCTGGGCCCAGTTCTGCGCCAGATGGGTTTGGTTCGGCGAGTCGAGCGCGTCGCGTTGTAGCAACGCCGCCGTCAGGGTTTCCGCCCCCAGCGCGTACCATTTGGCCTGCAGGTTATCGAGGGTCGTCGCGGTTTGCTGATACATCCGCGCGCTGCGCTCGGTCATGGCGCTCGCCAGCACCATCATCAGAGCGAGGATCAGCAGCACCATAAGCAGGGCGACGCCGCGCTGGCGGGTATTCATTGGCTGCCTCCCGGCGTAAGCAGAAACAGCCTTCGGATCTCGCCGTATGGCTCCAGCGTCAGGGTGACCTCCAGCCCCTGGGGCAGCCTCTGCGGCTGCTGCCATTCATCCAGCCAGCGGCCGCTGGCGTAAAAGCGCAGACGAAACGCCTGCACGTTGCGCTGCATAACGGTCACCGTAGGCAGACTACCTGGCAGCGGGTCCTGCTGGTCGTAGCTCAGGCGCTCCAGGTGGCTGCCGCGCAGGCGGTAGCTGACGTTCTGAATTTCCGAACGCGGCAGAAGCCCCAGAGGGTTGGGCCAACCGTTGCGGCTAAAAGCGATCGCCCAGTCGTCGCTGCCGAGCTGAAAGCGTCCGGCAAAAAACAGGCTCGCGCTGTCGCGGCTGCGGCGGGGAATGATTTGGCTAAAGTCCGCCGCCATCTGGCTGAACGTTTGCTGCAGCGTCTGGATGCGCTCGCCTTTATCGCGGGTGAGCGTATCGGCGCGCATCACATTTTGCAGCACCGTGACCGCAGCGACGCTGAGCGCGGCGAGGATGGCCAACGCCAGCAGCATTTCAACGAGGGTAAATCCGTGAGCTCGCTGGATCATGGCGGCGTCACGTAGGTGCGCAGCGAAGAGACGGGCATCTTTTCGCTTTTGGCATGGCGGACCTCGACGTCCAGCGCTCGCAGCTGCGGGAGGTCGGTTTCCACGCCCTGCCAGCGAATGTGCCAGCTGACGCCCGCCGTCTGCACCGTGGTTTCCGACCAGCTCAGCGCGGGCCAGCGATTTTCCAGCCGTAGCTGCACCAGCTGATTGTCCGCCAGCCAGCCGGCCAGAATTTTCTCCTCCATTCGCCCCAGCTGGCGGGTTTGCTGGAGCGTGGCCTGCACCACCGCCAGCCCGGCAAGGGCGAAGACCACCAGCGCGACCATCACTTCTATTAGTGTCATGCCGGCCTGCTTTTTCATGGCGCCTCCTGCGGTTGAGGCTGGCTTTCGCCGCGCGCATTAAACGCGATACCCGTGGCTTCGCCGACGGTCAGCCGAAAGGGGGTCATCTCCCCGCCGGGAAAGATCAGCACATCGGGGTTGTCGCCCGGCGTCCAGGCCTCGCCCTGCGGAAAAGCGAGGCGTAGCTTGTCCCCGACGACGTTACCCGAAGTGGCGACGCGTCCGGCGCTTAGCGGCAGCCAACGATAGCCGTTCCAGTCGTTGCCGACAGAGGGGGGCTCATGGCTTTCGCGGGATTGCAGGACCAGAAACTGCCATCTATCGGGATGCACCGAGACGCCAAAAAATTGACCGGTTTGTAGACCTCGCTGCTGGACAAAGCGCAGCTGCGCCTCAAAGCGCGCCAGGGTTTGCGCCGCGCTATCATCGCGCGAGGAGGGGAAGGCCAGCAGCACCATGCCTGCGCTGACCCCCATCAGCAGCAAAATGAGCATCATCTCCAGCAACGTAAAGCCGCGCTGTCGCACTATTTTTTCCCAATCGTCCAGTTGCCGATATCGTCATTGCTCTCCGGCACGCCGTCCGGCCCGAGGCTGAAAATATCGACCTGTCCATGCTGGCCGGGGCTTAGCAGCTGGTAATCGTTGCCCCAGGGATCCTGCGGCAGACGGCGAATATAGCCGCCTTCGGGATAGTTGCGCGCGTGCGGCTCGGCCGATGGCGCGCTGACCAGCGCCTGCAGCCCCTGCTCGGTGGTGGGATAGCGGCTGTTGTCCAGTTTGTACATATCCAGCGCCCCCTCGAGCGCCACAAGATCGCTGACCACTTTTTGCCGATCGGCCTTTTCTTTGTTGCCCATCAGATTGGGCACCACGAGGCTGGCGAGTACGCCGAGGATAACAATCACCACCATGATTTCCAGTAAGGTGAAGCCGCGCTGTCGTTGCATATTTTTCTCCATTAGAACAATTACATACTCATCAGGGTATTGAGTTGCAGTATCGGTTGCAGAATGGCGAGGACGATAAACAGCACCATGCCGGCCATCGCCACTACCAGCAGGGGTTCAAACAGGCTGAGGGCCAGCTGAATTTGCGCGCTCAGATCCCGGTCCTGGTTATCTGCCGCGCGCGCCAGCATGTCGTTGAGCTCGCCGCTCTGTTCGCCGCTGGCGACCATATAGCGCATCATCGGCGGGAAAAGCTGGGTCATTTCGAGCGCGCGATGCAGGCTGACGCCTTCGCGTACCGCGTCGCTGGCGGCTTCGAGCTGGCGCTTAGCCCAGGCGTTGCTTAATACTTCCGCGCTGATGCGCATCGCCAGCAGCAGCGGAACGGCGCTGGCGTTGAGAATGCTCAGAGTACGGGCGTAGCGGGCGCTGTTAACGCTGCGCGCGACCCGGCCAATCAACGGCAGGCGCAGCAGCAGTCTGTGCCAGGCCAGCCGCTTTGCCGGCTGCCGCAGCAGGTAGCGCAGCAGCAGAGCCATGAGCATGGCGGCGAGCAGCAGCCACGGACCGGCGGCGCGCAGCATATCGCTCATCGCCATCAGCAGACGGGTAGAAAACGGCAGCGCCTGCTTAAGGTGGATAAACTGCTCGACAACCTTCGGCACCACCGTCGACAGCAGAATGACGATCACGCTGACCGCCACCAGGGTTAGCACGATGGGGTAAATCATCGCCTGCAGCAGCCGGGCGCGCAGCTGCTGGCGCTGTTCGGTGTAGTCCGCCAGCCGGTTCAGTACGCCATCAAGATGGCCGGAAGCTTCGCCGGCGGCGACCATCGCGCAGTAGAGCGCGTCGAAGCAGCCAGGGTAGCCGCGCATCGCTTCCGCCAGCGCGTGGCCTTCCAGCACTTTGCCGCGCACGCCGGCAATCAGGGTTTTCAGCTGCGGTTTCTCACACTGCTGGGCCACCGCGTCGAGCGCTTTTTCCAGCGGGATGGCGGCGGCGACCAGCGTCGCCAGCTGGCGGGTGACGAGGGCGAGATCGCGGGCGTTAGTCCGGCGGATAAAGCGCGGTTGCCCGCCGCCGGCAGCCGGGGCAATATCCAGGGCCAGCCAGTTCTTATCCCGCAGCAGCTGGCGCGCGTGGCGGGCGGAGTCCGCCTGCTGGATGCCGCGCCGGGTTTTACCCTTTTCATCAACAGCCTGATAGCGAAAAAGCGCCATGTCAGGAGGCCTCCGCGATCTGCTGTTCGGTGACCCGCAGGACCTCTTGCCAGCTGGTGATCCCCGCCAGCGCCTTTTCCCGCCCGGCATGGCGTAGGGTGATATAGTCCGCTCCCAGCTGTTGGATCAGCGTCACCTCGTTTTCGCCGCGGTGGATAGCCATGCGCACGCGATCGTCCACCAGCAATAGTTCGTGAATGCCGGTACGTCCGCGATAGCCGGTAAAGCCGCACTCGGCGCAGCCCCGGGGCTGCCAGAGCGCCGTGCCGGGGGCGATCTCCATCTGGCGGGCGGTATCGGCATTGGCCGGCTCCTGCTGGCGACAGTGCGGGCAGAGCCGGCGCACCAGCCGCTGCGACATCACCGCCAGCAGCGAGGTGGAGAGCAGAAAAGGCTCGACGCCCATATCCTGCAGGCGCGAGATGGCGCCCAGCGCGCTATTGGTATGCAGCGTTGAGAGCACCAGATGGCCGGTTAGCGAGGCCTGAACGGCGATTTGCGCCGTTTCGCCGTCGCGGATTTCGCCCACCAGCACCACGTCAGGGTCCTGGCGCAAAATGGCGCGCAGCCCGCGGGCAAAGGTCATATCGACTTTCGCGTTAACCTGAGTCTGACCGATGCCCTCCAGCTCATATTCGATAGGATCTTCAATGGTCATGATGTTGCGCTCGCGGGCATCGAGGCGGCTTAGCGCGGCGTAGAGGGTGGTGCTTTTTCCCGAGCCGGTCGGCCCGGTCACCAGCACGATGCCGTGCGGGCGAGCGATCAGTCCATCTACCTGCTGAAGCAGCGCGGGCGGCATCCCGAGGGTCAGCAGATCGAGATTAACGCTGTTTTTATCGAGCAGACGCAGCACCACGCGTTCGCCGTAGCTCGACGGCAGGGTGGAGACGCGGACATCGACGGCGCGTCCGCCAATACGCAGCGCCATGCGCCCATCCTGAGGAATGCGTTTTTCGGCGATATCAAGGCTCGCCATCACCTTAATGCGCGAGATCAGCAGCGCGGCGAGGCGGCGCTGGGGGCGCAGGATTTCGCGCAGTACGCCGTCGACGCGAAAGCGAATTTGCAGGTGGCGTTCATAGGTTTCGATATGAATATCCGACGCTTTCTCTTTGATAGCCTCGGTGAGCATGGAGTTAATCAGGCGGATGATCGGCGCGTCGTCTTCGCTATCCAGAAGATCGTCGGTGTCCGGCAGCTCTTCGGCAAGGGTGTACAGATCCAGCTCGTTGCCGATATCCGCCATCATGCGCCGCGCCTCGGCGGAGTCGCGCTGATAGCTTAGCACCAGCAGCTTTTCGAACGCCTCTGCTTCCAGTCGTTCCAGGCTGAACGGCATCCCGGCCACCCGGCGAGCTTCCAGCAGCGTCTGCGGCGCGGTGGCGGCAAGGCAGAAAACCTCGCAGCTTGCGCCGTTGCTCAGGAGCATCACGTTGTGCGCGCGGGCGTAGCTGAAGGGGAGCAGCGGACGTCGTTCAGCGGCGGGCATCATAGATTGCCTCCCAGATTGAACGCGTCGATGGCGGCGCTGACCTGGCGGAACGCGGCGGTATCCTGGCGCGGGTAGATCTCCAGCAGATCGTTACTCAGCATCGCGTCGTTGTTCTCTTTGCCGCGCTGTTTGCTCTGGGCGTCGTTAAACGCGGTGTACTGCCCGGATGAAGCCTGACGGTACTCGTCTCGGTCGCGGATCACCGTTGGACGAATGAACAGCATCAGGTTGCGCTTGGAGACCTTTTTGCTGGTGGAGCGGAACAGCGCGCCAATCACCGGGATATCGCCGAGCAGAGGGACTTTATCGGCGGTGTCGGAGACGCTTTTATCCAGCAGGCCGCCGACGACCACCGTTTCGCCGCTGCCGACCAGTACGGCGTTATTCACCGTACGGGTATTGAAGGTCGCGCCGAGATCCGAACTGGTGCTGGAGGCGGCATCCGCCACGCTCGATACCTCCTGTTCGATCTCCAGCAGGACCGAATCGCCTTCGTTAATTTGCGGCTTTACCTTCAGCTTGATGCCGACGGTTTTACGCTCGACGGTATTGAAGATGTTATCGCCGGAGGTGGTTTGCGAGCCGGTCAGCACCGGGACTTCCTGGCCGACGTTAAAGGTGGCCTCCATGTTGTCGAGGGTGACAATGCTCGGCGTGGCGAGAATATCGTTCTTGGTGCTGCTTGAGAGTGCGGTGAGCAGCATTGCCCAGTTGCCCTGGTAGAAGCCGGCGGCAATGCCGTTGAAGGAGCTAAGGGCGCTGGCCAGGGAGCTGCTGACGGTGCCGTCTTTGTTGTACTGGTTGGCCCCGGCGATGGCCGTAGATATTGGCAGACCGCTGTTGGTGAACTGGGTCATCCCGGCGTTTTTATTGGCCCACTGGATGCCGAGGTTAAGACCGTCAGCGTCCTGCACTTCGGCGATGATCGCCTCCACCAGCACCTGTGGACGGCGGATATCCAACTGATCGATTACCCGTTCAAGATCGTTCATCACGTCAGGGGCGGCGGTGACAATCAGGGCGTTGGTCTGTCCGTGCGCTTTGATAATAATATTTTTATCCAGCGCCGCCACTGGCTTCGCGGCCTGCTTTTCGCTCTGCATCGTGCTGCTGATGCCGGTCAGCACTTCGACCAGGTCGGCGGCTTTGGCGTATTTCAGATAGATCACTTTGGTGTTGCCCTGCGTCGCCTGTTGGCGATCGAGCTGCTTAATCATGGCGACGATCCGCTGGCGCGAGTTGGGCTCGCCGCTGACCAGCACCGCGTTGGTGCGCTCGTCGGCCACCACGTTGGCGACCATCGAGCCGGGCAGGGCCGATTTGCTGGTATCTTTGTTGAGTTCAGTCACCAGCTTGACCACATCGGCGGCGGAGGCCCATGAGAGGGGAACTGTCACCACGCTGCGGTCTCCGGCGTTATCGACGCGTTCGACGATGGTCAACAGACGCTTGATCACCGCCGCGCGGCCGGTCATCAGCAGGACGTTGGAGGGTTCATAGTGCACCACGCTGCCCGCGCCGGCGTTATCGTTAAGCTGGCGCAGCAGCGGCGCCAGATCGCGGGCGGCGACGTTAGTCAGCGGCACGACGCGGGTGACGACCTCATCGCCAGTACCCGGTGCGGCATCGCTCGCCACCGGCACCGCGGCGGTTTTCGCATCCTTCGAACGAACGACTTTCAGGACGCCGTTATTCATATTAATCACCGCGAAGCCATAGACATCGAGGACGCTGAGGAAAAATTGATAATATTGCTCTTCGTTGAGCATATCGTAGCTACGTACGGTAATGGTGCCGCGTACGCTGGGATCGATAATGACCGTTTTATTCAGGTTTTTACTGACCGTATTGATAAATTCCTGAATATCGGTGCCCTTAAAGCTGGCGGAAAACTCTTCCGCCGCGGCCGGTTTGAATATCAGCGCGGCGAATATCAGCAGCGTCAGGAAAAATGGGCGGGTAACGTTGGTGATGATCAATTATTCATCCCTCAGATCTAGAGAAATATCTTGGTTCTGGCCGTCGCGTTCAACGGTAAGGGTTATTTCGGTTAATTCCGGTAGCTGAGCTAATGCCTGGCGAGACTGTTCTTTATCGCGGAGATCCAGGCCGTTCAGGGCAATCGCCAGATCGTTTTCCTTGAGACCCGCCTGGCGAAATAACGCCGGTTTTTTTCCCGCATTCAGGCGATATCCGCTGAGCTTGTCGTTGACCATGACCGGCGAAATATTGAGGTAATGAAGAATATTTTGCGGCTGCGCGCGGAGCTCCTGCGCCAATTGGCCGGCTGGCGGCGCGGCGCTATTTTTGCCGGCGGCGGGCAGGTCGTTAAACAGCGGGATAGCCTCATTTCTGCCGCGGTAATTAACAATCAGGCGGTCGGGGGAAATGGCGACAATTTTCGCCTCTCCGCCCGGCGTATTATCGCCGACTCCCAAGCTAACCTGTTGATTACCCTGCACCATGATGGCAATGGCGCGAGAGGGATCGGTACTGGCGAGCAGGCCGGTTACGCGCAGTTTGAGCGCCGAAACGGGCGCCTGCTCGAGGTTGTCGCCGTGCGCGGAGGAGGGTGTTTTCTCCGCCACGCCAAATAGCGTAAAGCGCGGCAGTGCCTTTTCCGGGGAGGGCGCGGCGGGCACCGTCGTATCGGCAGAGCTTAATGCGTTATCCGTAAAGTTTACCGGGAGAATTATTTTCCAGGTTAATTGGGCGAGCTGCTGGCAGATAAAAAATAATATGATGAACGTCACAATATGAGGTACGTAATTAATTATTTTTTTATTTGATATTGTTAATCTCATCACGGAATTAGGCATTTTTATTCCTTTGCTCATTCTATTTCCCTCAGTAAAAGGTACCGCCCTACCGATATTGGTGGGGATTTTTTTTATGGTGAGCGTGCTTATTGCGGGAATCTGCGTAGGTCGCTGCGAATGATAAAGAGTTTGGCTATTGCGGTCGTCATTCCCTTTTTATTTTTTCTCCTCCGGCCGCCTACGCCCCCACACAATGAGCGAACGGATGATTGAACCGGAGAGAGCAAGAATATCTAATTATCGACGCTTTAAAGATATGCTCGTTATTTTTTTATGGTGCTTAAATGCGCCAGGAATAGTTTCGTGTATATATCACTTCATATAATTTAATCAGCATGTATAGGGACTATCGAATGCTCAGATATACCCGTAATGCCCTGGTTCTGGGATCGCTGGTTTTACTTAGCGGCTGCGATAACGGATCCTCTTCTTCTTCCTCTGGAAATCCCGACACTCCTGGTAATCAGGATGTCGTTGTACGTTTACCTGACGTTGCCGTACCCGGCGAAGCGGCCACGGCGGCAGAAAACCAGGCGGTCATCCACCTGGTGGATATTGCCGGCATCACCAGCAACAGCGCGGCGGACTACAGCAGCAAAAACCTCTATCTGTGGAATAACGAAACCTGCGATGCGCTCAGCGCGCCGGTAGCGGACTGGAATGACGTCAGCACCACCCCGAGCGGCAGCGATAAATATGGCCCGTACTGGGTGATTCCGCTCAACAAAGAGAGCGGTTGTATCAACGTCATCGTTCGCGACGGCACCAATAAACTGATCGATAGCGATCTGCGGGTGGCGTTTGGCGACTTCACCGATCGTACGGTATCGGTGATCGCCGGTAACAGCGCGGTCTATGACTCCCGCGCCGACGCTTTCCGCGCCGCTTTTGGCGTCGCGCTGGCCGAAGCCCACTGGGTCGATAAAAATACGCTGCTGTGGCCGGGCGGACAGGACAAGCCCATTGTGCGCCTCTACTACAGCCACAGCAGTAAAGTGGCGGCGGATGGCGAAGGCAAATTTACCGACCGTTACCTAAAACTGACGCCGACTACGGTCAATCAGCAGGTCAGCATGCGTTTCCCGCATCTTTCCAGCTATGCGGCTTTTAAACTGCCGGACAATGCGAACGTTGACGAGCTGCTGCAGGGCGAAACGGTCGCCATTGCCGCCGCAGAGGACGGGATCCTGATTTCCGCCACCCAGGTGCAGACGGCGGGCGTCCTGGATGACACCTATGCCGAAGCGGCGGAAGCGCTGAGCTACGGCGCGCAGTTGACCGACGGCGGCGTCACCTTCCGCGTCTGGGCGCCGACTGCTCAGCAGGTGGATGTGGTGGTCTACAGCGCGGACAAAAAAGTGATTGGCAGCCATCCTATGACCCGCGACAGCGCTTCCGGCGCGTGGTCGTGGCAGGGGGGCAGCGATCTGAAAGGCGCGTTCTACCGCTATGCGATGACGGTTTATCACCCGCAGTCGCGCAAGGTTGAACAGTATGAAGTCACCGACCCGTATGCGCATAGCCTGTCGACCAACTCGGAGTACAGCCAGGTGGTCGATCTCAACGACAGCGCCCTGAAGCCTGACGGCTGGGATAGCCTGACGATGCCGCATGCCCAGAAGACAAAAGCGGATTTAGCGAAGATGACGATCCATGAATCGCATATTCGCGATCTCTCCGCCTGGGACCAGACCGTTCCGGCCGAACTGCGCGGTAAATATCTCGCGCTGACCGCCGGCGACAGCAATATGGTACAGCATCTGAAGAAGCTCTCCGCCTCAGGCGTCACGCACGTCGAGCTGCTGCCGGTCTTCGATCTGGCGACGGTGAACGAGTTCAGTGACAAAGTCGCCGATATTCAGCAGCCGTTCAGCCGCCTGTGCGAAGTGAACAGCGCGGTGAAAAGCAGCGAGTTCGCCGGATACTGCGACAGCGGCTCCACCGTGGAGGAGGTGCTGAACCAGCTCAGGCAGAGCGATAGCCAGGATAATCCGCAGGTACAGGCGCTGAATACGCTGGTGGCGCAGACCGACTCCTATAACTGGGGCTACGATCCGTTCCACTACACGGTTCCGGAAGGATCCTACGCGACCGATCCGGAAGGCACGACGCGCATCAAAGAGTTCCGTACCATGATTCAGGCGATCAAGCAGGATCTGGGGATGAACGTAATCATGGACGTGGTATATAACCACACCAATGCCGCGGGTCCGACCGACCGCACGTCGGTGCTGGATAAGATAGTGCCCTGGTACTATCAGCGTCTGAATGAAACCACCGGCAGCGTTGAATCCGCCACCTGCTGTTCCGACTCTGCGCCGGAGCATCGGATGTTCGCCAGGCTGATCGCCGACTCGCTGGCGGTGTGGACCACGGATTATAAAATCGATGGTTTCCGCTTCGATCTGATGGGCTATCACCCGAAAGCGCAAATTCTCTCGGCGTGGGAGCGCATTAAAGCCCTGAATCCGGATATCTACTTCTTTGGTGAAGGCTGGGATTCAAACCAGAGCGACCGCTTTGAAATCGCCTCGCAGATCAATCTGAAAGGCACCGGTATCGGGACGTTCTCCGATCGTCTGCGCGACTCCGTGCGCGGCGGCGGCCCGTTTGATTCCGGCGATGCGCTGCGTCAAAACCAGGGCGTTGGCAGCGGCGCTGGCGTATTACCAAACGAGCTCACCAGTCTGAGCGATGATCAGGTTCGTCATCTGGCCGATCTGACCCGTCTGGGGATGGCCGGTAACCTTGCTGACTTTGTGATGATCGACAAAGACGGCGCGGTGAAGAAAGGCAGCGAAATTGACTATAACGGCGCGCCTGGCGGCTATGCCGCAGATCCGACGGAAGTCGTCAACTATGTTTCGAAGCACGACAACCAGACGCTGTGGGATATGATCAGCTATAAAGCGTCCCAGGAAGCCGACCTGGCGACCCGCGTTCGCATGCAGGCCGTTTCGCTGGCAACGGTGATGCTCGGGCAGGGGATCGCTTTCGACCAGCAGGGTTCTGAATTGCTGCGCTCGAAATCCTTTACCCGCGACTCCTACGACTCCGGCGACTGGTTCAACCGCGTGGATTATTCCCTGCAGGACAATAACTACAACGTTGGTATGCCGCGCATCAGCGACGACGGCAGTAACTATGACGTGATTTCGCGCGTCAAAGATATGGTTGCCGCTCCGGGCGAAGCGGAGCTTAAGCAGATGACCGCCTTCTACCAGGAGCTGACCGAGCTGCGTAAATCCTCGCCGCTGTTCACCTTAGGTGAGGGCAGCGCGGTGATGAAGCGCGTTGATTTCCGTAATACCGGTTCAGACCAGCAGGCCGGTCTGCTGATTATGACCGTGGATGACGGGGTGAAAGCGGGCGCCAGTCTGGATAGCCGTCTTGACGGCCTGGTGGTGGCGATCAACGCTGCGCCGGAAAGCCGTACGCTGAATGAGTTTGCCGGTGAGACGCTGCAGCTGAGCGCGATCCAGCAGGCGGCGGGCGAAAATTCGCTGGCTCACGGCGTGCAGATTGCCGCAGACGGCACGGTCACCCTGCCGGCATGGTCGGTGGCGGTGCTGGAAATGCCGCAGGGCGATGCTCAGGGCGCGGGGCTGCCGGTCAGCAGCAAGTAAGACCTTAACCTCCCGGCCCGCGGCGTACAAACCGCGGGCCGGGATGGCGTGTCCTGATTAAGGAGAAAACCGTGCTTGTTCGTGAACAAGAACCGTACCCGCCGTCCAGTCCCCCGGCGGGGGGCGGGAAAATGGTGCAAATCCCCTGCGTGACCGTACCGCTGTATGCCGCGCTGCTGATTGCGCTCGGCTGGTTTGGCGGCGAGCAGTGGCGGAATAAACCCGTCCCGCAGCCGATAACGCAGCCGGTAGCCCATGCGGCGTTAGTGCCGCTGAATCAACCGGCGGTCAAAACTGCCGTCAAGCCGGTTAAAGCCGGGCCAGAAACGCAGGCCGTTGCGGAGGCGCCGATCGATGAAGATCATCTGCCGCCTCTGCGCTACAGCGCGCACGTCTACGCCACCCTGGCGGAGAAACGCAGCATTGTATTAAACGGACAATCCTGGAAGGAGGGCGACTCGCCGCTGGCGAATCTGGTTATCGAGCAGATCCAGCAGGATCTCACCGTCTTTAGCTTCAACGGTAAAACGTTTACCCTCGCGGCGCTGGATGACTGGCCGGGCGGGACGATTGAGGAGAGTCCGCAGGGAGAATAAAAATAGCGCGAGCGGAATTAAAATAATCGCTATTTATTGCCGCGCAGGCTATCAATAAATGGCGCCAGCTGGCGATTAAACTGGCTGCATTTTGTGGCTTCCGGGGTACTATCCTGCTGGAGCTGTTGATATAGCTGCGCGCTGCGCTGGCTCAGCAGATTATCATCAATATTTGCCCATCCGCGTTTTTTACCGACGTTTATTGCCGCACGGTTAATTGCGTCATCGGCAGGCAGATCGCTGCGGTTGCATTTATTCTTCAGATAGCGCGCCCCGGCGGCGACGGAGGCAAGCTGCTCAAGCTGAGCCTCACCGCTAACCGCAGGACTCAGGGTTGTCTGACGATTTTGCTGACAGCCTGAGAGCAGGGCAACCGCCATAAGCGGAAATATAATAAAGTTGCGCATAATCTATTAAGCAGAAAAATTAATTGGCTGACAGTTTAACAAATATTTTTCGGCAGTCATCAGAAAATCTGCCAAATTATAAATGTTAAGTGGCTCGCGTTTTTATCATTGCGCTCTTTTAAATCTCATTTTCTTTCATCTGGGTCGTTTCTGTTTTCCGGCGGAAATAATATTTTCCGGCCTAACTGCTTCGGTTTTTTTCTGCAGCCAGCAGAACGTCACGGGCGCACATTTTTATGTTGTTAAAAAACATCACAATTTCCCTGAGGTTGCCCGGCTAGGATGTAAAATGCTGGTTAAGAATGTCGCGGTTTAGTGCTATCCTGTATTCCCTGGACAATCCGTTCCGTGTCCCGAATAATTCTGTCGATGAAGCGTGTAACAATGTGATTTGTATGGTGAATTTTTAAAGTGAAAATCATGCGAGCGACATGATAATGCGTCGCGCAGTCCATAAATGGTTGCCTGAAAAACAACACCTTCGGGCGGCAATTTGAGAGATTTCTTCTTTCCCCCATCCGGGGAAACATTGAGAATCAGGCCTTTACGCCTGTAAGTTGCGGAGAAAAAGCATGGCGGGAGATGACCGCGAGCCGATCGGACGTAAGGGGAGACCCTCGCGCCCGGCAAAACAAAAGGTAACTCGCCGTCGGGTTCGGGAAGAGGACTACGACGACGATTACGATGATGACTATGAGGATGAAAAACCGATGCCGAGGAAAGGAAAAGGCAAAGGCGGTAAACCCCCTCGTCGTAAACGCACCTGGCTGTGGCTGCTGATTAAAATTGGGGTCGTCTGTGCGGTATTGATTGCCGCCTATGGCGTCTACCTTGACCAGAAAATCCGCAGCCGCATTGACGGGAAAGTCTGGGATCTGCCCGCGGCGGTTTATGGCCGGATGGTCAACCTTGAGCCGGATATGCAGATCAGCAAAAACGAAATGGTGCGCCTGCTTAACGCGACGCAGTATCGCCAGGTGAGCGCGATGACGCGTCCGGGGGAATATACGGTACAGGCCAACAGTATCGAGATGATCCGCCGTCCGTTCGATTTCCCGGACAGTAAAGAAGGCCAGGTGCGCGCGCGTCTGACCTTTAATGGCGATCGTCTCGACACCATCGAGAACATGGATAATAACCGCCAGTTCGGTTTCTTCCGTCTCGATCCGCGCCTGATCACCATGCTGCAATCGGCTAACGGCGAACAGCGTCTGTTTGTGAAGCGCAACGGCTTCCCGGATCTGCTGGTGGATACTCTGCTGGCGACGGAAGACCGCCATTTCTACGAACACGACGGCATCAGCCTTTACTCCATTGGCCGTGCGGTGCTGGCTAACCTGACCGCCGGTCGTACGGTGCAGGGGGCGAGTACGCTGACCCAGCAGCTGGTGAAGAACCTGTTCCTCTCCAGCGAACGTTCGTACTGGCGCAAGATTAACGAAGCCTATATGGCGCTGATCGTCGATGCCCGCTACAGCAAGGATCGTATCCTTGAGCTGTACATGAACGAGGTGTACCTCGGTCAGAGCGGCGATAACGAGATCCGCGGCTTCCCGCTGGCGAGCCTCTATTACTTTGGTCGTCCGGTGGAAGAGCTCAGCCTCGATCAGCAGGCGCTGCTGGTGGGGATGGTAAAAGGCGCGTCGGTTTACAACCCGTGGCGTAACCCGAAGCTGGCGCTGGAGCGACGCAACCTCGTGCTGCGTCTTCTGCAGCAGCAGCAGGTTATCGATCAGGAGCTGTATGACATGCTCAGCGCGCGTCCGCTGGGCGTACAGCCGCGCGGTGGGGTGATCTCTCCGCAGCCGGCGTTTATGCAGATGGTGCGTCAGGAGCTGCAGGCGAAACTGGGCGATAAAGTCAAAGATCTCTCCGGCGTGAAGATCTTTACCACCTTCGATTCCGTGGCGCAGGATGCGGCGGAAAAAGCGGCGATAGAGGGTATTCCGGCGCTGAAGAAACAGCGTAAGCTACCGGATCTGGAAACCGCGATGGTGGTTGTCGACCGCTTCACCGGCGAAGTACGGGCGATGGTCGGCGGGGCGGAGCCGCAGTTTGCTGGCTATAACCGCGCAATGCAGGCGCGCCGTTCGATTGGCTCGCTGGCAAAACCGGCGACCTATCTGACCGCGCTAAGTCAGCCGAATCAGTATCGTCTCAATACCTGGATCGCCGATGCGCCTATCTCGATTCGTCTGTCTAACGGTCAGACGTGGTCGCCGCAGAACGACGATCGTCGCTACAGCGAGAGCGGGAAGGTAATGCTGGTTGACGCGCTGACGCGTTCAATGAACGTGCCGACGGTGAATCTCGGGATGGCGCTGGGCCTGCCGGCGGTGGTTGATACCTGGACTAAGCTGGGCGCGCCCAGGAATCAGCTGAATGCGGTTCCTTCTATGCTGCTGGGGGCGCTGAACCTGACGCCGATTGAAGTGGCGCAGGCGTTCCAGACCATTGCCAGCGGTGGCAACCGCGCGCCGCTGTCAGCGCTGCGTTCGGTGATCGCTGAAGATGGTACCGTACTCTATCAAAGCTATCCGCAGGCGGAACGGGCGGTACCGGCGCAGGCAGCTTATATGACGCTCTGGACTATGCAGCAGGTGGTGCAGCGCGGTACCGGTCGTCAGCTGGGCGCGAAGTATCCGGGCCTGCATCTGGCGGGTAAAACCGGGACCACCAACAACAACGTTGATACCTGGTTTGCCGGTATTGACGGCGGTCAGGTGACCATTACCTGGGTGGGACGCGATAATAACCAGCCGACTAAGCTGTACGGCGCCAGCGGCGCAATGTCGATTTACCAGCGCTATCTGGCTAACCAGACGCCGACTCCGCTGGTCCTGACTCCGCCGGAAGATGTGGTGGATATGGGCGTCGATAGCAGCGGTAACTTTGTCTGCAGCGGCGGCATGCGTTCGCTTCCGGTATGGACGACCTCGCCGGACGCGCTTTGCCGCCAGGGCGAACTGATTCAACAGCAGCAGCTCCAGCAGCAGCAGGCGAATAATCCGTTCAATCAGTCCGGGCAACAGCAGCAAAATCAGCAGCAACCGCCGAAGCAGGAGAAGAGCGATGGCGTAGCGGGCTGGATTAAAGATATGTTCGGCGGTAATTAACTCGTCGTTGCATCCTGAAAGCCGGCGCCTTGTTGGTTGAATGGGTGCAGGAATAGTGGCCCTCTAATACCTCAGTATTAGAGGGCCTTTTTATATCTGTAAATTAATTAACAGCCTTATAACCCCACAATTACCGTCTGGTTATTTATTCATCCTTTGATAGCCCGCAGGGGGCATATTTCTTGCCTTGCCGCGCTCGTTTCGCCTATTATGTCAGCCGTTATAATAATAATTCTCGTTTACGTTATCATTCACTTCTATCAGAGATATACCCATGGCGCGTCTTAAAACTGCTCAGCCAAATCACTCGCTGCGTAAAATCGCAGCTGTAGTAGCCACGGCGGTTAGCGGCATGTCTGTTTATGCACAGGCGGCAGTTGAACCGAAAGAAGAAACCATTACCGTAACCGCCGCTCCGGCTCCGCAGGAGAGCGCCTGGGGACCGGCAGCGACCATCGCGGCGAAACATTCGGCTACCGCAACAAAAACCGATACACCCATCGAAAAAACGCCGCAGTCTATTTCCGTGGTGACCCGCCAGGAAATGGAGATGAAGCAGCCGACGACGGTCAAAGAAGCGCTGGCCTATACCCCTGGCGTATTCTCGACCCGCGGCAGCTCAACCACCTATGATGTGGTGACGATTCGTGGTTTCACCACCTCAACGACGGTGAATACCAACCAGTATCTGGATGGGATGAAGCTGCAGGGCAATAACTATTCTGAAGTCTCAATGGACCCTTATTTCCTCGAACGCGTGGAAGTGATGCGCGGGCCAACGTCGGTGCTGTACGGCAACAGCAACCCTGGCGGCATCGTCAGCATGGTCAGCAAGCGTCCGACGACTGAACCGCTGAAAGAAATCCAATTTAAAATGGGTACCGATAACCTGTGGCAGACGGGCTTTGATTTCAGCGATGCCATTGATGAAGACGGCGTGTGGTCATATCGTCTGACCGGTTTAGGCCGCAGCCAGGATGCCCAGCAGCAGATGGCGAAATCAACCCGCTATGCGGTCGCTCCTTCCTTTAGCTGGCGTCCGGATGACAAAACGGACTTCACTTTCCTGAGTAATTTCCAGAGCGATCCGTATGCCGGGTATTACGGCTGGCTGCCGCGTGAAGGGACGGTAGTACCCTATTACGACGCCAACGGTAAGGCGCATAAGCTGCCGACGGACTTTAACGAAGGCGAAGCGAATAATAAGATGTCTCGCCGTCAGCAGATGGTTGGCTACAGCTTCTCGCATCAGTTCGATGACACTTTCACCGTGCGTCAGAACCTGCGTTATGCCAACGTCCATACTCTGTATCGTTCAGTCTATGGCAACGGATATACGCCGACAGGCAAAATAAACCGTGCGTATGTTCGCTCCGATGAGAACCTTAATACGTTTACCGTTGATACCCAGCTGCAGTCTGATTTCGCTACCGGCGCGGTAGGGCACACCCTGTTAACCGGCGTAGACTATTCGCGCATGCGCAATGATGTGAACGCGGATTACGGGACGGCTTCCGCGATTGATATGCAGAACCCGCAGTATGGCAATGCAAACGTGAGCGTTAACTTCCCCTATTCAGTGCTGAACCGTATGGAGCAGACCGGTCTCTATGCCCAGGATCAGATGGCGTGGGATAAGTGGGTGATGACGCTGGGGGGCCGCTACGACTATGCGATGGCTTCAACCCTGACGCGCCCTGCGAATACCCTCGCCAAAAATCACGATCAGCAATTCACCTGGCGCGGCGGCATTAACTATCTGTTTGATAATGGTATCTCGCCATACTTCAGCTACAGCCAGTCTTTTGAGCCGGTTTCCGGATCGTCGCGGGATGGCAAACCTTTCGATGCTTCCCACGGCGAGCAGTATGAAGCCGGCGTGAAGTACGTACCGAAGGATATGCCGGTGGTGCTGACCGCCGCAGTATATCAGCTGACCAAAGATAAAAACCTGACGGCGGATCCGAACAACGCCTCATTCAGTATCCAGACGGGCGAAATCCGCTCTCGCGGGATTGAGCTGGAGGCGAAAGCGGCGGTTAATGCCAATATTAACGTGACGGCTTCTTACACCTATACGGATGCTCAGTACCAGCACGACACCACCTTTAACGGCAAGCGTCCGGCAGAAGTCCCGCGCAATATGGCCTCGCTGTGGGCAGATTATACTTTCCACGAAACCGCGCTGAGCGGCCTGACAGTGGGCGCCGGTGCTCGCTATGTCGGTTCAACGGTAAGTTATTACAAAAACGATACTTCGACCGGGAAAAAAGACGACTCCTTCAACGTCGCGGGCTACGCGTTAATGGATGCCACCGTGAAATACGATCTCGCGCGCTTTGGTTTGCCGGGCTCGTCGATCGGAGTCAACGTCAATAACCTGTTCGATCGTGAATACGTTTCCAGCTGCTACAGCGAATACGCATGTTACTGGGGCGCTGAGCGTCAGGTTGTGGCGACCGCGACTTTCCGTTTCTAACCACTTAACGGGCGCGGTTCGCCGCGCCTCTTACCAGGTTCCGTTATGCAGGAAAACATTCCGCACTCCGATACGACGTTTTCACTGGACCGCGTGACCTTCCGCGTGCCCGGCCGAACGCTGCTGCATCCTCTGTCGTTAACCTTCCCGGCGGGAAAAGTTACGGGCCTGATTGGCCATAACGGCTCCGGCAAATCGACGCTGCTGAAAATGCTTGGCCGCCATCAGCCGCCTTCGGACGGGGAGGTTTTGCTTGACGGTCAGCCGCTCGATAGCTGGGGCAGTAAAGCCTTTGCCCGCAAGGTGGCTTATCTGCCGCAGCAGTTGCCCCCGGCGGAAGGCATGACGGTGCGTGAACTGGTGGCTATCGGCCGCTACCCGTGGCATGGGGCGCTGGGGCGTTTTGGCGCGGCGGACCGGGAAAAAGTGGAAGAGGCGATTGCGCTGGTCGGGCTAAAACCGCTGGCCCATCGGCTGGTGGACAGCCTCTCCGGCGGCGAACGCCAGCGCGCGTGGATTGCCATGCTGGTGGCCCAGGATAGCCGCTGCCTGCTGCTCGATGAACCCACCTCGGCGCTGGATATCGCCCACCAGGTGGATGTGCTGGCGCTGGTTCATCGCCTGAGCCAGCAGCGCGGGCTGACGGTGATCGCCGTACTGCATGATATCAATATGGCGGCGCGCTACTGCGACTATCTGGTTGCGCTGCGCGGCGGTGAAATGATCGCTCAGGGAACGCCCGCGGAGCTGATGCGCAGCGAAACTCTGGAACAAATTTACGGTATCCCGATGGGGATCCTGCCGCATCCGGCTGGCGCAGCGCCGGTAAGTTTTGTCTATTGATGGAAAACCTCACACTCATCACGCGGCGGCGCCTGCTGACCGCGATGGCGCTGTCGCCGCTGCTGTGGCAGATGCGCGGCGCGCGGGCGGCGGAAGTTGATCCGCAGCGTATTGTCGCGCTCGAATGGCTGCCGGTAGAGCTGCTGCTGGCGCTGGGCGTCACGCCCTACGGCGTTGCCGATATCCCTAACTACAGGCTGTGGGTCAATGAACCGGCGCTGCCTGATTCGGTGATTGATGTTGGGCTGCGCACCGAACCCAATCTGGAGCTGCTGACCCAGATGAAGCCGTCGTTTCTGGTCTGGTCGGCAGGGTACGGCCCGGCGGCGGAAAAGCTGGCGCTTATTGCGCCCGGACGAGGATTCACCTTCAGCGACGGCAAGCGTCCGCTGATGATGGCTCAGCAGTCGCTTAGCGAAATGGCTGACCTGATCGGCAGGCAGCAGGAAGCGAAGCGCCATCTGGCGGAATTTGACGCGCTGATGGAGAGCCTGCGTCCGCGCTTTGCCCGCCGCGGCGATCGCCCGCTGCTGATGATTACCCTGCTTGATACCCGCCACGTGCTGGTCTTTGCGCAGAACTGTCTGTTCCAGGAAGTGCTCGACCGCTTTGCCATCAAAAATGCCTGGCAGGGCGAGACCACCTTCTGGGGCAGCGTCACCGTCGGTATTGACCGGCTGGCGGCCTACAGAGATGCCGACGTTATCTGCTTCGATCACGGCAATGCGCGGGAGATGGCGCAGCTCACGGCGACGCCGCTGTGGCAAGCGATGCCGTTTGTTCGCGCAGGGCGTTTTCAGCGCGTCCCGGCGGTATGGTTCTATGGCGCGACGCTATCGGCGATGCATTTTGCCCGCGTGCTGGCCGACGCTCAGGGGGGCCCGGTGTGAGATCGCGTATTTCGCCTTTGGCGACATCTCTGCTGTTAACTCTGCTTATCGTCGCTGCTGCGCTGACGCTGTTCAACCTCAACGTGGTGCTGCCGCGAAGCGAATGGGGGCAGGCGCTGTGGCAGCCTAATATCGATAATATCGCTCAGATGCTGTTCCACTACAGCCTGCTGCCGCGGCTGGTTATATCGTTGCTCGTCGGCGCCGGGCTGGGGCTGGTGGGCGTGCTGTTCCAGCAGGTGCTACGTAACCCGCTGGCGGAACCGACGACGCTCGGCGTAGCGACCGGGGCGCAGCTGGGCATGACGGTCACCACGCTGTGGGCGATCCCTGGCGTGCTGGCGTCGCAGTTCGCCGCGCTTGCCGGAGCGTGCATTGTCGGCGCGCTGGTGTTTGGTGTGTCGTGGGGCAAACGCCTCTCGCCGGTGACGTTGATTCTGGCTGGGCTGGTAGTCAGCCTGTACTGCGGCGCGCTTAATCAACTGATGGCGATCTTCCATCACGATCAGCTGCAAAGTATGTTCCTGTGGAGCACCGGAACCCTGACCCAGACCGACTGGAGCGTGGCGCAGCGACTGTGGCCGCAGCTGCTGGGCGGAGCCATTTTAACGCTGCTGCTGCTGCGTCCGCTGACCCTGATGGGGCTGGACGACGGCGTGGCGCGCAACCTCGGACTGGCGCTCTCGCTGGCACGGCTGGGGGCGTTGACCCTGGCGATTGTCATCAGCGCCCTGTTGGTGAATGCGGTGGGGATTATTGGCTTTATCGGCCTGTTCGCGCCGCTGCTGGCGAAGATGCTGGGCGCTCGTCGTCTGCTATCGCGCTTGCTGCTGGCGGCGCTGATTGGCGCGCTGCTGCTGTGGCTCTCCGATCAGGTTATCCTCTGGCTGGCCCGGGTGTGGATGGAAGTCTCCACCGGTTCGGTAACCGCCCTGATTGGCGCGCCGCTGCTGCTATGGCTGCTGCCGCGCCTGCGCAGCATTAGCGCGCCGGTGATGAACGGTGGCGCCAGGGTGCAGGCTGAACGGCAACATGTGCTGTGGTTCGCGCTGGGCGGGCTGGCGCTGCTGCTGCTGGCCATCGTCGCTGCGCTGGCTTTCGGCCGCGATGCGCAGGGCTGGCACTGGGCCAGCGGTACGCTACTGGATGAGCTAATGCCCTGGCGCTGGCCGCGCATTCTGGCGGCGCTGTTCGCTGGCGTAATGCTGGCGGTAGCGGGCTGCATTATCCAGCGTTTGACCGGTAATCCGATGGCCAGTCCGGAAGTGCTCGGCATCAGCTCAGGCGCGGCGTTTGGCGTGGTGGTGATGCTGTTCTTTGTGCCGGGGAATGCCTTTGGCTGGCTGCTGCCCGCCGGTAGCCTCGGAGCGGCGGCGACGCTGCTGATCATCCTGATTGCCGCCGGGCGCGGCGGGTTCTCGCCGCATCGCATGCTGCTGGCAGGGATGGCGCTGAGCACGGCGTTTACCATGCTGCTGATGATGCTGCAGGCCAGCGGCGATCCGCGAATGGCGCAGATCCTGACGTGGATTTCCGGCTCAACCTACAGCGCCACGCCGGAACTCGTGATGCGCAGCGGTGCGGTGATGCTTGCTCTGCTTACGCTGACGCCATTTTGCCGACGCTGGCTGACGATTCTGCCGCTGGGCGGCGAGGCGGCGAGGGCGGTCGGCATGGCGCTGACGCCGTCACGTATCGGGCTACTGCTGCTGGCGGCATGTTTGACCGCGGCCGCAACGCTAACGATTGGCCCCCTCAGCTTCGTGGGGTTAATGGCACCGCATATTGCGCGTATGATGGGATTCCGGCGTACGATGCCGCATATGGCGATTTCCGGCCTGATTGGCGGGGTGCTGCTGGTGTTCGCCGACTGGTGCGGCCGGATGCTGATGTTTCCGTATCAGATCCCGGCGGGATTGCTGTCGACGTTTATCGGCGCGCCGTACTTTATCTATCTGTTGAGAAAGCAGAGTCGGTAGCTTTTCATCATCGCGATGCCCGGCGGGCGTCGCGATGTTATCCCTTTTTTGCCCGGATTCAGTTAGGACTAACTGCGGAATTCTGCAACTGCTCTAATTCGTTTTCCGTCACGACCACGCTGCCCCATATAGCTAAAAAACACTTTTAGCTGCTCGGCGGTGGTGTATCCCGCGTTAAGCATGCTCGAGCAGCAACATGAGATCCCGCTGGCGAATATGCTTCTGCAGGAGCTCCAGGATCGCAATACGCCGGTGCTGCATATTGGTATGGACCAGTAGCTGTTTAAAAATGGCGTCATGTGGTGTAGGGGACGATTGTGTTGTCATTCTGAGCAATCCTTGCGGCTGAGTTTCCGCTGAGAATCTGCTTTTGCCTGCCCATTGTCTGCCGACGATTTTGGGTTCTACGAGGCGGGATGATGACAATCTTTCGAAGCGATCGCGCTTGCAGATTGTTATGCGTGAACCCACGCAAATTGAGGCTTTGCGGCGAGATGACAGAGATATTGCCGGGACTGGGCAGTCCCGGCAATCAGGGTTACAGCTTCGCGAAGGCGTTACGCGCTGCGGCGACGGTATTGTCGATATCCTCTTCGCTATGAGCGATAGACATAAAGCCCGCTTCAAACGCCGACGGCGCCAGGTAGACGCCCTCTTCCAGCATCAGGTGGAAGAAGCGTTTAAACCGTTCTACATCGCACTTCACCACGTCCTGGTAGCAGGTCACGCTTGGCGCATCGGTAAAGAAAATGCCAAACATGCCGCCGACGTTATTCACCACCAGCGGAATACCGGCATCGCGAGCGGCGTCCAGCAGGCCCTGAGCCAGCTGGTTGGTGAGTTCAGTTAGGGTCTCATGTACGCCGGGCTGCGCCACTTCGCTTAAGCAGGCGAAACCTGCCGCCATGGCGATGGGGTTGCCGGAGAGGGTACCTGCCTGGTAAACCGGGCCGGTCGGAGCAAGGGCATCCATCACCTCGCGGCGACCGCCGAATGCGCCAACCGGCATACCGCCGCCGATGATCTTGCCAAGGCAGGTCAAATCCGGCACCACGCCGTAGTAATCCTGCGCGCCCGCCAGCGCCACGCGGAAGCCAGTCATGACTTCATCAATAATCAGCAGCGCGCCGAATTCGTCGCACAGCGCGCGCAGGCCCGGCAGAAACTCCGGCAGCGGTGGAATACAGTTCATATTACCGGCCACCGGCTCAACGATGATGCAGGCAATATCCTGTGGATACTGTTCGAACGCAGCGCGGACCGAGGCCAGATCGTTATAGGTGCAGGTCAGGGTATGTTTGGCGAAATCCGCTGGCACGCCCGGCGAGTTCGGCTGGCCAAGCGTCAGCGCGCCTGAACCGGCTTTCACCAGCAGGCAGTCGGCGTGGCCGTGGTAGCAGCCTTCGAACTTGATAATTTTGTCGCGACCGGTAAAGCCGCGCGCCAGGCGGATGGCGCTCATAGTGGCTTCGGTACCGGAGTTCACCATCCGGACCATATCCATGGTCGGGACCAGTTCGGTGACCAGCGCCGCCATTTTAACTTCCATCTCCGTTGGCGCGCCAAAGCTCAGGCCGCGCTCGGCAGCTTCAATAACCACATTGCGGATTGCCGGATGGTTATGGCCCAGCACCATTGGGCCCCAGGAGCCGACATAATCGATATACGCTTTACCATCGACGTCGTAGAGATATGCGCCGTCGGCGCGCTCAATAAACAGCGGTGTGCCGCCGACGCCGGTGAAGGCGCGTACCGGAGAGTTCACGCCGCCGGGGATAAGTTCACGCGCAGCATTATACAGATTTTCAGATTTGCTCATTACCGGAGTCCTGGTTCGTGAAAAATGTTTTGTCGACTATTCTAAGTTATTCCAGGAAGGTTATGAAAGTTTTGCCCAATTGAAACAATGGGGGCGCAGCGCATTTTTTTGACGACGGAGCCTGTCCGGTTGGCTAGAATGCCCTTCTTTCTATTTGTATTACTAATCATTGATAATGGCATGAAAGCAGAAAATCCCTCTTTTTCAGCACATCAGTTCGTACGCGTTCGCCGCAGCGATGCCGTGCGTCGGTTGATTCAGCGTGATAAAACGCCGCTGGCGGTGTTATTGATGGCGGCCGTTGTCGGAACGCTGGCGGGGCTGGTTGGCGTCGCGTTTGAGAAAAGCGTCAACTGGGTGCAAAACGTGCGCATTGGCGCGCTGGTAGAGGTGGCGGACCACTGGTTTCTGGTCTGGCCGCTGGCTTTTATCCTCTCCGCTTTGCTGGCGATGGTGGGCTATTTCCTCGTCCGTCGTTTTGCGCCGGAAGCAGGCGGCTCCGGGATCCCGGAAATTGAAGGTGCGCTGGAGGAATTGCGTCCCGTTCGCTGGTGGCGCGTGCTGCCGGTGAAGTTTATCGGCGGCATGGGCACGTTGGGCGCGGGGATGGTGCTGGGGCGCGAAGGGCCGATGGTGCAGCTTGGGGGCAATCTTGGGCGCATGGTGGTGGACGTCTTCCGCATGCGTAGTCCGGAAGCGCGTCATACGCTTCTGGCGACCGGCGCCGCCGCGGGGCTCTCCGCCGCTTTTAACGCGCCGCTGGCCGGGATTCTGTTTATTATTGAAGAGATGCGCCCGCAGTTTCGCTACAACCTGATCTCCATTAAAGCCGTGTTTACCGGCGTGATTATGGCAACCATCGTTTTCCGTATCTTCAATGGCGATAAAGCGGTTATCGAGGTCGGTAAGCTCAGCAATGCGCCGGTCAACACGCTGTGGCTGTATTTGATCCTTGGGATGATTTTTGGCTGCGTGGGTCCGTTATTTAATACGCTGGTGCTGCGTACCCAGGATATGTTCCAGCGGATTCACGGCGGCAACATCAAGAAATGGGTGCTGATTGGCGGCCTGATCGGCGGTAGCTGCGGCGTGCTGGGACTGATTCAGCCGGCAGCGTCCGGCGGCGGATTTAACCTGATCCCCATCGCCGCGGCGGGCAATTTTTCCGTTGGCCTGCTGCTGTTTATTTTTATCGCGAGGGTGATTACCACGCTGCTCTGCTTCTCTTCCGGCGCGCCGGGCGGAATTTTTGCCCCGATGCTGGCGCTGGGGACGCTGCTGGGTACGGCGTTTGGTATGGCAGCGACGCCGCTGTTTCCTGCGTATCATCTGGATGCGGGAACCTTTGCCATTGCCGGTATGGGGGCGCTGCTTGCCGCCTCGGTCCGCGCGCCGTTGACCGGTATCGTGCTGGTGCTGGAGATGACCGATAATTATCAGCTCATTTTGCCAATGATTATTACCTGCCTCGGCGCAACACTATTGGCACAATTCCTCGGCGGTAAGCCTTTATACTCGACTATTCTGCAGCGTACTCTCGCAAAACAAAAAGCGGAACAGGAAGCCAGGGCGCAGCCTGTCGGCGGGGAGAATACTTGAACGATTTACTCGGGTATTAGATAATGGCTCAAAAGGTCGGGTTATTCTTTAACCGGTCAGAAGTATCAATGGGAGCATAAAATGAGTGATGACGTAGCGTTGCCGCTGGAGTTTACCGAAGCCGCAGCGATTAAAGTAAAAGACCTGATTGCGGATGAAGACAATCCGAACCTGAAACTGCGCGTGTACATCACCGGCGGTGGCTGCAGCGGTTTCCAGTACGGCTTCACCTTTGACGATCAGGTTAACGAAGGCGATATGACTATCGAGAAGCAGGGCGTCGGCCTGGTGGTTGACCCAATGAGCCTGCAGTATCTGGTCGGCGGCGCCGTCGATTATACCGAGGGACTGGAAGGTTCGCGTTTTATCGTGACCAACCCGAATGCGAAAAGCACCTGCGGCTGCGGCTCCTCATTCAGCGTCTAAAGATAGTGCGATCGTGAGCCCCTTCTTCCACAGGGAGAGGGAGCAAACATTAAAAACGGTAACGTTAAGGTTACCGTTTTGCTTTTATTACCGTCCATTCTCATCAAGTGCAAACGTTGGCAGCTTCAGGTGCCAGCGGATTGCCGCCAGCCGAATCACCAGCGTAACCACCATCCCTGACATCGCCGCGTTTTCTAACGGAACCTGGAAGGTGTAGTGCGCCGTTGCGTGTACGATACCGCCAACGATGCAGGCGGTCGCGTAGATTTCCGTACGCAGAATCATCGGGATTTCGCGCGCCAGCACGTCGCGAATAATCCCTCCACCGACGCCGGTGACGACGCCCATGCAGATGGCCACCAGCGGTCCGCTATGAGCAAGGAAGGCTTTGTTGACGCCGATCCCGACAAATACTGCCAGGCCGACGGCGTCCAGTACCGGCAACACCCATTTCGGTAACCGACGCGGCTGGCGCACCAGCAGGATAGTCAGCATGCTGGTGACCATCGCCACTACCAGATCGGTAGGATCTTTAACCCAAAATACCGGGCCGTTAGCAAGGGCCATATCACGAATGGTTCCGCCGCCCACTGCGGTCACCACGCCTAATACCAGCACGCCGAAAGGGTCCATGCGCAGCTTTCCAGCCAGCAGGACGCCAGAGATGGCAAACACGGCGGTGCCAATAATATCCAGCCAATAGACAAGCATCGTCAGTTCCCACTTATAGTCTACCCCATCAGGCTATTTCATTTGCCAGTTTGACCCTGGTCAGCGCTGACGAACCTCACGTACTGCGTGTACGCTGCGGTTGTTCCTCGCTGTGTTCCAGACTGTCTGCAACAATAGCGCCTGGTGGGATAGGTTCTGAGCACCTGGGTTATCAGGTGATTATTTTACCTGTTCGAGCGCAGTACAGAGTTGTTTTGCGGCGAGGATAATACGTGGGCTCGCGCGTTCAAACCAGTCGCCATGTAGCGCAATAAAAGAAATTTTTAGCTGATTCTGCCAATAGCGCTCAACGGCGGGAAGTTTACTGGCATCGCCGGCGATAACGATAGCCTGCGGCTGCCTTGCCAGCACCTGTTCACGGCTAACCTGCGGCCAGGGAACCCGGCTGGCGGCAAAAATGTTTTCTCCCCCGCACAGCGTCAGAACCTGATCCTGAATCGAGCCTTTGCTGGTCGTAAAGAGAGGGTTGGCGCCGAACTGTAAAAAAACGCGTTTTTTCGGCACGTTGGCATAGCGGGCTTTCAGCTTCTGGTACTCACTTTGCATATTCTGCGCCGCCTGCTGCGCCTTTTCCGGCTGCGGGCTCCACTGCGCCAGCTGGCGAAGCGTCGCGATAATGTCTTCAATGGTCGACGTTTCGACCCAGATGACTTTTATCCCGAGCGAGCTTAGCTGATTGACCTGCCGCTCAGCGTTACCGCCGCGCCAGGCCAGCACCAGGTCGGGCTTGAGGGCGACGATACGTTCCAGATTCATCCCCTGCCAGCTGGAGACCTGCTCTATCTTTGCGGCTTCAGGGGGATAATCGGAATAACTGCTGACGCCAACTGGCGTAATGCCGGCGGCAAACGCCAGTTCTGTATTGGCGGGAGAGAGCGTCACCACCCGCGGCGCGGCGAAAAGCCACGCCGGGGCGAGCAGCAGCAGGGCGGCAAGCGCCGTTATAAACGACTTAGCCACGGGCCAGGTGCTGCACCAGATTTTCCACCATCAGGGTGGATTGTTTCGCGGCAACGGCGAGAAACTCGTCGAAGCTGAGATGCGACTGCTGATCGGCAACATCGGAGATGGCGCGAACGACTACAAAAGGTACGCCATAGTTGTGGCAGACGTGCGCGATGGCCGTGGCTTCCATTTCTACCGCGACGGCCTGCGGGAAGTTATGACGGATTTTTGCGAGACCAATGGAACCATTGATGAAAGCATCGCCGCTGACGATGAGCCCGCGTACCGCGTTAAGGTTGAGCGCTTTGATGCAGGTCTCCGCGGCGGCAATCAGCTTCTCATCGGCTTTGAAACCGGCCGGACAGCCCGGCAGCTGACCATACTCATAGCCAAACGCGGTAACGTCCGCATCGTGATAGCGCGTTTCGTCGGAAACGACGATATCGCCGACCTTCAGGGTTGATGCCAGACCGCCCGCAGAACCGGTGTTGATAATCACATCCGGCTTACAGTGTTCCATCAACAGGGTCGCGCCCATGGCGGCGGCAACTTTGCCGATACCCGATTTCAACAGAGCGACGTCAATACCCTGAAGCTGGCCGGTGTAGATTTCGCTGCCGCCGATAGTGATAGTCTGGCGGTTGTCGATTTTGTCGCGCAGAAGGGTAACTTCCTCTTCCATTGCGCCAATAATGCCGATTTTCATAGATTTACTCGCGATGTGTGGGTTTTAGCGGCATAGTCTATCATGCGCTTAGAAGGAAACGTTATTGCTCGCTCGGGGGAGATCATGGCTAAGATCGATTTTCGCAACAAGATTAACTGGCGTCGCCGCTACCGTTCACCGCAGGGCGTTGAGACGGAGCGAGAAATCCTGCGAATTTTCGAAAGCGATCGCGGGCGCATCATTAACTCGCCAGCGATCCGCCGGCTGCAGCAAAAAACTCAGGTTTTCCCGCTGGAGCGCAACGCTGCGGTGCGTACGCGGTTGACCCACTCCCTGGAAGTTCAGCAGGTGGGCCGCTATATCGCTAAAGAGGTGCTGAGCCGGCTGAAAGAGCAGAAGCTGCTCGAACGCTACGGGCTGGATGAGCTCACCGGGCCGTTTGAGAGCATTGTTGAAATGGCCTGCCTGATGCACGATATCGGCAATCCGCCATTTGGCCATTTTGGCGAGGCGGCAATTAACGATTGGTTCAGCCAGCGGCTTTTTCCCGGCGATGCGGCCAGCCAGCCGTTAACCGACGATCGCTGCGTAGTTGCGGCGCTGCGCCTGCAGGAAGGCGATAGCCAACTGAATGAGCTTCGCCGTAAAGTTCGCCAGGATTTGTGCTGGTTTGAGGGAAATGCGCAGGGCATTCGGTTAGTGCATACGCTGATGCGAATGAATCTGACCTGGGCGCAGGTGGGCTGTATTTTAAAATATACCCGTCCGGCATGGTGGCGCGGGGAACCGCCGGCCAGCCACAATTATTTAATGAAGAAACCTGGTTATTATTTAGCCGAAGAAGGCTATGTTGCGAGGTTGCGTAAAGAACTGGATCTGGCTCCTTACAATCGATTCCCATTAACGTGGATTATGGAAGCCGCGGATGATATCTCATATTGCGTTGCCGACCTTGAGGATGCAGTAGAAAAACGCATCTTCAGCGTAGAGCAGCTTTATCAGCATCTCTATGAGGCCTGGGGGGTTCACGAAAAAGGCTCCTTGTTTAATCAAGTTGTCGAAAACGCCTGGGAGAAATCGCGTGCGAATTCTCTGAGTCGCAGCACTGAAGATCAGTTTTTTATGTATTTACGGGTGAATACGCTCAATAGGCTGGTACCGTACGCGGCGCGTCGGTTTATTGATAACTTGGAGAAGATTTTCAGCGGCGATTTTAATCACGCGCTGCTTGAAGACGATAGCGATTGCAGTCAGCTGCTTGAACTATACAAAAATGTTGCGGTAAAACATGTGTTTAGCCATCCTGACGTTGAGCAGCTGGAACTGCAAGGTTATCGAGTGATTAGTGGTTTGTTAGATATATACCAGCCGTTGCTAAAATTATCGCTCGATGAGTTTAGTCTGCTGGTGGAAAAAGAGCGGGTGCGGAGTTTACCGATTGCTTCGCGTCTGTTCCAGAAACTTTCGACTCGCCATCGGCTGGCTTACGTCGAGGCCGTAAATAAGATTTCACGCAGTAATCCGGAATTTCCGGTGATGGAATATTATTATCGCTGTCGTCTCATTCAGGACTATATCAGCGGAATGACCGACTTGTATGCATGGGATGAATATCGTCGCCTGATGGCCGTAGAATAAGGCTGAGTTTTGTAAAGACGGACAATAAATTTTTACTTTTACCAAAACTTCATTCCGGAACTTCGCGCTATAAAATGACTCTGATAGTCACCTACACAGCAACTATTCGTTATCTGAAATCGAGATTGAAACATATGAAAAAAACCACGTTAGCAATGAGTGCCCTGGCTCTGAGTTTAGGTCTGGCGTTGTCCCCTCTCTCTGCGAGCGCGGCGGAAACAGCTTCTTCGGCAACTAATGCGCAGCAGATGCCAAGCCTGGCGCCGATGCTGGAAAAAGTGATGCCGTCGGTCGTGAGCATTAACGTTGAGGGGAGCACCACCGTTAATACGCCGCGGATGCCGCGAAACTTCCAGCAGTTCTTTGGCGATAATTCACCATTCTGCCAGGATGGTTCGCCGTTCCAGAGCTCTCCGTTCTGTCAGGGCGGCGGACAAGGCGGCGCGCCGGGCGGCAACGGCGGACAGCAGCAGAAATTTATGGCCCTCGGTTCCGGGGTCATCATTGATGCCGCTAAAGGCTATGTCGTCACCAACAACCACGTCGTGGATAACGCGACAACCATTAAAGTTCAGCTGAGCGATGGCCGTAAGTTCGACGCGAAAGTCGTCGGCAAAGACCCGCGTTCTGATATTGCGCTGATTCAAATTCAGGATCCGAAAAACCTGAGCGCGATTAAACTGGCGGACTCTGACGCTCTGCGCGTCGGCGATTACACCGTAGCGATCGGTAACCCGTTTGGTCTGGGCGAAACCGTGACCTCGGGGATCGTCTCCGCGTTAGGTCGTAGCGGCCTGAACGTTGAAAACTATGAGAACTTTATCCAGACCGATGCGGCCATTAACCGCGGTAACTCCGGCGGCGCGCTGGTTAACCTGAACGGCGAGCTGATCGGTATCAACACTGCGATTCTGGCGCCGGACGGCGGCAACATTGGTATCGGCTTCGCTATTCCGAGCAATATGGTGAAAAACCTTACCGATCAGATGGTTAAGTTTGGCCAGGTGAAGCGCGGTGAGCTGGGTATCATGGGTACCGAGCTGAATTCCGAGCTGGCAAAAGCGATGAAAGTTGATGCGCAGCGCGGCGCGTTCGTCAGCCAGGTGATGCCAAACTCGGCCGCCGCTAAGGCGGGCATTAAAGCCGGCGATGTGATTACCACGCTGAACGGTAAATCGATCAGCAGCTTCGCCGCTCTGCGTGCCCAGGTAGGTACCATGCCGATCGGCAGCAAAGTCGAGCTTGGCCTGCTGCGAGACGGTAAGCCGGTGACGGTGACCGTTGAGCTGCAGCAGAGCAACCAGAATCAGGTTGATTCCAGCACGATCTTCAACGGTATTGAAGGTGCGGAAATGAGCAACAAAGGCCAGGACAAAGGCGTCGTGGTGAGTAACGTGAAAGCGGGCACTCCGGCGGCGCAGATTGGCCTGAAAAAAGGCGATATCATCGTTGGCGCTAACCAGCAACCGGTGAAAAATATTGCCGACCTGCGCAAAATCTTTGATGCCAAGCCCTCTGTTCTGGCGCTGAACATTCAGCGCGGCGATGCGACTATTTATCTGCTGATGCAGTAATTCGTCGCCGTCTGCAAAGCCCCTTCTCTCCTTGCGGAGGGAAGGGGCTTTTTCTTTCTGCTGAGGGTTCCATTTTTGGTTCTGTGACATCTTCCACAACTCCATACTTCTCTCCCCGGCTTTGGGCAAATGCACAATGCGGCGTTTTGCGAACTCTTCTATGCTGGTAGCCTGCTCACGGGAGGGTTACATGGCTGGCTGGCATCTTGATACCAAAATGGCGCAGGATATCGTGGCGCGCACGATGCGCATCATTGATACCAATATTAACGTGATGGATGCCCGAGGGCGCATTATCGGCAGCGGTGACCGCGAGCGAATTGGTGAATTGCACGAAGGGGCGCTGCTGGTGCTTTCTCAGGGACGGGTTGTCGACATTGATGATGCTGTTGCCCGCCACCTGCACGGCGTGCGTCAGGGGATCAATCTGCCGCTGCGTCTGGAAGGGGAGATCGTTGGCGTAATCGGTCTGACCGGAGAACCGGAGTCGCTGCGCAAATACGGGGAACTGGTTTGTATGACCGCCGAGATGATGCTGGAACAATCGCGGCTGATGCATCTCCTGGCCCAGGATAGCCGTTTGCGCGAAGAGCTGGTCATGAACCTGATTCAGGCGGAAGAGAACACGCCGGCGCTGACTGAGTGGGCGCAGCGTCTGGGGATCGATCTCAATCAACCGCGCGTCGTGGCGATGATTGAAGTGGATAGCGGCCAGCTGGGTGTCGATAGCGCGATGGCGGAACTGCAGCAGCTGCAAACCGCGCTGACCACGCCGGATCGTAATAATCTGGTGGCCATTGTCTCGCTGACCGAGATGGTGGTGCTGAAGCCCGCGCTGAATGCCTTTGGGCGCTGGGATGCAGAAGATCACTGCAAACGCGTTGAGCAGCTAATTAGCCGGATGAAAGAGAACGGTCAGCTGCGTTTTCGCGTGGCGCTGGGCAATTTCTTTACCGGGCCGGGCAGCATTGCTCGTTCGTACCGCACCGCCCGAACCACGATGATGGTCGGCAAGCAGCGGATGCCCGAAAGCCGTAGCTATTTCTACCAGGATTTGATGCTGCCGGTCCTGCTGGATAGCCTGCGCGGTGGCTGGCAGGCCAATGAGCTGGCGCGCCCGCTGGTTCGCCTGAAGGCGATGGATAACAATGGCCTGCTGCGCCGTACTTTACAGGCATGGTTTCGTCATAACGTGCAGCCGTTGGCGACCTCCAAAGCGCTATTTATCCATCGTAATACGCTGGAATATCGCTTGAACCGTATTTCTGAACTGACGGGACTGGATTTAGGAAATTTTGACGATCGTCTGCTGCTGTATATTGCGCTCCAGCTGGATGAGCAGCGTTAAAAACACTCCCGCCGCAGGCGGGAGTGGGGATGGCGGATTACAGGCGCTGCAGTCCGCGGGTCGTGACTTGCCAGGAGACGGTATTAGGCTGTGGCCAGGAATGACCATTTAACGGATTGATGATGACGGAGCGATCTCCGGCTTCGGCATGAAAGACTTCGACGATATAGCCCTCATCGAGTATTGCCGTATCTATATAATCGCCAAGCTGCGATGAGCCTTTAATGGACTGGCGATAAACCACCGAGCCGCGCGTATTGTAGACATTTACCGTGGCATAGGTCGTCGTAAATTGCTTATTCGGCACCCCAGGGCTGGCGGTAAAGGTCAGCGCGCCGCCGCCAATATCCATCTCCATCGTCGCGAAACGGGTATTATTTTCGCCGAGCAGCTGCCAGGTGAAGAGATCGCCGTAAAGCTCTGTTGCCCCCTCCTCAGCATCAGGGGTTTCCTCATCCTGCTCTTCGGGTATAAGCGAACAGGTCGTCAGCCCATCCTTCACAACCCGCCAGCGGTTGTGTTGCTTCAGCGTAACTGCGCGATGAGTCGTATCATTGCAGGCGCTGGAGCGGAATGGCTCATCATGGAAAACCTCAATGATCATGTTTTCAGCGAGCGCGATAGTCTCGCTGTTTGCCAGGTTATTGGTCGCTCCGGCATAGCTGCGGTGATAAACCACCGTTTCGTCTGCTCCGGTTACCGTAATGCTGGCATAGGTATGGGAAACATAATACGGGTGCGGCGCGCCGGTACGCGTGGCGACCGTCATTGTGTGCTGCTGATTATCGATAACGATCTGGCAAAAATCTTTATTGCCTTGCCCTCTGAGATTGAGGGTAACGCTTTTGCCCGTCAGTTCGCCCGGTTCGCTATTATCCTGGGGCAGGACGTCGGCATACTCTTTGAGCAATTTGCTGCGCTGAGGCTCTTCCATACGAGAGAGCAGCAGCCAGAGATCGTTTTTACTTACGCTCTCTTCCTGTGCTAACAGCCATGGCTTGCTACGTATCGCCAGAGCATTGTGTTCGAAAATAGTCTGTAAGTCTTCTGCCGGATTATTGTCGAGAATAAAGCTATAAAGCCCATTATCATCAATGCGCATCAGCTGGAATTTTCCACTTGAGAGCAGCGTTAAATATCCCGGCGAGGCTTTCAGTCGTCCCGGCTCGACGTGAGTAATATATAAGTGATAGTGAGGGCCGAAGGGAACAATCTCCTTACCGGTGGCGCAGTTCGTGCCGTTCATTTTGCGCTCAAAAATCTTTTCACCGCTCGCGGAAAGAACGCTTACGCTAGCATACAGCGTATCAGGATAGTAGCTATGCGGCGTAGTGCTGATAACGTCTAAAATAAGTTGCTGATTTTCGTAATCGATATCAAGACAGGCAAATAGCTTATCGCTAAGACCTAAAAAGTCCATTCTCACGTTGTGCGCGCTGGTGTCGCTTAGCCGGGTATAGTTGACGGTAGCGGCATTGGCACCTTCTTTTACAATAAGATAGCTGATGTCCGGACGATATTTTTGTGAACGACCCTTCGGTGGATCGATCTGATAAATGCCAATGGGAATGTCATTCAGAAGCAAGGTGTCATCATCGACAAACAGGGAATAACGCGTGCCGCAATTATCCTTGATAGTCAGCGTCCGACCGTAGATTTGATCCGGCTGGTCGATATTGAGCGTCAGGGAAAGCGTGCCCGTTTTGCCTAATGATGCCAGTTCGCTGTTATCCACCAGCCAGACGAAGGAATCCAGGCCCAGCTGCCGCCGCGCGCTATCCCATTCGCTTTGCGGAAGTAAAAGATATAGCGGATAGAGCGGTTTTGCGCCCATCGCGGCGATATTTTTTCGGGTAGCATTTTCCAGCGTTAAGCCGCCTAGCTCGATAAATGGAGTCACATCATACCCAGTGGCGGTAGCAATGGCGGTCGCCAGCATATCAACAAGCTGATGATCGGACGGCCAGAAGTTATCCCCATTGGCCAGTTCACGATAGTTTTGGTTGAAGGCGCTAAATGCTTTGGTTCCCGCTTTGAGCAGCATCAGCATCAAAAATTGCAGACGCGGGCGTAGGCCCCAGCTGGCTACCGGCGTCTGGTCGTTAATATAGTTCATTAGCTGGACTTCTTGCACGGCCTGCTGGCCATAGTTATAAAGCCAGCCATCAACATAGAGATGATTATCCTGGTTCAGCGTGAGCTGCTGGTAGAACGAGGCGTAAATATTATTCCACACCTCACTAACGGGCAGAGTGGTGTCCTGCATAAATTTACCCTGATAACCGTGGCCAATCTCATGCAGGATTACCCACTGCGTGGCGACGTTATCCAGCCAGCCTTCGCCAATGGTTGCGGAGTTTTGTGCGCACCACCCTGAACCATAATAAGCCAGGCCGACGCCATGTTTATCAGCTCGTACAAAGTAGCGGTTGGCAACATCCTGGTTCCACGGCGCATCCGGATTATCGCTTAGACCAGCCCACTCGTTATAACATTTGAAAATGTGGGTATAAAAACGGTGCAGTGCCGGTAAGCCCGCTTTCATTGCATTATCGCGGTCGGCATAGGGCAGCAGCAGGGTAATAACATCCAAATCAAGCAGCGCGAATGACGATTTATTTTTCTCCCAACTGAAGAAAAATTCATCCTCGGATTGGCCCGCTTTCCAGCTCGGTAGGGGTTTAGTTGCCGCAGGTTGCTGATAGACGATAGTGAACTCGCAGGGCTGGTCAGTAAACAGAGTATCGACAAAAGGGACGGTATCGACGGCTGCGCTGACTGTTTTCCAGCCTGTGGCCAGCGTGCAGGTGCTCTCTACCGCGGTATCATCGCACAGCAGGCGTAGGATCGCATTACCGTTACTAATATCCGGCTGGCGGATTTGCAGCACCGTATTGGCGGGCAGAATAAAGCCCAGAGGCTGACGATCGTGCTTGCGTCCTTTTTGAAAATCTGCGCGATCCAGCCAGGGCGCAGATTGCAGAGTATAACATGTTTGTTCAATTTCCAGTGTCATAGTATGACCTCCTATTTAGGTGGAAAATGAACATACATGTCCTTATTTTATTATGTAATTCATGTGGATAGCAAAATGAGATGAAATGAGATGAGAGACGAAAATCTGAGGTTCACTGAGTTCGCAGATGAGGCATGAGTGAGAGAAGAGAGGGGGAAACAGGGCCAGACTCTGGCCCGTATCAGGCTTATTTATTTCGCGTCAGTTTTTCCAGATCGGATTCAATTTCGCTGATCTTATTCGTGACAACGCTTTCCAGGTGACGCAGGTCGTCCAGGATCTTACGTTTCAGATCGATTTCGGTACGATCGCGCTGACAGATTTGATCCAGCTCGTCGATGATATAGCGTAGGTTAGGGCTAATCTCCTGAACTTCTTTATAGCCCTGGCCCACGCCGTCGGCGACCACGGTTTTGCGCTGACGCGGATATTTAAACTTGACGCTCTTGGCGAAGAACTCGCCTTTATCCTTCTGAAAGTAGATTTTCAGAATATCGTTATTGGCTTCCTGCCGCAGGCTATAGCGATCGATTTCATCAGGATTGGTAATACCAAGACTTTTCAGATTATCGTACATAACGGTACCTTTGATATCATCGTAATCTTTGAATAATTAACGAAAAAATCCATCTTCGCCAGCTCAATATATAAAAAAAGCGGGATGCCTCCCGCTTTTTATACTGCTTAGTCGATAGTACGCAGAAGTTCGTTGATTCCGACTTTGCCGCGGGTTTTGGCATCAACTTTCTTCACGATGACCGCGCAGTACAGGCTGTACTTGCCATCTTTCGACGGCAGGTTGCCGGAGACGACAACGGAGCCTGCTGGCACGCGGCCGTAGAACACTTCACCGGTTTCGCGATCGTAGATTTTGGTGCTCTGACCGAGATAGACGCCCATGGAGATCACGGAACCCTCTTCAACGATCACGCCTTCAACCACTTCAGAACGCGCACCGATAAAGCAGTTATCTTCGATAATAGTAGGGTTAGCCTGCAGCGGCTCCAGCACGCCGCCGATGCCGACGCCGCCGGACAGGTGCACGTTTTTACCGATCTGCGCGCAGGAGCCGACGGTCGCCCAGGTATCAACCATGGTACCTTCGTCAACGTATGCGCCGATGTTCACATAGGACGGCATCAGAACCGTGTTGCGAGCGATAAACGCCCCCTGGCGAACGGCCGCTGGCGGAACGACGCGGAAGCCTTCTTTCTGGAAGCGCGCTTCATCATAATCCGCGAACTTCATTGGGACTTTATCGAAGTAGCGGCTCTCCGCACCATCGATAACCTGGTTATCGTTAATACGGAAAGAGAGCAGAACCGCTTTCTTCAGCCATTGATGGGTGACCCACTGGCCGTCGACTTTTTCAGCGACACGCAGCGCGCCGGAATCAAGCAGAGAAATCACCTGGTTAACCGCTTCGCGGGTTACGGTATCCACGTTTGCCGGCGTGATGTCGGCGCGACGCTCAAAGGCGGACTCAATAACGTTCTGTAATTGCTGCATTGTTTACTCTTTCCATTTACTTAAAAAAATACGTTACCCTTTATCGTTTGGATTGAGGGCCTCTGTCAACCGTTGTTGCACTTCTTGCTGTAGCTCATTATTAAGGGCGCGCCGGTCTGCGGTGGCGATTATAAATAAATCTTCTACTCGCTCACCAATTGTCGTAATTCGCGCGCCGTGGAGCGAAATTCCGAGGTCGGCAAACACCTGACCAACGCGCGCTAACAGACCCGGCTGATCGAGAGCAATCAGTTCCAGAAAAGATTTGCGGTCGGTATGCGTCGGCAGGAAATTAACCTCCGTTGGGACGGAGAAATGCCTCAGTTTTGCCGCCTGACGGCGGGGAGCCGGCGGTTGCCAGCTGCGCTGGGTGATGGTCTGTTCCAGGCCCACGCGGATCATTTCGTGCCTGTCGGCGGAAAGCGGACTTCCGTCCGGCTCAAGAACAATAAAGGTATCCATCGCCATACCGTCGCGGGTAGTAAAGATCTGCGCATCGTGAACGCTAAGATTACGTCGATCCAGCTCGCCGCAAACGGCGGCAAAGAGATAAGGGCGGTCCGGACTCCAGATAAAAATCTCGGTGCCGCCGCGCGAGGCGTGGGAACTGAGCAGGATCATCGGCTTACTGAGATCGTGCTGCAGCAGATTGCGCGCATGCCAGGCGAGCTGGTTTGGCGTATGGCGCACGAAGTAGTTCGCGCGGCAGCGGTTCCATATTTGATGCAGCGCCTGTTCATTAATATTTTCCATTCGCAGCAGCGCCAGCGCCTGTAGCTGGTGATGACGCACCCGCTCGCGCATATCCGGCGTATTTTGCATTCCCCGGCGCAGCTGCTTTTCGGTGGCGAAATAGAGCTCGCGCAGCAGGCTTTGCTTCCAGCTATTCCACAGGTTTTCGTTGGTGGCGCAGATATCGGCAACGGTCAGGCAGACCAGATAGTGCAGACGATTCTCCGTCTGTACCTCTTCGGCAAACTGCTTGATCACTTCCGGATCCTGGATATCACGGCGCTGGGCGGTGACCGACATCAGCAGATGATGGCGCACCAGCCAGGCGACCAGCTGGGTTTCGCGAGAGTTAAGACCGTGGAGCTCGGCGAATTTCAACACATCCTGCGCGCCGAGAATTGAATGGTCGCCGCCGCGCCCTTTGGCGATATCGTGGAAGAGGGCGGCGATAAAGATCAGCTCCGGATGCGTCAGGCGCGGCCACAGCTCAACGCACAGCGGGTGACGGCTGCGGATCTCTTCTTTGGCGAAGCTCTCCAGCTTGAGCAGTACGCGGATAGTGTGTTCATCGACGGTATAGGCGTGAAACAGGTCAAACTGCATCTGACCAACAATATGCGACCATTGCGGCATATAGGCCCACAGCACGCTATGGCGGTGCATCGGCAGCAGTCCCCGGCTAACCGCGCCCTGATGGCGCAGCATACTGAGGAACAGGGTCCGCGCTTCGGGAATATAGCAAAGCGGTTGCGTCAGATGGCGCCGGGCGTGGCGCAGATGGCGAAGCGTAGTGGAGTAGATACCGGTGATGCTGCTGTTGCGCACCATCATAAAGAACATGCGCAGAATCGCCTGCGGTTCGCGGATAAACAGCGTGTCGTCGCGCAGATCGATAAGCGTGCCGCGCAGTTGAAAATCATCATCAATCGGCCGCGGTTTCTCATCTTCGGTGAGCGCCAGAATCGCTTCTTCAAACAGCTGGATCAGCATTTGGTTCAGCTCGCTGACCCGACGAGTGACGCGGAAGAAATCCTTCATCATATGTTCGATCGGCTGGTTGCCTTCGCCTTCATAGCGCAGGCGACGGGCGACGCTGAATTGCCTGTCGAACAGCAGGCGGTTATCGTAGCGGTTGAGCTCAAGATGAAGCGCAAAACGAATCCGCCACAGCTGATGCAGGCATTCATTAAGCTCGTTGCGCTCGGCTTCGGTCAGGAAGCCGAAACCGACCATTTCATCAAGCGAGGTGGCGCCGAAATGGCGGCGCGCGATCCACTGCAGAGTATGAATATCGCGCAGGCCGCCGGGGCTGCTTTTCACATCCGGCTCCAGGTTATAGCTGGTTCCGTGATAGCGCTGATGGCGGACATTCTGTTCTTCAACTTTTGCCGCAAAGAATTTTTCCGATGGCCAGAAGCCGTCGCTGAAGATGTGTTTTTGCAGTTCAAGGAACAGCGCGACGTCGCCTATAAGCAGACGCGATTCGATCAAGTTGGTGGCGACGCTGAGGTCTGATAGCCCCTCAAGCAGGCACTCTTCGAGGGTGCGCACGCTGTGGCCAACTTCCAGTTTAATATCCCACAGCAGCGTCAGCAGCTCGCCGACCTTCTGGGCCTGCTCATCGGGCAGCTTTTTACGACTCAGGATAAGCAGATCGATATCTGACAGCGGGTGGAGTTCGCCGCGACCGTAACCGCCGACGGCGACCAGCGCGATGTCGTTAATTGACCCGAAACCGTACTCAATCCACAGCCGCTGGAGCAGCTGATCGATAAATTCGGTCCGCGCCTCAATCAACTTCTCTGCGACGATGCCCTGGTCAAAAGCCTCGCCCAGCCAGCGCTGGAAAGCGTCGATATGCGTCTTGATAGCCGCGCAGTTGAAATCACTCTGCGGCCAGCGGTCCGGATTAGCGGGCTGTCCGGCGAGGGAAGGGGAGACAGTATCAGATAAAGAGTTGCTCATCGCGCCACCATAAGAAAAAACTATCGCCCATAAAAAATCGCCGGGAGCGATTTTTAACGTCGCTTGCGGCGGCCCTTAGGGTGACGGGCAAGGATGCCCGTCATAAAAAATCGCCGGGAGCGATTTTTAACGTCGCTTGCGGCGGCCCACAGGGTGCTCGTCATAAAAAAGCCGGCTGGCGCCGGCTTTTCATCAATCGTTGTGCGAGATTATCGCCGGGATGGTGTCATCCTTGCGTAACGTCAGTATTTCACAGCCGTTGTCTGTCACCACAATAGTATGCTCATACTGCGCAGACAAGCTCCGGTCTTTGGTTTTTACCGTCCAGCCGTCTTTCATGCTGCGGATCTCTTTTTTGCCGGCGTTGACCATCGGCTCAATGGTAAAGGTCATGCCTGGCTTGAGCACCACGTTGGTTTCCGGAGAATCGTAGTGCAACACCTGCGGCTCTTCATGAAAACCGCGGCCGATACCGTGTCCGCAATACTCGCGCACCACGGAGAAACCTTCGGCTTCAACGTATTTCTGAATAGCTGCGCCGATGGTGCGCAGATTGATTCCCGGTTTGACCATTTTGAGGGCCAGATAGAGGCTTTCCTGGGTAATGCGGCACAGGCGCTCGCCAAGAATAGTCGGCTTGCCGACGATAAACATCTTTGACGTATCGCCGTGGAAATCATCTTTAATGACGGTGACGTCAATGTTGACGATATCGCCATCTTTCAGCAGCTTGCCGTCGTCCGGGATCCCGTGGCACACCACTTCATTAATAGAGATGCAGACGGATTTGGGAAAACCGTGATAGCCCAGGCAGGCAGAAACGGCTTTTTGCTCGTTAACGATGTAATCGTTGCAGATGCGGTCCAGTTCGCCGGTGCTGACGCCCGGTTTCACGTAGGGCTCGATCATTTCCAGCACTTCAGCGGCCAGGCGGCCGGCAACGCGCATTTTTTCGATGTCTTCAGATGTCTTAATAGAAATAGCCATGGATTGTGTCCAGCAGTGTCGATTTTTTCGACAATAATAGATTATGTCTGAACAATGTTAACAGTCCGGGCGTCCTGCTGCCAAATTGAGAATCATTAACAGCACGCGACGTCAACAACAGTTGGTGTCCGGTCCTGTTTTGTGATATAAAGCGCGCCGGACTTCTGTTCCATTCTCAGATACACAAGATGGACTGAAGCGACAAATCTCACTTTGTGTAACAACACACACGTATCGGCACATATTCCGGGGTGCCCTTTGGGGTCGGTAATATGGGATACGTGGAGGCATAACCCCAACTTTTATCTATAGAGGTTTTAAACATGGCAACTGTTTCCATGCGCGACATGCTCAAGGCTGGTGTTCACTTTGGTCACCAGACCCGTTACTGGAACCCGAAAATGAAGCCTTTCATCTTCGGCGCGCGTAACAAAGTTCACATCATCAACCTTGAGAAAACTGTACCGATGTTCAACGAAGCGCTGGCTGAACTGAACAAGATCTCTTCTCGTAAAGGTAAAATCCTTTTCGTTGGTACTAAGCGCGCTGCAAGCGAAGCGGTAAAAGACGCTGCTAACAGCTGCGACCAGTTCTTCGTGAACCATCGCTGGCTGGGCGGTATGCTGACTAACTGGAAAACCGTTCGTCAGTCTATCAAACGTCTGAAAGACCTGGAAACTCAGTCCCAGGACGGTACTTTCGACAAGCTGACCAAGAAAGAAGCGCTGATGCGCACTCGTGAGCTGGACAAGCTGGAAAACAGCCTGGGCGGTATCAAAGACATGGGCGGCCTGCCGGACGCGCTGTTCGTTATCGACGCTGACCACGAGCACATCGCAATCAAAGAAGCAAACAACCTGGGTATTCCGGTATTTGCTATCGTTGATACTAACTCCGATCCGGACGGCGTTGACTTCGTTATCCCGGGTAACGACGACGCAATCCGTGCAGTTAGCCTGTACCTGAGCGCTGTTGCTGCTACCGTTCGTGAAGGCCGTTCTCAGGATCTGGCTTCTCAGGCGGAAGAAAGCTTCGTAGAAGCTGAATAATAAGGCATACCCTTATTTAGTACCGTGTATAAATAGGGGCCTCTTAGCGGCCCCTTTTTCACTTTCAAATCTGTCTGGTTCCTGGAACCGGGCAGATCACATCTCCCGAGGATTAAAGAATGGCTGAAATTACCGCATCCCTGGTAAAAGAGCTGCGCGAGCGTACTGGCGCAGGCATGATGGATTGCAAAAAAGCGCTGACTGAAGCGAACGGCGACATCGAGCTGGCAATCGAAAACATGCGTAAATCCGGTGCTATTAAAGCAGCGAAAAAAGCAGGCAACGTTGCAGCTGACGGCGTCATCCTTACCAAAATCGATGGCACCTACGGCATCATTCTGGAAGTTAACTGCCAGACTGACTTCGTTGCTAAAGATGGTGGCTTCCAGGCATTTGCTAACAAAGTTCTGGATGCTGCAGTTGCTGGCAAAATCACCGACGTTGAAGTTCTGAAAGCACAGTTCGAAGAAGAACGCGTTGCGCTGGTTGCTAAAATCGGTGAGAACATCAACATCCGTCGCGTGTCTTCCCTGGAAGGCGAAGTACTGGGTTCTTACCAGCACGGCGCGCGTATCGGTGTTCTGGTTGCTGCTAAAGGCGCGAGCGAAGAGCTGGTTAAACAGCTGGCTATGCACATCGCTGCAAGCAAGCCTGAATTCGTTAAGCCGGAAGACGTTTCCGCTGAAGTGGTAGAAAAAGAGTACCAGGTTCAGCTGGATATCGCCATGCAGTCTGGCAAGCCGAAAGAAATCGCAGAGAAAATGGTTGAAGGCCGCATGAAGAAATTCACCGGCGAAGTTTCTCTGACCGGTCAGCCGTTCGTTATGGATCCGAGCAAATCTGTTGCTCAACTGCTGAAAGAGCATAACGCTGACGTGACTGGCTTCATCCGCTTTGAAGTGGGCGAAGGCATTGAGAAAGTTGAGACTGACTTTGCAGCAGAAGTTGCTGCGATGTCCAAGCAGTCTTAATTTTCAAAAGGAGCCGCCTGAGGGCGGCTTCTTTTTGCGCCTAATGTGTAAATTCAGCCAACCGCTATAGTGGGCACGCTGAAAAGCGACGTACAATGTCGCCGGAATTAACTCATCTCATTCGTTGACAGTCTCAGGAAAGAAACATGGCTACCAATGCAAAACCCGTCTACAAACGTATTCTGCTTAAGTTAAGTGGCGAAGCTCTGCAAGGTTCAGAAGGCTTCGGTATTGATGCGAGCATACTTGACCGCATGGCTCAGGAAATTAAAGAACTGGTTGAGCTGGGTATTCAGGTTGGCGTAGTGATTGGTGGCGGTAACCTTTTCCGTGGTGCTGGTCTGGCGAAAGCAGGTATGAACCGCGTTGTGGGCGACCACATGGGCATGCTGGCAACGGTCATGAACGGCCTTGCAATGCGTGATGCACTTCATCGCGCCTATGTGAACGCCCGCCTGATGTCAGCGATTCCGCTGAACGGCGTGTGTGATAACTACAGCTGGGCAGAAGCAATTAGCCTGCTGCGTAACAACCGCGTAGTGATTCTTTCCGCGGGTACCGGTAACCCATTCTTTACTACCGATTCCGCTGCCTGCCTGCGCGGTATTGAAATTGAAGCCGATGTGGTGCTAAAAGCGACCAAAGTCGACGGTGTCTTTACCGCCGATCCGGCCAAGGATCCTTCTGCAACCATGTACGATCAGCTGACCTACAGCGAAGTGCTGGATAAAGAGCTGAAAGTGATGGATCTTGCTGCCTTTACCCTGGCCCGCGACCACAAATTGCCGATTCGCGTATTCAATATGAATAAGCCTGGCGCGCTGCGTCGCGTGGTGATGGGCGAAAAAGAAGGCACATTAATTACGGAGTAATTCCCGTCGGCGCCAAATACGGGTAATATTCGGCCTTACTTTTTCGGGTTTTTGACCCGATGGTTTTCAACATGCTCGGTGGACGGAATGCTGCGGCTGATTCCTCAGCCTGAAGGACGCTGAGCATAAACATGACTATACTTAGCTCACTTTTGCAGTGGGCGACCGTCTGGTCTGTCTGAGACAAGTTTTCAAGGATTCGTAACGTGATTAGCGATATCAGAAAAGATGCTGAAGTACGCATGGAGAAATGCGTCGAAGCGTTCAAAACCCAAATCAGCAAAATACGCACGGGTCGTGCTTCTCCCAGCCTGCTGGATGGCATTATCGTGGAATACTACGGCACGCCGACCCCGCTGCGCCAGCTGGCTAGCGTAACGGTAGAAGACTCCCGCACGCTGAAGATCAACGTTTTCGATCGCTCTATGAGCCCGGCCGTTGAAAAAGCGATTATGGCTTCCGACCTCGGTCTGAACCCAAGCTCCGCGGGAAGCGATATCCGCGTTCCGCTGCCACCGCTGACCGAAGAACGTCGTAAAGATCTGACCAAAATCGTGCGTGGTGAAGCTGAACAGGCGCGCGTTGCCGTACGTAACGTTCGTCGCGATGCCAACGACAAAGTAAAAGCACTGCTGAAAGAGAAAGAGATCAGCGAAGATGACGATCGCCGTTCTCAGGAAGATGTGCAGAAAATGACTGATGCTGCTATCAAAAAAGTTGATGCGGCGCTGGCGGATAAAGAAGCGGAACTGATGCAGTTCTGATTCTCTGCCGACACGCGGGTCTGACCATCGACCTGCGTAAAATCTGAAACGCCGTACAGGAGACCGTACGCTCAATTTTCGGGATTGCGTTCAGACGGCTGGCCTTGTAGCCTTTGGCACCATGTCAAAGGCGCTGCGCCTCCGCTCTGCCATCCGATCATTGATGCACAAGGGTTTGCTGGCGGCGTTTTGCTTTTAATCCTGTCTACCTTTTCTGGACGCCTCATGAAGCAATTAACCGTTCTCGGTTCGACCGGTTCTATCGGCTGCAGCACGCTGGACGTGGTGCGCCATAATCCAGATAGTTTTTCTGTCACTGCGCTGGTCGCCGGGAAAAATGTCGACCGTATGGTTGAACAATGTCTGGAATTCTCCCCTCGTTACGCGGTAATGGATGATGCGCGCAGCGCTGAACTGCTGCGGTCAAAACTGCGCGAGCAGGGTAGCCGGACTGAGGTCATGAGCGGCCAGCAGACTGCCGCGGAAGTGGCAGCGCTCGACGACGTTGACCAGGTCATGGCGGCGATTGTCGGCGCAGCGGGCCTGGTACCGACGCTTTCAGCTATTCGCGCGAGTAAAACGGTGCTGCTGGCGAACAAAGAGTCGCTGGTGACCTGCGGCCGTCTGTTTATGGAGGCCGTGCAGAGATACGGAGCGCGTTTGTTACCGGTAGATAGCGAGCACAATGCGATTTTTCAGAGTATGCCGGAAACAGTTCAACAGGATCTGGGGTACGCTGATTTAACCCAAAACGGCGTGTCGTCGATTCTGCTAACGGGCTCCGGTGGTCCTTTCCGCGAAACGGCGATTTCGGAACTGGCGGCGATGACCCCCGATCGGGCATGTAAGCATCCAAACTGGTCCATGGGGCGCAAGATTTCTGTCGACTCCGCCACCATGATGAACAAGGGGCTGGAGTATATCGAAGCCCGCTGGTTGTTTAATGCATCTGCGCAGCAGATGGAAGTTCTGATTCATCCGCAATCGGTGATTCATTCGATGGTGCGCTATCAGGATGGGAGCGTGCTGGCGCAGCTCGGCGAGCCGGATATGCGGACGCCGATCGCCCATACGATGGGCTGGCCAAAGCGTCTCAACTCAGGAGCAAAACCGTTGGATTTTTGTCAACTGAGCAACCTGAGCTTCTCCGCGCCGGACTATGCGCGTTATCCCTGCCTGAAGCTGGCAATGGACGCGTTTGATGTGGGGCAGGCGGCGACAACCGCGCTGAATGCGGCAAACGAAGTCTCGGTCGCGGCATTCCTCAACGGTGATATTCGCTTTATCGATATTGCGGCAATCAATCAGTCGGTCTTGGATCAACAGACGCTAAATGAACCGCAAAGTATTGATGAAGTACTGGCTATTGACGCTATGGCCCGGGCAAGCGCAGGTCGGCTGCTAGCGGCGCAGCGCAAATTCTGATACTCGTTGTGATATTTGTGGGCGCATGGCTTCGGTGATATAGTCTGCGCCATCCGATCGTTGCATTTTGGTGTGAAAGATTACGGTGGCCGTGGCAAGACACGGCTTTTTTGCGTAAAGCTTTTGGTTGTTCTCTGCGATTGGCCGTAGCTCCGGCACCGGATAAAAATGCGTATCCAGCGCTGACCGGTGGCCCGTGTTTAGTAGCTTAGCTAATCCTTATTATGGACTTAAAACGCGTTATGTTGTCTGCTAATCAAACTGTCAGCGAAATGTTGCCTGCGCATGGCTGTCGTCATGTCGCCATTATTATGGACGGCAACGGTCGCTGGGCTAAACGGCAAGGAAAAATCCGCGCCTTTGGCCATAAAGCCGGCGCGAAGTCTGTTCGTCGCGCCGTCTCATTCGCGGCTAATAATGGTATTGAAGCGTTGACGTTATACGCGTTCAGCAGTGAAAACTGGAATCGCCCGGCGCAGGAAGTCAGCGCGCTGATGGAGCTGTTTGTCTGGGCACTGGATAGCGAAGTAAAAAGTCTGCACAGGCACAATGTGCGCCTGCGTATCATCGGCGAGACCACGCGATTCAATGCGCGTTTACAGGAACGTATTCGCAAAGCGGAAGCGCTTACTGAGAACAACACCGGTTTGACTCTGAACATTGCCGCCAATTACGGCGGCCGCTGGGATATCGTTCAGGGCGTTCGTCATCTGGCCAAACAGGTAAAAGACGGGTTACTCCAGCCCGAACAAATCACGGAAGAGATGCTGAGCCAGCAGGTGTGCATGCATGAACTGGCTCCCGTAGATTTAGTTATTAGGACCGGGGGAGAGCACCGCATTAGTAACTTTTTGATTTGGCAAATTGCCTATGCCGAACTTTACTTTACGGATGTTCTTTGGCCCGATTTCGCTGAACAGGACTTTGAAGGTGCACTCCATGCCTTTGTTAATCGAGAGCGTCGTTTCGGCGGCACTGAGCCGGGTGGCAGCAATGCCTGATGGGGGTCACTTTTGCTGAAGTATCGCCTGATTTCTGCTTTCGTCTTAATCCCCGTCGTTATTGCGGCGCTTTTTCTATTGCCGCCTGCGGGCTTTGCCATCGTCACGCTGGTGGTCTGTATGCTCGCCGCGTGGGAGTGGGGGCAATTTAGCGGTTTCACTTCAACGACGCAGCGAGTCTGGCTGTCGGTGCTTTGCGGTCTGCTGCTGGCGCTGATGCTATTCCTGATGCCGGAATACCATTATGACGTTCATCAACCGCTGGTTGAGGGAGCGCTGTGGGCATCATTCGGCTGGTGGATAGTCGCGCTGCTTCTGGTTCTGACTTACCCCGCTTCTGCGGCCTTCTGGCGCAATTCAAAAACGCTCCGTCTGATATTCGGCATCCTGACCATTGTCCCGTTTTTTTGGGGCATGCTGGCGCTGCGAGCGTGGCATTACGCCGACGATCATTACAGCGGTGCGCTGTGGTTACTTTACGTGATGATTCTGGTCTGGGGCGCGGATTCCGGCGCCTATATGTTCGGGAAAATGTTCGGTAAGCATAAGCTGGCGCCGAAGGTTTCTCCGGGTAAAACCTGGCAGGGTTTTTTCGGCGGGCTGTTAACGGCTGCGGTTATCTCCTGGGCTTACGGCTGGTGGGCCCATCTGGACGTGACGCCGACGGTCCTGCTGGTGTGTTCGGTTGTGGCGGCCCTGGCCTCGGTACTGGGCGATCTGACCGAAAGCATGTTTAAACGCGAAGCTGGCATCAAAGATAGCGGAAATCTGATTCCCGGACACGGCGGTATCCTCGATCGTATCGATAGCCTGACGGCTGCGGTACCCGTGTTTGCTTGTCTACTCTTGTTGGTTTTCAGGACGATTTGACGGAAGGTTTTATGCTGAGCGTTCTCTGGAATTTGGCTGCTTTTATTATTGCGCTGGGCGTGCTGATCACCGTCCATGAGTTTGGCCATTTCTGGGTAGCTCGCCGCTGCGGTATCCGCGTTGAGCGTTTTTCTATTGGCTTTGGCAAAGCGCTGTGGCGCCGTTTTGATAAGCAGGGAACGGAATTTATTATCGCCCTTATCCCATTGGGCGGTTATGTCAAAATGCTCGATGAGCGCGTTGAGCCGGTGGCGCCCGAGATGCGCCACTGCGCGTTCAACAACAAAACCGTGGGTCAGCGTGCCGCGGTAATTGCCGCAGGGCCGATTGCCAACTTCCTTTTTGCCATTTTTGCCTGGTGGCTGGTCTTTATCATCGGTGTCCCCGGCGTGCGACCGGTCGTTGCCGATATCGCTCCTGACTCTATTGCCGCGCAAGCACAAATTGCAAAAGGAATGGAACTTAAAGCGATAGATGGCATCGAAACGCCTGATTGGGATGCAGTACGTATGGCGCTGGTGGTAAAGATTGGCGATCGGCAAACAATAGTTACCGTCGCCCCTTTCGGGACCAATCAACGCCAGGATAAAATCCTCGATCTGCAGCGTTGGGCGTTTGAGCCGGATAAACAAGATCCGGTTGCTTCGTTAGGCATTCAGCCCCGCAGCGCGCAGATTGATACCGTCCTGGCTGAAGTACAATCTAACTCGGCGGCGCAGAAGGCGGGTTTGCAAGCGGGCGACAGGATCGTTAAAGTCGATGGTCAACCGTTAACGCAGTGGATGACGTTTGTTAATCTGGTGCGTGATAATCCGGGTAAGGCGTTAGTTCTGGACATCGAGCGGCAGGGTAGCCCCTTGTCGGTAACCTTGACGCCGGATACGAAGTCTACCAAAGGTAAAGCTGAGGGGTTTGCAGGGGTCGTACCTAAGGTCATCCCGCTGCCTGATGAATATAAGACAGTGCGTCAGTACGGGCCGTTTGCCGCCATCGCTGAAGCCACGGATAAAACCTGGCAGCTGATGTCGTTAACGGTCAAGATGCTGGGCAAATTGATAACCGGTGATGTCAAACTGAACAACCTCAGCGGGCCGATTTCTATCGCCCAGGGGGCTGGGATGTCAGCGGAGTTTGGGCTGATTTATTATCTGATGTTTCTTGCGCTCATCAGCGTGAACCTCGGAATAATCAACCTGTTCCCGCTTCCCGTTCTTGACGGGGGACATCTGCTGTTTTTGGCGATTGAAAAGCTGAAAGGCGGACCGGTATCCGAGCGAGTTCAAGACTTTAGTTATCGCATTGGCTCAATATTGCTGGTGCTGTTAATGGGGCTTGCACTTTTCAATGATTTCTCTCGGTTGTAAGAGAGTTTGTTAGGAAGAACGCATAATAACGATGGCGATGAAAAAGTTGCTCATAGCGTCGCTGCTGTTTAGCAGCGCAACCGTATACGGTGCTGACGGGTTCGTGGTGAAGGACATTCATTTCGAAGGCCTTCAGCGTGTCGCTGTTGGTGCGGCCCTCCTCAGTATGCCAGTGCGTCCTGGCGATACCGTAACCGATGATGATATCAGTAATACCATCCGCGCCCTGTTTGCCACCGGCAACTTTGAGGACGTTCGCGTTCTGCGCGATGGTGATACCCTGCTGGTGCAGGTGAAAGAGCGTCCAACGATTGCCAGCATCACTTTCTCCGGCAACAAGTCGGTGAAAGATGACATGCTCAAGCAAAACCTTGAGGCATCCGGCGTACGCGTAGGGGAATCTCTCGATCGCACCACGCTTGCTGATATCGAAAAGGGGCTGGAGGATTTCTACTATAGCGTCGGTAAGTATAGCGCCAGCGTTAAAGCTGTCGTGACGCCGCTGCCGCGTAACCGTGTCGACCTGAAACTGGTATTCCAGGAAGGCGTCTCAGCGAAAATCCAGCAGATCAATATCGTCGGCAATCATGCATTCAGCACCGATGAACTGATTTCTACCTTCCAGCTGCGCGATGAAGTGCCGTGGTGGAACGTGGTCGGCGATCGCAAATATCAGAAACAGAAGCTGGCGGGAGATCTCGAAACGCTGCGCAGCTACTATCTGGATCGCGGCTATGCTCGTTTCAACATTGACTCCACGCAGGTTAGCCTGACGCCGGATAAAAAAGGGATCTACATCACCATCAACATTACCGAAGGCGATCAGTACAAGCTTTCTGGCGTGCAGGTGACGGGAGACCTGGCAGGGCATTCGGCAGAAATCGAAGCGCTGACTAAAGTTGAACCGGGTGAGCTGTATAACGGCACCAAAGTGACCAAAATGGAGAATGACATTAAGAAACTCCTCGGTCGCTACGGTTACGCCTATCCGCGCGTTCAGTCCCAGCCGGAAATCAACGATAGTGATAAGACCGTGAAGCTGCACGTAAACGTCGATGCGGGTAACCGCTACTACGTGCGTAAAATTCGCTTCGAAGGCAACGATACCTCGAAAGATGCCGTTCTGCGTCGCGAAATGCGTCAGATGGAAGGTGCCTGGCTGGGCAGCGACCTGGTCGACCAGGGGAAAGATCGTCTGAATCGTCTGGGCTACTTTGAAACGGTTGATACCGATACGCAGCGCGTGCCGGGCAGCCCGGATCAGGTTGACGTGGTCTATAAAGTTAAAGAACGCAATACCGGTAGCTTTAACTTCGGCGTGGGTTACGGTACGGAAAGCGGCGTAAGCTTCCAGGCCGGCGTTCAGCAGGATAACTGGCTCGGTACCGGCTATTCTGTGGGAATTAACGGCACCAAAAACGATTACCAGACCTATACTGAACTGTCGGTGACGAACCCGTACTTTACCGTGGATGGCGTCAGCCTCGGCGGTCGTGTCTTCTATAACGACTTCGATGCTAACGATGCGGATCTGTCTGACTATACCAACAAGAGCTATGGTACAGATATTACGCTGGGCTTCCCGGTCAACGAGTACAATTCGCTGCGCGCGGGTCTCGGCTATGTGCATAACAAGCTGTCCAATATGCAGCCTCAGGTTGCTATGTGGCGTTATCTGAACTCAATGGGCCAAACGCCGAATGATACGAACGACCGAAACTCGTTCAGCGCTGACGACTTCACCTTCAACTACGGCTGGACGTATAACAAGCTCGACCGGGGCTTCTTCCCGACCGAAGGTTCACGCGTCAACCTGAACGGTAAAGTGACGATTCCGGGTTCGGATAACGAATACTACAAAGCGACGCTGGATACCGCGACCTATGTACCGATCGACGACGATCATAAGTGGGTGGTATTAGGTCGAACCAGATGGGGTTATGGTGACGGTATTGGTAGTAAAGAAATGCCGTTCTATGAGAACTTCTATGCCGGTGGTTCAAGTACCGTGCGTGGCTTCCAGTCCAACACTATCGGTCCGAAGGCTGTTTATAAACCAGCCAGCAGCCGCCATGATGGTGATGATGGATACGATAACGAATGCGATTCTAACTCTGCAGGTCTATGTAAGTCTGATGATGCGGTGGGCGGTAACGCCATGGCGGTGGCCAGCCTTGAGCTGATTACTCCAACGCCGTTTATCAGCGATAAATATGCGAATTCGGTCCGTACTTCCTTCTTCTGGGATATGGGCACCGTGTGGGATACAAACTGGCAGAATACGGCGGATACGAGAGCCGCTGGTGTTCCTGACTATAGCGATCCGAACAACATTCGTATGTCTGCGGGTATCGCAGTGCAGTGGATGTCGCCGTTAGGACCGTTGGTATTCTCCTACGCTCAGCCGTTTAAAAAGTACGATGGAGACAAAGCTGAACAGTTCCAGTTTAACATCGGTAAAACCTGGTAATTGTGTTGGCTACAATGGAATGTAAGTGCAGTTGCAGTATAGCGCTGACTATTGGCGATAACTGAGGTTATCGCCTGGCCACGCAAATAACGGTACCCCTGGGTACTCATGGGATGGTAAGGAGTTAATTGTGAAAAAGTGGTTATTAGCTGCAGGTCTGGGTTTAGCAATGGTAACTTCCGCTCAGGCGGCAGATAAAATTGCAATGGTTAACATGAACAGCCTGTTCCAGCAGGTTGCCCAGAAAACAGGCGTTTCTAACACGCTGGAAAACGAGTTTAAAGGCCGCGCGAGCGAGCTGCAGCGTATGGAAGGCGACCTGCAGTCTAAAATGCAGCGTCTGCAGTCCATGAAAGCGGGCTCTGACCGTACCAAACTGGAGAAAGACGTGATGGCTCAGCGCCAGACCTTCTCCCAGAAAGCGCAGTCTTTTGAACAGGATCGTGCACGTCGTTCTAACGAAGAGCGCGGCAAGCTGGTGACTCGTATCCAGAGCGCTGTGCAGAGCGTCGCTAAAGATCAGAGCATCGATCTGGTTGTTGACTCTAATGCCGTTGCATACAACAGCAGCGATGTAAAAGACATCACCGCTGATGTGCTGAAACAGGTTAAATAAGTAATGCCTTCAATTCGACTGGCTGATTTAGCCCAGCAGTTGGATGCAGAATTACACGGTGATGGCGATATCGTCATCACCGGCGTTGCGTCCATGCAGTCCGCGAAAGCGGGCCATATTACTTTCATGGTAAATCCTAAGTACCGTGAACACCTGGCCGCTTGCCAGGCATCTGCCGTCGTGATGACGCAGGATGATTTGCCTTTTGCCCACAGCGCCGCGCTGGTAGTGCGTAATCCCTACCTGACCTACGCGCGCATGGCTCAAATTCTTGATACCACGCCGCAGCCGGCGCAGGATATCGCGCCGAGCGCGGTCATCGATGCCACGGCGAAGCTGGGTACTCACGTAGCGATTGGCCCGAATGCCGTTATTGAGTCGGGTGTTATCCTCGGTGATAACGTGGTTATCGGCGCCGGTTGCTTCGTTGGGAAAAATACGAAAATAGGTGCCGGCTCGCGTTTATGGGCCAACGTCACCGTTTACCACGACATTGAGATCGGCGAGAATTGCCTGATTCAGTCCAGCACGGTGATTGGCGCAGATGGCTTCGGCTACGCGAACGATCGCGGCAACTGGGTTAAGATCCCGCAGCTGGGTCGCGTCATTATCGGCGATCGCGTGGAGATAGGCGCTTGTACGACCATCGATCGCGGTGCGCTGGACGACACCGTCATTGGTAACGGCGTGATTATTGATAACCAGTGTCAGATTGCGCACAACGTGGTAATTGGCGACAACACCGCAGTTGCTGGTGGTGTGATTATGGCGGGCAGCCTCAAGATTGGCCGCTACTGCATGATCGGCGGAGCCAGCGTGATCAACGGCCACATGGAAATCTGCGATAAAGTCACCGTCACGGGAATGGGGATGGTTATGCGACCGATCACCGAGCCAGGCGTTTACTCTTCAGGTATCCCGCTGCAGCCGAATAAGGTCTGGCGCAAGACCGCTGCGCTGGTACTGAATATTGATGATATGAGCAAGCGTCTCAAAGCCATTGAGCGCAAGGTTAATCAACAAGATTAGTGCTTCTCCAGCCACATTTAAATTTTCGGCCTGTTGCATTCATGAGATTGCCGCAGGCCGTGTTATTATTGCCTTTTAGTATATTTAGACAGGAAGAGTATTTTGACTACTGACACTCATACTCTGCACATTGAAGAGATTCTGGAACTGCTGCCTCACCGTTACCCGTTCCTGCTGGTCGATCGCGTGCTGGATTTTGAAGAAGGTCGTTTTCTACGCGCAGTAAAAAATGTTTCTGTAAATGAGCCGTTTTTCCAGGGGCACTTCCCTGGTAAGCCGATTTTACCGGGCGTACTGATTCTGGAAGCGATGGCCCAGGCTACCGGCATTCTGGCATTCAAAAGCGTTGGAAAACTGGAACCGGGCGAGCTGTATTATTTTGCCGGGATTGACGAAGCGCGTTTCAAACGTCCGGTCGTGCCTGGCGATCAGATGATTATGGAAGTCACTTTTGAGAAAACCCGTCGCGGCCTGACTCGTTTCAAAGGCGTTGCGACGGTGGACGGGAAAGTGGTTTGCGAAGCAACGATGATGTGTGCCCGTAGCCGGGAGGCCTGATACGTGATTGATAAAACCGCCTTTATTCATCCTACCGCCATTGTAGAAGAAGGCGCCGTTATTGGCGCTAACGTCCACATTGGCCCGTTTTGTATTGTTGGCGCTAACGTCGAAATCGGCGAAGGCACCGTACTGAAATCTCACGTTGTCATCAACGGTCATACCAAAATTGGCCGCGACAACGAGATCTATCAGTTCGCTTCCATCGGTGAAGTTAACCAGGATCTGAAATATGCTGGCGAACCGACCCGCGTGGAAATTGGCGATCGCAACCGCATCCGCGAAAGCGTCACCATTCATCGTGGCACAGTACAGGGCGGTGGATTAACGAAGGTGGGCAGCGATAACCTGCTGATGATCAACGCCCACGTGGCGCATGATTGTACGCTTGGCGACCGCTGTATTCTGGCTAATAACGCCACCCTCGCAGGTCATGTTTCGCTGGATGATTTTGTTATCATCGGCGGCATGACTGCCGTGCATCAGTTCTGCATTATTGGCGCGCATGTGATGGTGGGCGGCTGCTCCGGCGTAGCGCAAGACGTTCCGCCGTTCGTTATTGCTCAGGGCAACCACGCAACGCCGTTTGGCGTTAACATCGAAGGGTTGAAACGTCGCGGCTTCAGCCGTGAGGCGATCACTGCGATTCGTAACGCCTATAAGCTACTGTACCGCAGCGGTAAAACGCTGGATGAAGCGAAAGCCGAGATCGCCGAACTGGCGACACAGTATCCTGAAGTGCAGACATTTACCGACTTCTTTGCTCGCTCCACGCGCGGCCTGATTCGTTAATGGCTGAATCACGTCCCCTGACGATTGCCCTGGTCGCCGGAGAAACCTCCGGCGATATTCTTGGTGCCGGTCTTATTCGCGCGCTCAAAGCCCGTATGCCTGATGCTCGTTTTGTAGGCGTTGCCGGGCCGTTAATGCAGGCGGAAGGCTGCGAGGCCTGGTACGAGATGGAAGAGCTGGCGGTGATGGGCATTGTTGAAGTGCTGGGACGCCTGCGTCGACTGCTGCACATTCGCGCCGATCTCACCCGACGTTTTACCGAGCTTAAACCAGACGTGTTCGTCGGTATTGATGCGCCTGACTTCAATATCACCCTCGAAGGTAATCTGAAGAAGCAGGGTATCAAAACGATCCATTACGTCAGCCCATCGGTTTGGGCATGGCGGCAAAAACGCGTTTTCAAAATTGGCAGATCCACCGATCTGGTTCTGGCATTCCTGCCTTTCGAAAAAGCGTTTTATGACAAATTTAACGTTCCCTGCCGGTTTATCGGCCACACGATGGCGGATGCGATGCCGCTGGACCCGGATAAAGACGCGGCGCGCGACCGTCTGGGGATCGCGCGTGACGTACACTGCCTGGCGCTGCTGCCGGGTAGCCGTGGGGCAGAAGTCGAGATGCTCAGCGCCGACTTCCTGAAAACGGCGCAAATCCTGCGAGAATATTATCCCGATCTGGAAGTGGTCGTTCCTCTGGTCAACGCGAAGCGGCGGGAACAGTTTGAGCGCATCAAGGCGGAAACGGCGCCGGAGCTGGCCGTACACCTACTGGATGGGCGGGCTCGCGATGCAATGATCGCCAGCGATGCTGCGCTGCTGGCCTCCGGCACGGCTGCGCTGGAGTGTATGCTGGCTAAGTGCCCGATGGTAGTTGGTTATCGGATGAAGCCCTTTACCTTCTGGCTGGCGAAACGGCTGGTGAAGACCGACTACGTGTCGTTACCGAACTTACTGGCCGGGCGTGAACTGGTTAAAGAGCTGCTGCAGGATGAATGCCGACCGCAGGCGCTGGCGGAGGCGCTGAAGCCGCTGCTGGCCGACGGTAAAACCAGCCACGATATGCATGAAACCTTCCGCGCGCTGCATCAGCAGATCCGCTGCAACGCTGATGAGCAGGCGGCGGATGCAGTTCTGGAGTTAGCAAAATGATGGAATTCGTGTATCCGCATACCCATCTGGTTGCGGGAGTCGATGAAGTCGGACGCGGTCCGCTGGTTGGCGCGGTGGTGACGGCTGCGGTGATACTCGATCCGGCCAGACCGATTGTGGGTCTTAATGACTCGAAAAAGCTCAGCGAAAAACGGCGCCTGGCGCTATTTGACGAGATCAAAGAAAAAGCGCTGTGCTGGAGCTTGGGTCGGGCGGAGCCGCATGAAATCGATGAACTGAATATTTTACACGCGACCATGCTGGCCATGCAGCGCGCCGTCGCGGGTTTGCGCGTCTCCCCGGAATTTGTTCTTATTGATGGTAACCGCTGTCCGCCGCTGCCCGTACCTTCGCTGGCGGTTGTCAAAGGCGATAGCCGGGTGGCGGAAATCAGCGCCGCGTCGATTCTGGCGAAAGTCACGCGCGATGCGGAAATGGCCGCGCTGGATCGGCAATTTCCACAGTACGGCTTTGCACAACATAAAGGTTATCCCACCGCTTTTCATCTGCAAAAGCTGCTGGAACATGGCGTTATCGAGCAATACCGGCGCAGTTTTGGCCCGGTGAAACGCGCGCTGGGCCTGGCGTCCTGAACTGACACGCAAGCACTAAAGTAACGCGGAATCTGAAGATGGCTGAACCACGTTTCGTACACCTGCGGGTGCACAGCGACTATTCCATGATTGATGGTCTGGCGAAAACCGGACCGTTAGTAAAAAAGGCGGCCGCGCTCGGCATGCCTGCGCTGGCGATCACTGATTTTACCAACCTCTGCGGGCTGGTGAAGTTCTACGGAACGGGACACGGCGCCGGAATTAAACCCATAGTCGGGGCCGATTTGCACGTCCAGAGCGATCTGCTCGGCGATGAACTGAGCCAGCTTACGGTATTGGCTGCGAATAATACTGGCTATCAAAACCTGACGCTGCTGATCTCCAAAGCCTATCAGCGCGGCTATGGCGCAGCGGGCCCGATTATCGATCGCGACTGGCTGATCGAATTAAAAGAAGGCTTAATTCTGCTCTCCGGCGGGCGTATGGGCGACGTGGGCCGTAGTCTGCTGCGCGGCAATATGGCGCTGGTGGATCAGTGCGTTGATTTTTATGCGCAGCATTTCCCTGATTGCTATTTCCTTGAGCTCATTCGCACCGGCCGCCAGGATGAAGAGTCTTATCTGCATGCGGCGGTGAAGCTGGCGGAAACTCGCGGCTTACCGGTGGTGGCAACCAACGACGTTCGCTTCCTTGAACCGGGCGACTTCGATGCTCATGAAATCCGCGTGGCCATCCACGACGGCTTTACCCTCGACGATCCAAAGCGTCCGCGCAACTATTCGCCGCAGCAGTATATGCGCAGCGAAGAAGAGATGTGCGAGCTCTTTTCCGATATTCCCGAAGCGCTGGAAAACAGCGTTGAGATCGCCAAACGCTGTAACGTGACCGTGCGCCTTGGTGAATACTTCCTGCCGCAGTTCCCGACCGGGGATATGACCACCGAAGATTATCTGGTTAAGAAATCCAAAGAGGGTCTGGAAGAGCGCCTGGAATTCCTGTTCCCCGATCCGGAAGAGCGGATTAAACGCCGTCCTGAATATGATGAGCGTCTGGATGTTGAGCTGCAGGTGATTAACCAGATGGGGTTCCCTGGTTACTTCCTGATCGTGATGGAGTTTATCCAGTGGTCGAAGGATAACGGCGTGCCGGTGGGGCCAGGACGTGGTTCCGGTGCCGGGTCGCTGGTGGCTTACGCGCTGAAAATTACCGACCTCGATCCGCTGGAATTCGACCTGCTGTTCGAACGTTTCCTTAACCCGGAACGTGTCTCCATGCCCGACTTCGACGTTGACTTCTGCATGGAGAAACGCGACCAGGTGATTGAGCACGTTGCGGACATGTACGGCCGCGATGCGGTTTCGCAGATTATTACCTTTGGTACCATGGCGGCGAAGGCGGTAATCCGCGACGTTGGCCGCGTGCTTGGTCACCCGTACGGTTTTGTGGATCGTATTTCCAAGCTGGTGCCGCCAGACCCGGGGATGACGCTGGCGAAAGCGTTTGAAGCCGAACCGCAGCTGCCGGAAATTTACGAGGCGGATGAAGAGGTTAAAGCGCTGATCGACATGGCGCGTAAGCTCGAAGGGGTCACCCGTAACGCCGGTAAACACGCGGGCGGGGTGGTGATCGCGCCCACCAAAATTACCGATTTTGCCCCGCTATACTGCGATGAAGCGGGCCAGCATCCGGTTACCCAGTTTGATAAAAACGATGTCGAATATGCCGGGCTGGTAAAGTTCGACTTCCTCGGTTTGCGTACGCTCACCATCATTAACTGGGCGCTGGAGATGATCAACGCCCGCCGCGAGAAGAATGGCGAGGGGCCGCTGGATATCGCCGCTATTCCGCTCGACGATAAAAAAAGCTTCGACATGCTGCAGCGCTCGGAAACCACCGCCGTCTTCCAGCTTGAATCGCGCGGCATGAAGGATCTGATTAAGCGTCTGCAGCCCGACTGCTTCGAAGATATGATCGCCCTGGTGGCCCTGTTCCGTCCGGGGCCGCTGCAGTCGGGGATGGTGGATAACTTTATCGACCGTAAACACGGCCGTGAAGAGATATCGTATCCGGACGTACAGTGGCAGCATGAATGTCTGAAACCGGTACTGGAGCCAACCTATGGCATTATCCTGTACCAGGAACAGGTCATGCAGATCGCCCAGGAGCTTTCCGGCTATACCCTCGGCGGCGCGGATATGCTGCGTCGTGCGATGGGTAAGAAAAAACCGGAAGAGATGGCCAAGCAGCGTTCTGTCTTCGAAGAAGGCGCGAAGAAAAATGGCGTTGACGGCGAGCTGGCGATGAAGATCTTTGACCTGGTGGAGAAATTCGCCGGTTATGGCTTTAACAAATCGCACTCTGCCGCTTATGCTTTAGTGTCCTATCAGACGCTGTGGCTGAAGGCGCACTATCCGGCTGAATTTATGGCGGCGGTGATGACCGCGGATATGGATAACACCGAAAAAGTCGTCGGCCTCGTGGATGAGTGCTGGCGGATGGGGCTGAAGATTCTGCCGCCGGATATTAACTCCGGCCTGTACCATTTCCACGTTAACGACGATGGCGAAATCGTTTATGGTATCGGCGCGATTAAAGGCGTCGGCGAAGGTCCGATTGAAGCGATCATTGAAGCCCGTAATCAGGGGGGCTATTTCCGCGAACTGTTCGATCTCTGCGCGCGTACGGATATTAAAAAACTCAACCGTCGAGTGCTGGAAAAACTGATCATGTCCGGGGCCTTTGACCGCCTCGGGCCGCATCGCGCGGCGTTAATGAATTCGCTGGGCGACGCGCTGAAGGCTGCCGATCAGCACGCGAAAGCCGAAGCTATCGGTCAGGCGGACATGTTCGGCGTGCTGGCGGAAGAGCCGGAGCAAATCGAGCAGTCCTACGCCAGCTGCCAGCCGTGGCCGGAACAGGTGGTGCTGGATGGCGAAAGGGAGACCCTGGGGCTGTACCTGACCGGGCACCCGATTAACCAGTATTTGAAAGAGATCGAACGCTACGTTGGCGGCGTACGACTCAAAGACATGCATCCGACCGATCGTGGTAAAGTGACCACGGCGGCGGGGCTCGTTATTGCCGCGCGGGTCATGGTCACCAAGCGCGGCAATCGTATCGGCATCTGTACGCTGGATGACCGTTCCGGGCGTCTGGAGGTGATGCTATTCACCGACGCTCTGGATAAATACCAGCAGCTGCTGGAAAAAGACCGCATACTTATCGTCAGCGGACAGGTCAGCTTTGATGACTTCAGCGGGGGGCTTAAAATGACCGCTCGTGAAGTCATGGACATTGACGAAGCCCGGGAAAAATATGCTCGCGGGCTTGCTATCTCGCTGACGGACAGGCAAATTGATGACCAGCTTTTAAACCGACTCCGTCAGTCTCTGGAACCCCACCGTTCGGGAACTATTCCAGTACACCTCTATTATCAGAGGGCGGATGCACGCGCGCGGTTGCGTTTTGGCGCAACATGGCGCGTCTCACCGAGCGATCGTTTACTTAACGATCTGCGTGGCCTTATCGGCTCGGAGCAGGTGGAACTGGAGTTTGACTAATACAGGAATACTATGAGTCTGAATTTCCTTGATTTTGAACAGCCGATTGCAGAGCTGGAAGCGAAAATCGATTCTCTGACTGCGGTTAGCCGTCAGGATGAGAAACTGGATATTAATATCGATGAAGAAGTGCATCGCCTGCGTGAAAAGAGCGTAGAGCTGACGCGCAAGATCTTCGCCGATCTTGGTGCATGGCAGGTTGCCCAGCTGGCCCGCCATCCACGTCGCCCATACACCCTGGATTATGTCCGCCTGGCTTTCGACGAATTCGACGAACTGGCCGGCGATCGCGCCTACGCTGATGATAAAGCTATCGTTGGCGGGATTGCGCGTCTGGACGGGCGTCCGGTGATGATTATCGGCCACCAGAAAGGGCGAGAAACCAAAGAGAAAATTCGCCGCAACTTCGGTATGCCGGCGCCGGAAGGCTATCGTAAAGCGCTGCGTCTGATGGAAATGGCCGAGCGCTTTAAAATGCCGATTATCACCTTCATCGACACCCCTGGTGCTTATCCAGGCGTCGGGGCGGAAGAACGCGGCCAGTCTGAAGCGATTGCTCGCAACCTGCGTGAAATGTCCCGTCTGAGCGTGCCGGTTATCTGCACCGTTATCGGTGAAGGCGGCTCCGGCGGCGCGCTGGCGATTGGCGTCGGTGATAAAGTGAATATGCTGCAGTACAGCACCTATTCCGTTATCTCCCCGGAAGGCTGTGCGTCCATTCTATGGAAAAGCGCTGACAAAGCGCCGCTGGCCGCTGAGGCAATGGGAATTGTTGCTCCGCGTCTGAAAGAGCTGAAGCTCATTGACTCCATCATTCCTGAACCGCTGGGCGGCGCGCATCGTAATCCGGAAGCGATGGCAGCCTCACTGAAAGAACAGCTGTTGGCCGATCTGGCTGACCTCGACGTGCTTGGTGAGGAAGAACTGCTGAACCGCCGCTACCAACGCCTGATGAGCTACGGCTACGCCTGATTATTGATCTCATTTTTCAACGCTAAGGGTCGGATTTTCCGGCCCTTTTTTTATGTGTTGTTTATTGAGATGACGTGAGAAGAACAAGAGCTAATGTGATTAGCCGATGATGCCGCTCTCCCTTAAAACAGTAGCGACTGCCTGGTATTGCAACCCGGCAGGCCGTTAACAAGGATAAAGGAGAAGTTCTATGGCATTGCACAAAACCGTCGCGATAAGCGCCGTGGCCGCAGGGATCATGTTAAGCCTGGGGGCCGCACAGGCTGCACCGCTGCTGGGCGCAACGGAAGCGACAACCATGAAAGCGAGCGACCTGGCCGCTAAAGAAAAAGCCTTAACCGACTTTCCGCTGATGGAGTCGGTTAAATCATCAATTCAAACCCTGCCTAACAGCGAAGTGGAGAAAATCGCACCGGGCCTGGCGAGCAACCCGGCGAACGTTAAGCGTGTTGAAAGCATCCTTTCAGAACAGGATTGGGAATATCTGTTCCCGATGCGCGCCGCAGAATATACCTACTCTAATTTTCTGAAAGCTATTGGTAAATTCCCTGCCGTGTGCGGAACCTATACCGACGGACGCGACAGCGATGCCATCTGCCGTAAATCGCTGGCAACCATGTTTGCCCACTTTGCTCAGGAGACCGGCGGCCATGAAAGCTGGCGTGATATTCCCGAATGGCGTCAGGCGCTGGTTTATCTGCGTGAGGTTGGCTGGGTTGAAGGTCAGAAGGGCGGCTATAACGGCGAATGCGATCCCTCTATCTGGCAGGGGCAGACCTGGCCATGCGGTAAAGATAAAGACGGCGACTACCTGAGCTACTTCGGCCGCGGAGCGAAACAGCTGTCCTATAACTACAACTATGGTCCGTTCTCCGATGCAATGTACGATGGCGACGTTCGTCCGCTGCTGGATAAACCGGAGCTGGTGGCGGATACCTGGATGAACCTGGCGAGCGCCGTCTTCTTCTTCGTTTATCCGCAGCCGCCGAAGCCCTCTATGCTGCACGTCATCGACGGAACCTGGGTTCCAAACGATCATGATAAAGCAAATGGCCTGGTCGAAGGCTTTGGGGTAACCATTCAGATTATCAACGGCGGCGTTGAGTGCGGCGGGGCGGAAGAGAACGCGCAGTCTCTTAACCGTATTGCTTACTACAAAGAGTTCGCAAACTACCTCAAAGTGCCGATTGCCGACGACGAAGTTCTCGGCTGTAAGAATATGAAGCAGTTCGATGAAGGTGGCGCGGGCGCATTGCCGATTTACTGGGAAGAGGATTGGGGATGGAGTCCGGACACCGCTGACGGCAAGACTAACGCCTGTCAGTTGGTGGGCTATCAGACGCCGTATACCGCTTTTAAAGAGGGCGACTATGCGAAGTGTGTGCAGAGCCACTTCAACGTCAATATCGTTGATGACAGCGGCCAGTCCGAGGATATTACGCCGGTCAAGCCCGACGATACCACACCTGCGCAGGAGACGAACGTGGCGCCGGTGGCTCGCATCGCCGGTCCGATTGGCGCAATTGAAGCTGGTGCCAGGGTTTCTCTGAGCGCGGAAGGTTCTACCGATGCGAACGGCGACAAACTAAGCTACACCTGGATGTCTCAGGACGGCCAGACCCTTAGCGGACAGGATAAAGCCGTAATTACCTTCACCGCACCGGAAAAAGATCGCGATGCCCAGTATGTGGTTAGCCTGACGGTAAGCGACGGTTCGTTGTCCAGTACGGCAACTTACACTTTGAACGTCAAAGCCAAAGCCGCTGCTGCGGACGAAACGACGGATGGCAAAGATAGCGATACCATTAGCTATCCTTCCTGGAGCAGTACCCAGACATGGAAAGAGGGCGATATCGTCAATAACCACGGCGCGCTGTATCAGTGTAAACCGCTTCCGGAAGGAGCATGGTGCAACGTGGCGCCGACTTACTATGAGCCTGGCGCCGGCATTGCCTGGGGCGATGCGTGGAAGGCGTTGTAATAGAGATAAATCCGCCAGCGCTAAGCGCTGGCGGGGTGCTATTATGCTTTCCTTAGGTCAATTCCTGGAGGAAAGCGTGAATATTATTGCGATCATGGGTCCCCACGGCGTCTATTATAAAGACGAACCGATGAAAGAACTGGAAGCTGCCCTGCAACGGCAAGGTTTCCAGACCATCTGGCCGCAAAATAGCGCCGACCTTTTGCAGTTTATTGAGCATAATCCGCGGATCTGCGGAGTCATTTTCGATTGGGATGAGTACAGCGTGGATCTGTGCAGCGATATCAATCGTTTAAATGAGTATCTGCCGCTGTACGCCTTTATCAACGCCCATTCGACGATGGACGTCAGCAGTCAGGACCTGCGTATGACGCTATGGTTCTTTGAATATGCGCTGGGGCTTTCGGAAGAGATCGCTACTCGCATCGGTCAATACACCCGCGAATACCTCGACAACATCACCCCGCCGTTTACCCGGGCGCTGTTTAACTACGTACAGGAGGGAAAATATACCTTCTGTACGCCTGGACATATGGGCGGATCGGCCTATCAAAAAAGCCCGGTGGGTTGTCTGTTTTATGATTTCTTTGGCGGTAATACCTTAAAGGCAGACGTCTCTATTTCCGTGACGGAGCTGGGGTCGCTGCTCGATCATAGCGGCCCGCATCTGGAGGCCGAGGAGTATATTGCCCGCGCCTTCGGCGCCGAGCAGAGCTATATGGTCACCAACGGAACCTCGACGTCGAATAAAATTGTTGGTATGTATTCTGCCCCGGCGGGCAGTACCCTGCTTATCGATCGCAACTGCCATAAATCGTTGGCCCATTTACTGATGATGAGCGATGTGGTGCCGCTATGGCTGAAACCGACGCGCAACGCGCTAGGGATCCTCGGCGGCATACCCAAGCGTGAATTTACCCGCGATAGTATTCAACAAAAAGTCAACGCCACCGGCGGCGCCGGGTGGCCGGTTCATGCGGTGATCACTAACTCCACCTATGACGGGCTGCTGTATAACACGACCTGGATCAAAGAGACCCTCGACGTGCCGTCAATCCACTTTGACTCCGCCTGGGTACCCTACACTCATTTCCATCCGATCTATCAGGGGAAAAGCGGGATGAGCGGCGATCGCATCCCGGGCAAAGTGATCTTTGAAACGCAGTCGACGCACAAAATGCTGGCGGCGCTATCGCAGGCTTCGCTGATTCATATTAAAGGCAGCTACGATGAAGATACCTTCAATGAAGCCTTTATGATGCATACCTCGACCTCACCGAGCTACCCGATCGTTGCCTCTATTGAAACGGCGGCAGCCATGCTGCGGGGTAATTCCGGCAGGCGACTGATCCAGCGTTCGATTGAGCGGGCGCTGGATTTTCGTAAAGAGGTGCAGCGATTACGCGAGGAGTCTGACGGTTGGTTCTTTGATATCTGGCAGCCGGAAGAGATTGGTGAAGCGCAGTGCTGGCCGGTTTCGCCCGGTGAACAGTGGCACGGTTTTCAGGATGCCGATAGCGACCATATGTACCTCGATCCGGTGAAAGTGACGATTCTGACGCCCGGCATGGATGAGCAGGGTAATATGGATAATGAAGGTATACCGGCGGCGCTGGTGGCGAAATTCCTTGATGAGCGCGGCGTGGTCGTCGAGAAAACGGGCCCGTACAACCTGCTGTTCCTTTTTAGTATCGGTATAGATAAAACCCGAGCGATGGGACTGTTGCGTGGATTGACTGAGTTCAAACGCTCTTACGATCTCAATTTGCGAGTGAAAAATATGCTGCCGGATCTGTACGCTGAAGATCCGGATTTTTACCGCAATATGCGCATTCAGGATCTGGCGCAGGGTATTCATCGTCTGATTCGCCAGCACCAGCTCTCGCAGCTGATGCTTAGCGCCTTTGACGTCCTGCCGGAGATGAAAATGACGCCGCATCAGGCCTGGCAGCGGCAGATCAAAGGTGAAGTGGAAACTATCGAACTGGAAAATCTGGTCGGGCGTATTTCAGCGAATATGATCCTACCGTACCCGCCCGGCGTGCCGCTGCTGATGCCCGGTGAGATGATCGCCGAAGAGAGCCGCGCGGTGCTCAATTTCCTGCTCATGCTGTGCTCTATTGGTCGCCACTATCCGGGCTTCGAAACCGATATCCACGGCGCGAAACGCGATGAAGATGGGGTGTACTGGGTTCGAGTCTTAAAAAATGACTAAGCGCTTGCGCAATAATGAACTGAGCGAGTAACGTTGTTGGCTTCAACAGGAGGAGTGGTACCATGCTGGGTTTAAAACGGGTTCACCATATCGCTATCATTGCGACGGATTATGCGAAGAGTAAAGCGTTTTACTGCGACATCCTGGGGTTCACCCTGCAGGGGGAATTTTATCGCGCAGAGCGTGATTCCTGGAAAGGCGATCTGGCGCTGAATGGTGAATATGTCATTGAACTGTTTTCATTCCCGTTTCCTCCCTCGCGTCCGAGTCGCCCCGAAGCCTGCGGGTTACGCCATCTGGCGTTTAGCGTCGATGATGTCGATGCCGCTGTGGCTCATCTTGAGGCGCACGGTGTGCCTTGTGAAGGGGTTCGTATCGACCCTTTTACCGGTAAGCGTTTCACCTTTTTTAACGATCCGGACGGGCTGCCGCTGGAGATTTATCAGCAGTAATTCTTGTCAGCGCGTGTTCTGGCGGGTAACGTGCCGAACACGCTTACCTCAGTTAGTACTCTCATGATGATGATCCCGGACATTGCGCACACGCTTCAGCCGCACCGCCATTTTTTAGTGGCCTTTAGCGGCGGGCTGGATTCGAGCGTGCTTTTGTATCGCCTGGTGCTCTGGCGCGAGCAGGATCCCACCGTTCGCCTGAGGGCGATACATATTCACCACGGGCTCAGCGCCAACGCCGACGACTGGGTGGCGCACTGCCAGCAAATGTGCCAGCAGTGGCAGGTGCCGCTTCTGGTAGAGCGGGTCGCGCTCGCCGATGAGGGGTTGGGAATTGAGGCTCATGCGCGCCAGGCGCGCTACCAGGCATTTCGTTCGGCGTTGGCGCCCGGCGAAACGCTGGTGACCGCGCAGCATCTTGATGACCAGTGCGAAACCTTCCTGTTAGCCCTTAAGCGGGGAAGCGGCCCTGCCGGGCTCTCGGCGATGGCCGGCGAGTCCGATTTTGCCGGGACGAAACTGCTGCGCCCGCTGCTTCACGAAAGCCGTGACTCCCTCCATCAGTGGGCGATGGCCCGTCAGCTCAGCTGGATTGAAGACGAAAGCAACCAGGATGACGCTTACGATCGCAACTTTCTCCGCCTGCGGATTCTCCCGCTGCTTCATGCACGCTGGCCGCACTTTGCCGAGGCCGTGGCGCGCAGCGCCAGCCTGTGCGGCGAACAGGAACAGCTGCTGGATGAAATGCTGGCCGCCGAGCTGGCAACGCTGGTTGCTGAGGACAGTTCGTTAACTATCGCTCCGTTGACGACTATGAGCGCGCCTCGGCGGGCCGCGCTGCTGCGCCGCTGGCTGGCTGGGCTCAATGCGCCAATGCCTTCGCGCGAGGTGCCGGAGCGTATCTGGCGTGAAGTGGCGATGGCGCGCGAGGATGCGTTTCCCTGTTTGCGCCTTGGCCCGTTTACCGTTCGCCGCTACCAGCAGCGTCTGTACTGGGTGAGATATATTCCAGGCCAGAGTGAGACAATGCTGGAGTGGCGCGATACTGCCAGCCCGCTGCCGTTGCCTGACGGTCTCGGCGAGCTGAGCTTACTGTCCGGCGGGCCATTACGCGGGCCGCGCGAGGGAGAAGCCGTTACTATTCGCTTTCGTGCCAGCGGTAATCTGCATATCGTGGGTCGCAACGGTGGTCGCAAGCTGAAAAAAATCTGGCAGGAGCTGGGCGTTGCGCCCTGGCGGCGCGATACGACTCCGCTACTGTTCTATGGCGAAACGCTTATTGCCGCCGCCGATGGTCTGTTTATTACCGTCGATGGGAAAGTTCAGGAAAGTGAAGGCTTACAGATGAGATGGAGGAAAACGGGCGGCTAGGCCACCCGTTTTGATTCAGGACTCGCTAACGACTACCGTACCGATTTGCGGATGGCTGAAGCTGGCGATTTTATCCAGGCGCAGTTCGCGGACGTTCCCGGCGAGCTCTACGACCAGATACTCGATATTTTTGCGCGAGATAAGATCGTTGGCCTTCGCTTGCAGCTGTTCGCCATCTTTGAGCTCCAGCGCCAGGACGAGATGGTGCTGACAGGCAAGTTCGAGGTTGTCATAATCATCGCAATTGATGGGTTGATAAGTATCATTCATTGACATAATCGCTCACCAGTAAGTTTGCCGCCGCATATGCGGCCTTTTCCCTGACTGACTCAGCAAGGGCCTGATCCGCCGCAACCTCATTCAATACTTTCAACACGCAACCTAGCGCATCCGGGATATACCCAAGGTCCCCGCTGGCTATTTCCGCATACCGCTTGCGTATTAACTCACAATATTTTTCCACATGCCCTCCTGTCAGCGTTCTGACTTAACCGTGGGATGTAAGTTTAAGCCTACGAAGATAAACTCTGTTTAGCAAGGTGACTATACCATAGTCATTTAAGCAATATCAGCAGGATGAGAGGCGATCCGTCGATTGCTGACAGCCTTTTGCCGTCAGTTTCGCTACAATGTACGCCATTTTTATCAGGAGTAGAGTCATGGCGCTGAAAGCGACGATTTATAAAGCGACGGTGAACGTAGCCGACCTGGACCGTAACCAGTTTCTGGATGCCAGTTTGACGCTTGCCCAGCATCCGTCGGAAACCCAGGAGCGCATGATGCTGCGCCTGCTGGCGTGGATTAAATACGCCGACGAGCGTCTGCAGTTTACCCGCGGTTTATCTTCCGACGATGAAGCGGAACTCTGGCTGCTTAACGATCATCTGGGCGTGGATCTGTGGATTGAACTGGGGCTACCGGACGAGCGGCGAATTAAAAAAGCCTGCTCGCGGGCCCAGCAGGTGGCGCTGTTCGCCTATAATAGTCGGGCGGCAGAAATCTGGTGGCAGCAAAACCAGAACAAAATGGCTCAGTTTTCGAAGCTGACGGTGTGGTATTTGGATGATACTCAGCTGGCGCAGCTCAGCGCTTTTGCCGATCGGACGATGTCGCTGCAGGCGACCATCCAGGACGGCGCTATCTGGTTATCTGACGCTAAGAATAATCTGGAAATTCATTTAACGGCCTGGCAAACACCCGCATGATTACGATTAGCCGCAGCGTCGCGATTGCGGAGGACGAGATTTCACTTTCCGGCATACGCGCGCAGGGAGCGGGCGGTCAGCACGTGAATAAGTCCTCAACGGCCATTCATTTGCGCTTTGATATTAAAGCCTCGAGCCTGCCTGACTATTATAAGGAACGTCTGCTTACCGCCAGCCACCACTTAATTTCTGCCGAGGGTGTGGTTATCATTAAGGCTCAGGAATATCGCAGCCAGGAAATGAATCGTGAAGCGGCAATTGCGCGTCTGGTTGCCCTAATACAAGAATTAACCGCAGTGCAGAAGAGCCGTCGGGAGACGCGACCAACCAGGGCCTCAAAAGAGCGCCGACTGGCTTCAAAGGCGCAAAAATCCTCAGTTAAAGCGCTGCGTGGAAAGGTTCGCCAGTAAGAATATGGCGAACCGGTGGAATGGATGATAAGGAATTTACAGTGAAGAAAATCGTATTTTCAGTCGTGGCGGCCTGTTCGCTCTTTGCCCTGTTCGGCTGTAACCATCGTACGGAAATGGAAACGTTACAGCCGGCGCCGATGGAAGAGCTAAAACCGATGCAGCAGAGCTGGCGCGGCGTGCTGCCGTGCGCCGACTGCGAAGGGATTGAAACCTCGCTCTTTCTTGAGAAAGACGGCACCTGGGTGATGAATGAACGATATCAGGGCGTTAGCCGCGAACCTTCCTCTTTTGCTTCATATGGTACCTGGGCGCGCACGGCTGATAAGCTGGTGCTGACCGACAGCAAAGGCGAGAAGTCTTATTATCGGGCGAAGGGCGATAAGCTGGAAATGCTCGATCGCGACGGTAACCCCATCGAGTCGACGCTGAACTATACGCTTGAATCAGTCAAAGCCAGTCTGCCCATCACGCCAATGGCGATGCGCGGAATGTACTTCTATATGGCGGATGCGGCGACCTTTACCGATTGCGCGACCGGCAAGCGAGTGGCTGTCGCCAATAATGCTCAGCTCGAGCGTGATTATGCCGCTGCGCGCGGTACGGATACTCGACCGGTGCTGCTGGTGGTTGAGGGGCACTTTACGCTGGAAGCGAATCCGGATTCGGGAGCGCCGGTTAAAGTTCTGGCGGTGGATTCACCCGGCAAGTTTTATCAAAAAGAAGACTGCAATTCTCGTTAATTAATTGAGTCCTACGAGGCGGCTTGTCTTGATATAAATTCCCAATTTAAGATGCCCGATATACTGCAATTGTGTTTCGGGCTTAAAGTTTGCCACATCCCCCTCACGCATATGAAGCAAGTCTGATGGGCTAATCCAGCCCGGTTGAGCCAGGGTCAGCGGGGGTCCGGCCTTCGCGAAGGCATCGCTGACAAACTCCGAACAAAACCACATTTTTTTGTCCCCGGATGCTGCATCGCTCAGTTGGGCTTTGGCCAGACCGTTCACGCACTGCTGGCGGAAATCTTTTGAGAAGGGATTCAGGGTGCATAGCTGTTTGGTGACCATAAAGGGCACAAATTCAATAATGCCGCGATAGTTATATGCGCTGTTTCTGTTTTTATAGGCGAAATTTTTAATGCCAGCGGCCTGTTGCGGCGTGAGGTCAGGCGCTCTTAGGGCAAACAGCTTATCGCTGTGCTGCATCGCTTGCCGGAGAGGCACAACCTGCACCCCAGCGCCGGTTGCCTCTGCAACCTGGTTATCACCGATATAGATAGCGACATGGCTAACGGAGGATGTGCTAAGAGCACGAATCCCCAGGGACGTCACGCCAATGCTGGAAGAGAAAAGGAGATCGCCGGGGAGCAGATCTTATGCGTTAATTTCAGTCAGCGTGTTATTAGCCACCGAGCTCTGGCGCTGAAGCTTAATCGCCCATTGCTGCGATGGTTGCTTAATAGTGGAAGCGGAAGGCACGGACCGGCTGACGTCTACCGTGCAGGCAGAAAGTAAGAACGATACGGGAAAAAGCAGGACATGATTAGCCCGTCGTTTAGCCATGATTACAATCCTTGTAAAAAAGAGGCTCTGAAACCAGAGCCTCTTTTGGCGTTAACCTTTAATTTGTTGTACCAGGTAATTCACGATATCGCCGGTTTTAATCAGCTGTTTCTCGCCGCTGCGGCGATATTTATATTCAATATCGTCGTTGTCGAGGTTACGGTCGCCCAGCACGATGGTATGCGGAATTCCGATAAGCTCCATATCGGCGAACATCACGCCCGGACGTTCTTTACGGTCATCCATCAGCACTTCGATGCCCAGCGCGGTTAGCTCAGCATACAGCTTCTCAGCCAGCTCCTGCACGCGATAGGATTTGTGCATGTTCATCGGCAGAATCGCAACCTGGAACGGGGCGATAGCTTCCGGCCACAAGATCCCGCGCTCGTCAAAGTTCTGCTCAATGGCTGCCGCCACCACGCGAGTCACCCCGATACCGTAGCAGCCCATAGTCAGGATCTGATTACGGCCATCTTCGCCCTGTACGGAGGCTTTCATCGCTTCAGAGTACTTGGTACCCAGCTGGAAGATGTGGCCCACTTCGATACCGCGTTTAATCAACAGCGTGCCTTTACCGTCCGGGCTCGGGTCACCGGCCACTACGTTACGGATATCTGCCACTTCAGGAGTGGCGACGTCGCGATCCCAGTTGATGCCGAAGTAGTGTTTACCGTCAATGTTCGCGCCCGCGGCGAAATCGCTCATGGCGGCAACGGTACGGTCAATAATCACCGGAACAGGCATATTAACCGGGCCAAGAGAACCGGGACCCGCTTTCACCAGCGCGCGAATCTCTTCTTCGGTTGCGAAGGTCAGCGGGCTGGCGACCTGCGGCAGTTTTTCCGCTTTGACTTCGTTCAGTTCATGATCGCCGCGAACCAGCAGGGCTATCAGCGGATACTCACTGTCTTCTACTGCTTTTACCAGCAGGGTTTTCACGGTTTTTTCAATCGGCAGATTGAACTGCTCGACCAGCTCGGCGATGGTTTTAGCGTCAGGCGTATCGACCAGGGTCATTTCCTGCGTGGCGGCCGCGCGCGGCTCTTTCGGCGCAACGGCTTCGGCGAACTCAATATTGGCCGCGTAGTCAGAAGAGTCAGAGAAAATGACGTCATCTTCACCGCTCTGCGCCAGTACCTGGAATTCGTGAGATGCGCTGCCGCCGATAGAACCGGTGTCAGCCTGTACCGCGCGGAAATCCAGCCCCATACGGCTGAAGATTTTGCTGTACGCGGCGTACATCGCGTCGTAGGTCTCCTGCAGCGATTCCTGAGAGGTATGGAAAGAGTAAGCATCTTTCATCAGGAATTCACGGGAACGCATTACGCCGAAACGCGGGCGAACTTCGTCACGGAATTTGGTCTGGATCTGATAGAAGTTCAGCGGCAGCTGTTTGTAAGAGCTCAGCTCATTACGAATCAGGTCGGTGATGACTTCTTCATGAGTCGGGCCGAGTACGAACGGACGTTCGCCACGGTCAGCAATACGCAGCAGTTCCGGGCCGTACTGTTCCCAACGACCACTCTCTTGCCACAGCTCAGAGGGCTGAACTACCGGCATTAACACCTCGATTGCACCGGCGTTGTTCATCTCTTCACGCACGATGTTTTCGACTTTTTTCAGGACGCGCACGCCGGTCGGCAGCCAGGTGTATAACCCGGAGGCCAGCTTGCGGATCATCCCGGCGCGCAGCATCAGTTGGTGGCTGATAACCTCGGCGTCGGCAGGTGTCTCCTTCAGAGTGGAGAGCAGGTATTGGCTAGTACGCATGTTGTTACGGTTCCATTTGGACGATCGATACAGGCTGGAGGCCAGCCTGACACAAAAAAGTGGTTTAGTTTACCAGTGTGGCAAAGATGCCAAAAGAGAGGAGAATAAAATTAGCGTGCTTCGAGAGAAAAGACTTCAAAACCGGACGAAATCACCCGCCAGCGCACGTTAAAATCCAGCACCCAGACGGCGTAGGTTTTACCCGGCTCCTCTTCTTTGCGGTATGCCGGTCGCGGATCCTGCGCCAGAACTTCGCTAATAAACGACTTAAGACGAGGATAGCGTCGCTCCAGCGTTAAAATTTGCGCTTCTGTATCCGGCGTGAAACTCACCGCTACTTCCGCCCCTGGAGCCTCCTGAGCATAGCTTGCGCTGGCATCCGGCAGTGCTTCGGCAAAGGGCAGGTAAGGTTTGATATCCACGACCGGCGTTCCATCTACCAGGTCCAGGCTGCCTAACTCAAGCACGACGTGTTCTTTCTGGCAGCGAATACCTTTTAGCTCGACCAGAGACATACCGATTGGATTAGGACGAAAGGTCGAACGGGTAGCGAATACGCCCATTCGCGCGTTACCGCCGAGGCGGGGAGGGCGGACGGTAGGACGCCAGCCGCCTTCCATGGTCTGATGAAACACAAACAGGACCCACAGATGGCTGAAATTTTCCAGGCCGCGTACGGCATCGGCCTGATTATAGGGAGGCAAAAGGTGTAATTCGCCGCCGCCGTTTTTAACCAGCCCGGGCTGGCGGGGAACGGCAAATTTTTCTTTATAGGGCGAGCGAATAACGCCTATCTGCGCAAACTGAAAAGCACTCATTGCGCCGTAACGTTAAGCGCTGATCCCAGGCAAACGGCCTGGCGGTAGCAGCCCGGGGTTCCGCTGGTCACTTCGCAGCGGTGCAGCAGCACAGCGTTGGCTTTCATTTTTGCCGCATTAATCTGCATACGTTTGCGAGCCGTCGGGATATTGGGCGGAGAGTCTTGATTAGAGGCCTGACATGATTCACCGGTGACTTCACCCAGTTCGCGGAAAGGTTTACCCACCAACTCTGTTGCATCGGTATAGATTCTTACCGGGGCCGGGCGCGTCGCTTTCGGTTTGGCCGGTTCCGATTTGGCTGGCTGAGTGACCGTACTTTGCACAGGTTCGACTGGCGATCTGCTTAGCATGGAACAACCGCTTAACATGAGTGCTAACAAACAGACCGGTAAAGCACGCATAGTATTTCCTCAATAAATAATAAAACAGGGCGCTATTGAATCAGGTGCTTGCATAAATGACAAGACGGGCATAAGCCCGTCCTGAATGATATTACGCTGAGAATAGATTACCAGCCTTTCACCGCGCCGCCGTTAAAGATTTTGTTGGCTGCTTCGTAAACTTCGTCACTCTGGTAAGCCTGAACAAATTTCTTAACATTTTCCGCATCTTTGTTGTCTTCGCGAGCGACAATCAGGTTCACGTACGGAGACTCTTTACCTTCGACAAAAATACCGTCTTTTGCCGGGGTCAGGCCAATCTGGCTGGCGTAGGTGGTATTAATAACCGCCAGTGCGATCTGCGCATCATCCAGAGAGCGCGGCAGCTGCGGGGCTTCCAGCTCAACAATTTTCAGGTTTTTCGGGTTTTCAATAATATCCAGTGAGGTTGGTAGCAGACCAACGCCTTCTTTCAGTTTGATCAGACCAACCTGCTGCAGCAGCAGCAGAGATCGGCCAAGGTTGGTTGGATCGTTAGGAATGGCGACCTGCGAGCCCGGCTGCAGCTCATCCAGCGATTTGATTTTTTTCGAGTAACCGGCAATGGGATAGACAAACGAGTTGCCGACGGAAACCAGCTTGTAGCCGCGGTCTTTAATCTGCTGGTCCAGATACGGTTTATGCTGGAAGGCATTAACGTCAATATCGCCTTTGCTCAGCGCTTCGTTAGGCAGCACGTAATCGTTGAAGGTAACCAGTTCAACATCGAGGCCGTATTTATCTTTTGCTACTTTCTGCGCAACCTCAGCAACCTGCTGTTCCGCGCCGACGATCACGCCGACTTTGATGTGGTTTGGATCCTTTTCGTCCTGACCGCAACCCACCAGCGCCAAAGAACCGATTAACGCGCCGACTGCCGCAAAGGTTTTGAAATTAAAGGCCATGTTATTTCCTTCCTGTAAGATTCTGTATTGTGTGTGATGTTATTTGTGAGTCACAGCCCGGACGATACGATCGCCAGAGAATTGAATTAAATAAACCAGAATAACCAGCAACACCAGCACGGTATTCATTACCGTTGCATTGTAGCCGATATAACCGTACTGATAGCCAATCTGTCCCAGGCCGCCGGCACCGACGGCACCGCCCATGGCGGAATAGCCAACCAGCGTGATAAGGGTAATCGTTGCCGCATTCACCAGACCCGGAAGCGCTTCCGGCAGAAGAACCTTACGCACGATCTGCATCGGCGTTGCGCCCATCGCGCGGGATGCTTCGATAAGGCCGGTTGGGATCTCCAGCAGGGCGTTTTCCACCATGCGGGCGATAAACGGCGCGGCGCCAACCGTCAGCGGGACAATGGCAGCCTGCAGGCCAATCGACGTGCCAACAATCACGCGAGTGAATGGGATCATCCACACCAGCAGGATAATAAAAGGAATCGAACGGAAAATGTTCACCACCGCCGAAAGCGTGCGGTAGAGCTTCGCATTAGCGACAATTTGCCCGGGACGGGTGACGTACAGCAGCACGCCGACCGGCAGGCCAAGAACAAAACCGAAGAAGCCGGAGACAAACGTCATGGCCAGCGTTTCCCATACGCCGCGAACCAGCAGCCAGATCATTGGTTCAGACATATCCCAGTACCTCTACTTTTACATGATGTTCCTGCAACCAGGCGATCGCGGCCTGGGTATCTTCCTGCGAGCCGTGCATCTCGGTCAGCATGATGCCGAACTTGACGCCGCCCGCGTAATCCATCTGCGCGCTAATAATGTTGTTATTCACATTAAAACGACGGGCAGTCTCCGAAAGCAGCGGGGCATCTACGGAATGACCGGTAAACTCCATGCGCAGCATAGGCACGCTATCGGCAAGAGCCTCAGGTTTAAGGCGGGCCTGATAATCATCCGGGATATCAAGGTGCAGCGTTGACTGGATAAACTGCTGCGCCAGAGGCGTTTTGGGATGAGAGAACACCTCGCTCACCGTATCCTGCTCAATAAGCTGGCCGTTGCTGATAACGGCAACGCAATCACAGATGCGTTTAACGACATCCATTTCGTGGGTAATCAGCAAAATCGTCAGGCCCAGGCGACGGTTGATATCCTTCAGCAGTTCCAGAATCGAACGCGTAGTGGCCGGGTCCAGCGCGCTGGTGGCTTCGTCGCAGAGCAGGACTTTTGGATTGCTCGCCAGCGCACGGGCGATGGCCACGCGCTGCTTTTGCCCGCCGGAGAGATTCGCCGGATAGCTATCGTGTTTATCTCCCAGACCGACGAGATCCAGCAGCTCGGTCACCCGACGCTTGATTTCATCTTTAGAGGTATTGTCGAGCTCCAGAGGCAACGCCACGTTACCGAACACGGTACGTGAGGCAAGCAGGTTAAAGTGCTGGAAAATCATGCCAATCTGGCGGCGAGCGCGAGTCAGCTCTTTTTCTGAAAGCGCCGTCAGCTCCTGGCCGTCGACCTGGACGCTGCCCTGCGTTGGACGTTCAAGCAGGTTAACGCAGCGGATTAACGTACTTTTACCCGCGCCGGAAGCGCCGATGACGCCATAAATTTGTCCGGCAGGAACATGCAGGCTGACATCGTTCAGCGCCTGTATGCTGCGGTTCCCCTGCTGGAACACTTTGGTGATATTCGAAAGTTTAATCATCAGTTATTTATTATCATTTAGCCGTTTGCCGTGGCATTTTCTTCTGCCGTGTCCAGGCGATGCCTGTCAATGAAATGGATGTTAAGGCATCCAGACGTCTAAATCAATCTGACTCTGTATAATGAGCACTTTCTTGCGTCCGGAAACATGCGATACTAGGCGAATTAGCCTTTATCAGGAGCAAACCGGTGGCAATGTCAGTACCCGCAATTTTTCTTGACCGTGATGGCACGATTAATGTCGATCACGGATACGTCCATGAAATCGACAATTTTGAATTTATCGATGGCGTCATTGACGCGATGCGTCAATTAAAGGAGATGGGCTATGCGCTGGTGCTGGTGACCAACCAGTCCGGTATCGCCCGCGGCAAGTTTACTGAAGAGCAGTTTGAAACGCTGACGGAGTGGATGGACTGGTCGCTGGCCGATCGCGGCGTTGACCTGGATGGCATCTATTATTGTCCTCACCATCCGCAGGGAACCGTTGAAGAGTTTCGCCAGACCTGCGACTGCCGTAAACCGCATCCGGGAATGCTCATCTCGGCGCGCGACTACCTGCACATTGATATGGCGGCCTCATATATGGTGGGCGATAAAATTGAAGATATGCAGGCGGCCTTAGCGGCGGAAGTTGGCACGAAAGTATTGGTACGCACCGGTAAACCCGTCACTCCAGAAGCGGAAAGTGCTGCCGATTGGGTGCTAAACAGCCTGGCAGACCTGCCGGATGCGATTAAAAAGCGGCAGAAATAGGCGTTATGTATAAAAGATGAGCGGTTGAAATAAAAATGCATTTTACCGCTTGTCACCGCAAAATAACTCCCTATAATGCGCTCCCACTGACACGGCAGATGTGAATCACTTCACACAAACA